>CACHDC010000023.1 GCA_902578445.1 uncultured Synechococcaceae cyanobacterium
GAAACTAGCTTAAAAATGCCTTAATGGAGTTATTCAGACAAGCTCTAAAAACAATCAATTTAAATTTTCACTAAATTTATAAATTGTGGTTAATTAAAAATTATTTGACTATCTTTAATCTATAAGTATTTGATATTGAATTAAGCAATTGGATAATAACAAACTAATTTTAAAACCAGGATTAGAGGGTGTTCCAGTTACTAATTCATCTATCTGTGATATTGACGGAAACAAAGGCAAATTATTATATAGGGGGTACTCTATTGAGGAATTATCCCAAAAAAGCAGTTTTTTAGAAACTGCTTACCTACTGATTTGGGGTGAATTGCCCACAGCTATTCAATTAAGGGATTTTGAACAAGAAGTTCAGATGCATCGAAGGTTAAGTTTTAGAGTCAGAGATATGATGAAATGTTTCCCCGCGACAGGCCATCCTATGGATGCTCTTCAATCAAGTGCGGCTTCTTTGGGGCTTTTCTATTCACGTAGAGCAATAGATGATCCTAATTACATCTACAACGCAGTGATAAGACTAATAGCAAAAATACCCACTATGATTGCTGCGTTTCAACTTATTAGAAAAGGCCAAGACCCAATTCAACCTCGTGATGATTTAACTTACTCATCAAATTTTCTTTACATGTTGACTGAAAAAGAACAAGATCCTATAGCCGCAAAAGTTTTTGATAGGTGTTTAATTCTGCATGCCGAACATAGTTTAAACGCAAGTACATTTAGTGCTCGAGTGACTGCAAGTACTCTTACAGACCCATATGCCGTCATCGCCTCTGCAGTAGGAACCCTCGCTGGCCCACTGCATGGAGGTGCAAATGAAGATGTGATTGCGATGTTAGAAGAGATAAAAGCCCCAGAAAATGCTGCTTCTTTTTTGGATAACGCGATAAAAAATAAGAGTAAGATCATGGGCTTCGGTCATAGAGAATATAAAGTCAAAGATCCAAGAGCAATAATTCTTCAGAAGCTGGCAGAAGAGCTTTTTATAAGATTTGGAGCAGATGAAATGTATGAAGTTGCAAAATCACTTGAAGCTGAGGCAATACCAAGACTTGGCCCTAAAGGTATATTCCCTAACGTAGACTTTTATTCTGGTCTTGTTTATAGAAAACTTGGAATTCCTCGTGATTTATTTACTCCAATTTTTGCAATATCTAGAGTTGCTGGTTGGTTAGCTCATTGGAGAGAGCAACTTGGAGCAAATAGAATTTTTAGACCATCGCAAATCTATACTGGCTCAGCACTAAGAGATTGGACCAGCCTAGAAAATAGAGAATAATATTTGCAGCTTTTCATAAAAAAACACACATATTGTTTGTGAAGAGTTAATGTATTAAGTAAATAGGATAAAAATCTTGGAATACGGCTTAGATCTCGAATATAGTTTTAATGAATTTTTAAAGGGTTTTGGCCTGTCAAGTGAAATCGCTCATATAATTTGGCTCCCTCTACCAATGCTATTGGTTTTAGTTGCAGCAGTTGTTGGCGTTTTAGTAACAGTTTGGCTCGAAAGAAAAATATCTGCTGCTGCTCAACAAAGAATAGGTCCTGAATATGCGGGAGCGCTTGGAGTCCTCCAACCAATTGCAGATGGTCTTAAGTTACTTGTCAAAGAGGATATTATTCCTGCTAAAGCAGATGGAATTCTCTTCACTGCAGGTCCTATATTAGTGCTTGTCCCAGTAATTCTCTCCTGGCTAATAGTTCCTTTTGGACAAAATCTTTTAATAAGTAATGTTGGTATTGGAATCTTCCTGTGGATCGCTTTAAGCAGTATCCAGCCAATTGGACTTCTTATGAGCGGATATGCATCAAATAATAAGTATTCTTTATTAGGAGGTTTAAGAGCAGCAGCTCAATCAATAAGTTATGAAATACCTTTAGCATTATCTGTATTGGCTATTGTACTAATGACAAATTCTCTAAGTACAATAGATATCGTCAACCAACAAAGTGGTGCTGGAATTTTAAGTTGGAATATATGGAGACAACCAGTTGGTTTTATAGTCTTTTGGATTTGTGCTCTTGCAGAATGTGAGAGACTTCCATTTGACTTACCTGAAGCTGAAGAAGAATTAGTTGCAGGATATCAAACTGAATATGCAGGTATGAAATTCGCTTTGTTCTACCTTGGCAGCTACATAAATTTAATTCTTTCAGCTTTGTTGGTATCAATACTTTATTTGGGAGGATGGGGTTTTCCTATTCCAGTAGAATTAATAGCTAACTTTCTAAATTTGCCTATTAATTCACCCTTTATTCAAGTTTTCACCGCATCAATAGGAATCGTAATGACTGTATTAAAAGCGTATCTTTTAGTTTTCATTGCGATATTATTACGCTGGACAACTCCTAGGGTAAGAATAGATCAACTTTTAGATCTAGGATGGAAGTTTCTTCTTCCAATTTCTCTTGCTAATCTTTTGATAACTGCAGGATTAAAACTTGCTTTTCCTCAATTCTTTGGTGGTTAAACTTAAGTAAAAATACTTAAATTTAAAATTAATCCACTACAATAAAATAATTAAGTAAATTCTTCAAAATGAAAAATTTCCTTCAACAAATAAATAGCTATATCAACGAAGCATTTAATGCTGGCAAATATTTATATAACGGCTTATCAGTAACTTTTGATCATCTCCGAAGAAGACCTGTTACTGTTCAATATCCATATGAAAAATTAATACCTTCTGAAAGATACAGAGGAAGAATACATTATGAGTTTGATAAATGTATAGCTTGTGAAGTTTGCGTGAGAGTGTGTCCCATAAATCTACCAGTAGTTGATTGGGTAATGAATAAAGAAACAAAAAAAAAGGAACTTAGAAATTATTCTATAGACTTCGGAGTTTGTATTTTTTGCGGAAATTGTGTTGAATATTGCCCAACAAATTGTCTATCAATGACTGAAGAATATGAATTAGCTACTTTTGACAGGCACAATCTGAATTTTGATAATGTTGCACTCGGTAGACTACCCACAAACGTAACAACAGATCCTTCAGTTAAACCTCTACGAGAACTTGCTTATCTTCCTAAAGGTGTCATGGACCCTCATGAAATCCCTACTTCAGATAATAGAGTTGGTAAATTACCTGAAGAAGTCTATGATTGGATGAGACCTGAATCCAATGAAAATAAAGATAAAGTTTCTAATCCAAACAATTAATTTCCATTAATTTATGTCCATTGCAGTAACAACTCAAATTATTTGTTTTACAGTTCTATCTTTAGTTATTGTTATTGGAGCACTTGGTGTTGTATTGCTCGAAAGTATTGTTTATTCTGCCTTTCTCTTAGGTGGGGTTTTCATGAGTGTCGCAGGATTATACCTTCTTTTAAATGCAAGTTTTGTTGCCGCAGCACAAGTTTTAGTTTATGTAGGTGCAGTTAATGTATTAATAATCTTTGCAATAATGCTAGTCAATAAAAAAGAAGATTTAAAGCCTATCAATGACATTAAATCTCGAAGAATCATATCAACATCAATATGCTTAACTCTGCTAAGCCTTTTAATAAGAGTTGACTTGACTAATGTATGGAGCCTATCAAGTCCTCAAAACTCTATAGGAGAAGAATCGACTATCAGAATAGGTGAACATCTATTTAGTGATTATTTACTCCCATTTGAAGTAGCCTCAGTTTTACTTTTAATGGCAATGATTGGAGCTATTGTTTTAGCTAGAAGAGACGTAATGAGCAAGGATATTTCCACTGGATTGCCTGTTGATCAAGAGTTAATTGAAAAATCATCAGAACCATTACTTACAAAAAAAAATTAACCTTTCACTTTTCTTATGATGAGTTTAGAATCAATTCCTATTCAAGCATTTTTGATAGTATCTTCAGTACTATTCTGTATTGGGATTTGGGGATTATTAAATAGTAGAAATGCAGTAAGAGTTCTTATGAGTATTGAGTTAATGCTCAATGCAGTAAATATAAACTTAATGGCGTTTTCTTCCTATGTTGATAATAATTTAATTCAAGGACAAGTTTTTACAATTTTTGTGATTACTGTTGCGGCTGCAGAAGCAGCAGTTGGATTAGCTATCTTATTATCTCTTTATAGGAATAGGGTGACTGTAGATATGGAAAGTTTTAATTTATTAAAATGGTAAAACCACTAAATGAAAATTTCATTAGTGCTTATTTTATATCGTTCAGATAGTTCTGTAGCTGAAGAGGCTTCTAAATTCTGTGAGGAAGTTCTCAAAGATAAAAATATAAAATCAAACAGAATTGAAAGTAATTTTTGTAAAGATGAAATTGAAAAATATTTTTGTAATCTAGAATTAAAACCAAATATTGGCATAGTTCTTGGTGGAGATGGAACCTTCTTAAAATGTGCGAATGCTTTAGCTGAGTATGATATTCCTTTGTTGAGCATAAATATTGGTGGTAATCTGGGTTTCCTTACGCAAGAAAAAGATTTTTTGTTTGACAAATCTTTTATTGAAATCCTTGAAAACGAAGAATATAAAATTGACTTTCGTAATAGATTAAATTGTAATGTTTGTATTAATGAGAAAAGTTCTGAGAAAAAGATTATAAAAAGCTACGTTGCCTTAAATGATTTTTATTTTAAATCTATTGAAGAAGACATTTCTCCAACCAATCAAATAGAAATTGAAATAGATAACGAGAAGGTTAATGAATACAAAGGTGATGGATTAATCATATCTACATCCACTGGTTCAACCGCCTACTCAATGGCTGCAGGAGGGCCAATAGTGCACCCTAGTATTGATGCAATGATAATTAACCCTATATGCCCGATGAGTTTGGCTAGTAGACCAATAGTTATACCTAATACCAGTAAAGTAATCATTAAACCTGTAAAAAAAAGTAAAGGCGAAATTAAACTATGGAGAGACGGTTCAAAATGTATGACCATTAAGGAAAATTATTATTGTGAGATCAAAAAAGGGCAATCACCCTGCAAAATAATAAAGTTTCATAAAAGTACAAGTTACTATAATACCTTAATAAAAAAACTAGATTGGAAAGGTGATTTATCTCAAAAAAATTTCAAAAAATAAATGGCCTTAGAGATAGAAAGAAGATTTCTTATAAAAAATGATAATTGGAAAAAATTCATTATTAAAAAAATTTATATTGAACAAGGATATTTATCGAAAAGTTTAGATGGTTGGATTATTAGGGTAAGGCTTATTGGCAAAAACTCTAAAATTGCACTCAAAAAACATATCAAAGGCTTTACCAACTTTGAATTTGAATACTCCATTCCACGAAGCGATGCTGAAACAATTATGTCTAATCTTTCAAATACAATTAAAAAAGATAGATTCTTTTTAAAAATTGCAAAAAAATCTTGGATTATAGATTGCTTTAAAGAAAATAATTATCCACTTGAAATAGCAGAAATTGAACTCTCTACTGAAGAAGAAGATTTATGTCTTCCATCTTTCATTTCAAAAGAAATTACTGGGCTGACCCATTACTCAAATTTCAATCTTGCTAACAATCCTTTTTCAAATTGGGAAGAAGACTATCTAACAACTTTCAAAAGTAACTAGTCAAAGGAGCCGCTCATCCTTTATATTTTCTTTATATTTAATCAAAGTAATTTTTTCCTCAGATGTATGGTCTTTACGACAAAGAAGGGGTATTGAGATTTGTTGATTCAGAAAAGGATGCATGTATTGCATATGCTGAACTCTTCGAATTAGGTTCTACAAATTATTGTCTAATGGATTTGACTAATGATACAAAAAAAGTAAAAGGTGGTTCTAATCTTGATCAGAATCTGGGAGTGTACAACAATTAAATCCATCTCTACAAATCTTGCCGTTGTCCATTGCCCAATTCAAAAGTGCTACTCTGTTTTTAGAACCAGTTTTTGTAAACATATTACTTACATGATTATCAACAGTTCTTTTACTAATAGTTAGTTTTACTGCAATTTCTTGATTTGTAAGCCCATCAGCTACGAGATCAATGATTTCCATCTCTCTTGCTGAGAGACCCATCATATCAATGTTGTTTACTTCTTCTTCAACCATTTGCATTTAAACAGTTCCTTTTTTATATTAATTAAGTTTAGCAATCTCAGTACACTTACTTGTTAACCAACTAGGAAACAAAAGCAATTGAAATCAAAACTTCAGCAGACTTTAGAAAAAAAATCTAAAGTAATTACGGCAGAGTTAATGCCGCCAAGAGGTGGAAGCCCCATAAGATCTCTTAAGATAGCACAACTTTTGAAAGATAAGGTACATGCTGTTAACATTACCGATGGAAGCAGAGCTGTAATGAGAATGAGTAGCTTGGCAATGTCCAAACTATTACTGGAAAATGGGATAGAACCAGTAATGCAAATTTCTTGCAGAGATCGTAATAAAATTGCTTTACAATCAGACATTCTGGGAGCAAATGCTTTAGGAATTAGAAACATCTTATGCATTACCGGTGATTCAGTAAAGGCTGGGGATCAACAAGATGCCAAGGCAGTGCATGAGTTTGAGTCAGTTAGATTGCTTCAACAAATTCAGGCTTTCAATCAAGGAATTGATCCTACTCTAGGAGAACTTTCCGATAAAAAAACATTTATTTTTGCTGGTGCTGCAGCTGATCCGAGTTGTAGAAATAAAAGAAGTTTAGAAAATAGAATGAGAAAGAAAAAAGATGCTGGAGCTGGATTTATACAAACTCAAATGGTTATGGAAAAAGAAAATTTGATAGAGTTTTGTGAAAAAATTAGCAATCCTCTTGAAATTCCTGTTATTGCAGGTGTATTCCTATTAAAATCTTACAAAAACGCTCTCTTTATAAACAAATATGTTCCAGGCGCAAACATCCCTGAAAATATCCTAAATCGTCTTAAAGATGCTAAAGAACCATTAAAAGAAGGTATTAAAATTGCAGCTGAACAAGCTCATGATTTTATTAATATCGCAAATGGTGTTCATCTAATGGCCGTAAAAGCAGAGCATTTAATTCCTGAGATTATTGAAAAAGCTGATCTTAGTCTGGAATATTAATCAAATCAGTACCTAATAATTCTGCCATAGCTTTCTGCTGAGGCGATGGCTCAGTCAAATCAGATCTTCTTGAATCTGTTATTAACCAATCTAAAGATGCATCTTGCAAATCAAAATGATCTCCATTTTTCCCAACACAATATTTACCAAAAACTAACTTATCCATAAGTCTTACACCTTTACCAATTTTAGAATAATCAAAAATAATTGAGTTATCTATAGTTGCTCCCTCGCAAATACAGCAACTTGGTCCAATCATGGAAGGGCCAATAATAGTTGCTCCATCCTCGATCCTAGTCATGCCTCCTATATAAACCGGCCCGGTAATATTAACCTTTTCCCAGTTAGCCGCTACATTCAAACCGGTAAAAACTCCTGGTTTTATTTCCTTGCCTGGTATTTGAACTTGTCTTACCTTACCTTGCAATACATTTCTAATAGCACTCCAGTAATCAGGAACTTTTCCAATATCTACCCATTCGAAATCCATTGGTAATGCAAAAAATGGTAAATCCATTTCAACAAGTTTAGGGAAAAGATCAGCTCCAATATCAAATTTCTCTGCTGAAGGTATATAGTTAAAGATTTCAGGTTCGAAAAGATAAATTCCTGTATTTATAGAGTCACTTAAAGCTTGATCCACTGTTGGCTTTTCCTGAAAAGCCTTTATTCGACCATTTGCATCAGAAACTACGACACCGTAACTTGATACTTGATCTTTAGTAACTTTCTTTGTTATTAAGCTCGCAATAGCTCCTTTCTGCTTGTGTTTTTTAACAGCTTGAGTTAAATCTAAATCAACTAAAGCATCACCACATAAAACAACAAAAGTTTCATCAAAGAAATTTTGAAAATCCTGAATTTTTTTTAATCCTCCTGCGGATCCCAAAGCATCACCTATTAATTCGCCATCTTCAATTCTTCCCTCAAAACTATAAGCAATTTCTACTCCAAATCTTTGCCCATCCCTAAAATAATTTTCAATTTCTTCAGCCAGATGAGAAACATTTACCATTATTTCCTTAAAGTTATGTTCTCTTAAAAGTTCCAAGAGAAACTCCATAACAGGTTTTTGCAAAATCGGTATCATTGGTTTCGGAATAACATGCGTAATAGGCTGAACACGTGTGCCTTTCCCTGCCGCAAGTATCATTGCCTTCATAAATTCAAACCTATTTTTTTAAATTATACGTTATTACAATGAAGCTTCTAAGCAGCCGAGGAAGAGGCATTACTTACCTCAAGATTTTCTATAGGCAATTGAGCTAAGCCACCATCAGGTATTATTCTTTTAATTTGAATTGGACCATATAAGGAATTAATTTGTTTAATTTCAATTTTGTTTTCAGATAATAAAAATAACAAAGCCCAAAAAACTCCCAAACGATCTTTATCTAAATCATTTTTTACTACTTTTTGCCATTTCTTGACTAAATATTCAAAATCTGTCCATTGTAATGCTTTTTCCCATCCTTCAATAAATTTCCCTAATGCTTTTGTTGTTTCTGGAAGTTTCTCGCGATGCGCTAACGACTTTACTTGAGAAATTAAAGCCTTGTCAGAATATTTTTTATTTCTTTTTCTCTTCATGAGCAGAAGATCTTGGGTTTCTATAACTTCTGCTATGGACTCTAATTGACTTACAAGTTCTCCCAATGTTGTTGTACGTTTAAGAATTGGTTGTGCAATTGATCTTCTCCTTAGATATTTTTCGGGATATTTTGGAATATCAAATTCTTTATCAATCCAATCTTGATCATCCAAATCAAATTCATCTTCAAAATCGGAAGAATTTTCTTTAAAAACATCAGATTCCAAAACCTGAGCCTTAAGATTAACTAGCACAGAAGCCGCATAAAATGCTTCACTGGTCTCAGCTAAATCCTTATGATATGAGATTTGACTATTTGAAGATTGATTAAAAGTATGTGAGTATTGCTCTAAAAAACTATCAATTACACTTATTACATCAATATCCCATGGATCAAGCTCACCCTTACCTGCGGCATCTTGAAGAAACTTAATCAACAATCTAGGGCCTAATTGTTGCTTATAAATAGGATTGAAATAAGATATTTTGAAATAGATAAAATCTACTCACAAGATATCTTTTAATTTATTTAATGCCAAACAATATTGAATTAATTTAAAAAAATTATATTGTTGGAGCTTTTAGGATATCATTTGTTTTAGTTCCTGAAAAAATATTTGTTTTTACAGCACCTTTAACTGCAGTTAAATCTCGATCAACCAAATTATTGATAGAGGCAATGTAACTTTCAGTAACTAATCTTGGGTACAAACCTATTCCGATAATCGGTAAAAGTAAACAAGCAATAATATAAACTTCCCTTGGCTCTGCATCTATAAGTTTTCGTTCTTCGATTAATTTAGGATTTTCTTTACCAAAGAAAATTTCTCGTAACATTGAAAGTAGATAAATAGGCGTAAGTATAACACCGATAGCAGCTAAAGAAGCCATCACTACCCTAAACGGAAGTGTATACACTTCATCAGTAACAAATCCTGTAAATACCATCAATTCGGAAACAAATCCGCTCATACCAGGTAAGGCCAGGGAAGCCAAGGAGCAGGCAGTCCATAGGGCAAACATGATTCTCATTTTTTGTCCTACACCACTCATTTCATCTAGTTTAAGAGTCTTTGTTCTGTCATAGGTGGCACCAACAAGAAAAAATAAACTTGCGCCGATTAATCCATGACTAACCATTTGCAGCATAGCTCCGCTTGTTCCAAGGCTACTAAAACTCCCTATACCAATAAGAACGAAACCCATATGACTTATCGAACTGTATGCAATTTTTCTTTTAAGATTTCTTTGAGCAAAAGAAGTTAATGCAGCATAAATTATATTTACTACTCCTAGAACTATTAATAATGGAGCAAATTGAGCATGAGCAACTGGTAATAATTGAGCATTAAATCTTAAAAGAGCATATCCTCCCATCTTTAATAAAATTCCTGCTAAAAGCATATGAACAGGAGCTGTAGCCTCTCCATGAGCATCTGGAAGCCAAGTATGAAGAGGTACTATCGGTAGTTTCACTCCAAATGCAATTAAAAGCCCCACGTAACATAAAATTTGGAATTTTTGACTAAAATCTTGATCTGCTAAGTGAGAAAACTCAAAGTTAGGAATTTCTGTACCATAGAAACCCATTGCTAACGCTGCCAGAAGAATGAAGATAGAACTGCCAGCTGTATAAATAATGAATTTCGTTGCAGCATATTGTCGATTTTTGCCACCCCATATAGCCAGTAATAAATAAACGGGAATTAATTCAAGTTCCCAAGTTAAAAAGAATAAAAGCATATCTTGTACGGCAAATACAGCGATTTGCCCACCATCCATAACCAATATCAAAAAGAAAAATAACTTTGGTTTAAACTTGACTGGCCATGCAGCAAGAACTGCTAAAGCAGTTATAAAACTAGTCAATAATATTAACGGCATAGACATGCCATCAGCGCCAACAGACCAAGTAAGACCTAGATCAGGGAGCCAACTAATTTTTTCTTTTAGTTGGACATCTTCATTACTAATATCAAATCCATTTATATATGAACCTACAGTTATTAAAAAAGTTATTAGTGCAATAGACAATGCAAACCATCTCACTTCTTTGCCATCACCTTTATCTGGGAAAAAAGGTATCACAAATGCACTACCAATTGGAAATAAAATTGAAGCAGATAACCAAGGAAAATTAGATAATCCAGCTCCCAAAGTTCCAAACAATTGTGGCGCAAAATGTGTATGAAAATAAGTACTCAATTTAGTAAGAAATTTATCTTAAATAAAGTCTAGAAATTTTCTGTATTTTTTCACCCCAATGGACAGTGAAGACACACAATTGTAATTAAGATACTTGAGGAGATTGAAAACCAAATATAGCAACTAGTAGAATTACACCTCCAAAAACAATAAGAGCATAAAATTGAGCCCTACCAGTCTCAAAATATTTTAAACCTTCTCCACTACCTAAAGTTACAAGTCCAGTAAGATTTACAACACCATCAACAACCTTAGAATCAACCTCTAAGACTTCTTTAGCAAGTTTTCTACTACCCTTAACAAAAAGTTTTTCATTAATATCATCTAGATACCATTTATTAGATAAAAATTGGTTAATACTAGGAAACTTTTCGGCAAATAAAGCTGATAAATTAATTTTTTTCACAAAATATGCCTGATAAGCAATTATGATTCCAGCTGATGCAATAAGTACTGACGCAACTGCTAAAGGCAAAAATTCTTTTAATTCGAAAGCTTTTGCTGCAGTCTCTGCTTCTTCAGGATCAAGTAAATTTGCAATTTTGCTATCCCATGGAAATCCCATAAAACCTATAATTACAGAAGGTACACTTAGAAATACCAAGGGAAATGTCATTGACCAGGGAGACTCATGAATAGAGCCATGTTCTTCATGCTCTTCTTCATTTTCTTCATCTAAGTCTGTTTTAGAGGCAATGAGAAGCTCTTTTTGCAATTCTTTATTCTCTCCTCTGAAATCTCCTTCAAATGTTAAGAAATAAAGTCTAAACATATAGAATGCAGTCATACCAGCTGTTAGAAGTCCTACGAACCAAAAAGCTGGAAATGATATAAAAGCATTTCCAAGTATTTCGTCTTTACTCCAAAAACCTGCCAATGGTGGAATACCACTAATTGCCACACAACCAATTAAAAAAGTTGTTGATGTATAAGGCATTTTTTTTCTTAAGCCGCCCATCAATCTCATATCTTGAGCTAATACAGGCTGATGGCCAACTACTTCTTCCATGGCATGTATTACTGAACCAGATCCCAAAAATAGCATTGCTTTAAAGCAAGCATGAGTTACTAAATGAAAAATTCCTGCTACTGGTGCTCCACAACCCATTGCGAGCATCATATACCCAAGCTGAGAAACAGTGCTGTACGCTAAACCTTTTTTTAAATCCATTTGGGTCAAAGCTATAGAGGCTCCTAAAAAACAAGTAATGGTACCAACTAGAGCAATAATGAACTGAATAGAGGGAAATATTGAATATAAAGGTTGAAGTCTTGCTACAAGAAATATTCCTGCAGCAACCATTGTTGCAGCATGGATAAGTGCAGAGATAGGTGTCGGGCCTTCCATCGCATCAGGCAACCATACGTGAAGAGGAAACTGAGCAGATTTTGCCATTGGCCCTAAAAAAACTAAAAAACAAAGTAGTAAAGCAGCCCAAATGGGTATCGAATTGTCAGATATTGATTGAGAAATTCCAGTAGCTATTTCATTAAAATCGAAACTATTTGTTGCCCAAAATAAGCCGAGAATTCCTAGTAATAAGCCAAAGTCTCCAACTCTATTAACAACAAATGCTTTTTGGGCAGCATGAGCAGCTCCATCCCTGTCGTACCAAAACCCAACCAATAAGTAAGAACACATTCCAACTAATTCCCAAAAAACATAAATTTCTAATAAATTCGGACTAACTATTAATCCCATCATTGAACTACTAAATAACGCTAAATATGTAAAAAATCTGACATAACCTTTATCATGAGCCATATAACCATGTGAGTAAATCATTACAAGCAAAGTTATTGTAGTTACTAACGCAAGCATTACACTCCCCAAAGGATCAAGAACAAATCCCATTGGAATTGTGAAGTCGCCAGCATTGGCCCATACAAATAATTTTTCTACTGTTTGATAACCATTAACTTGTTCAATTAGAGCTTTATAACTAATCACCGCAGAGATCCCGACGAAAGAAATCAGACCTACAGAAACAATTTCTCTTGAATCATTAATTTTCTTATTGATGCTTATTAGTCCTAAGCCAGAAAGCACCGCTCCAATAAGTGGGAAAACAGGAATTAACCAGGCAATTTCTGAAGCTTGAGGCATTTTTTAAAGAACTTATATTTTGATTTTAAACTGTCAATTGAAAAATTCAGACAAAAATGATGAATTAAATGTTTTAACAGCAATATTTATATATTGATGAGACCACCAAAGAACTCCAATAGCAATTAATATGCCAACTTGAGATAACCTAAAAAATTCTTTAATCTTAAATTCTTGCCTCCCCTCAAGTATCGCCAAAAAAGGGATAATGGAAGTATTTTTTTTAAAATTTTCAAATTCTTCTCCAAATCTATTTGCTAATCTCTTGTCGCCATGCCAGATTGCAAAAAGGTGATGCAAAACTAAGCCAATAGAAGTTACTAATGTGAATGATGTACCAATCCATAAAGTATGAGCAAAACACCAAATTATCTGACCAAATGCTTGTGGATGTCTAGTGATTCTCATTATCCCAGTTCCATAGATTCTTACTTTAGGTTTTAAAACGGAAGGAATTTCTAGCAAATTGTAAGTAGCTGGATATAAAAATAAAAAACTTATTGCAGTTAAGAACCAAACGACCATAAAAACAAAATTATTGCCCTGTAAATTCCATAATCTGATTCCGTCATATCTATGAGCTAAAAAATAACTAATCAAGATAATTGCAGATGGCAAACTAAAAAAAACAAAACATAGCCGCCATAACCTTGGACCCATAATAGATTCTGCTTTGAATCTTAAAGCAGCTCCCCCACTATGAATGACCGCAAAAATCAAAATCAAAATTAAGATAATTAGCGAAGTTTTATGAGTCTCCATATATTTAAATTGTTCAAATAATTTTTGTTCTTAACAAGAATGCTCCTAAGCATTAGAATTATAAGAAATTGTAGGCATAATAGATGCCAGAATTACCATTTACACTCGACCAATTAAGAATATTAAAAGCTATAGCAGCTCAAGGAAGTTTTAAAAAAGCTGCTGATATATTATATGTAACCCAACCTGCCGTAAGTTTACAAATACAAAATTTAGAAAAACAACTTGAAATTACAATTTTCGACAGAGGTGGTAGGAAGGCTCTATTGACTGAAGCAGGGAGACTATTACTTGAATATTGTGAACGAATTTTGAATCAATGCGATGAAGCTTGCAAAGCTATTGAAGATTTAAATAGCTTAAAAGGTGGAACTCTTGTCATTGGAGCGAGCCAAACAACGGGTACCTATTTAATGCCTAGAATGATAGGACTATTCAGACAAAAATACCCTGATGTATCCGTTCAACTTCAAGTCCATAGCACGAGAAGAACTGGTTGGAGTGTTGCCAATGGACAAATTGACTTAGCCATTATTGGCGGACAATTACCTGGAGATTTGGAAAATTTGCTACAAGTAATTCCATATGCCACTGATGAATTAGCATTAGTTTTACCATCTAAACATCCACTTTCGACCAAAAAAGAGCTTCTAAAAGAAGACTTATACAAATTAAATTTTGTAACCTTAGACTCACAATCTACAACAAGAAAAGTTGTTGACAAACTTCTCCAAGATTCTGGACTTGATATTCAAAGATTAAAAATTGAGATGGAACTTAACTCCCTTGAAGCAATCAAGAATGCAGTTCAATCAGGTTTAGGAGCTTCCTTTCTGCCTGTTGTTTCTATTGAAAGAGAATTATCTGCTGGAACAATCCACAAAGCATTCGTCGCTGATTTAGAGGTAAAAAGAGAACTTAAATTAATTACTAATCCGTCAAGATATACATCAAGAGCATCAGAAGTATTTAAGAAAAATATTCTCCCACAATTTGCTAGTTTAGAAAGCCCTTTGAGGCATATATGATTTCGATCAAAACTGAATTGCTTCTTTGTTAATACCTACCCCGCCGTCTTCAGCTTGTCCATCACCTTTTATTATAAATTTATTTTCATTTACATCAGTCTGATAAACGCACTTAACTATTGGCTTGTCTCTTATAGAACCAATATAAGCAAAAGTATTCATCCTTTGCTTACATTCTCTTACATCTTCATTACTAATTGCGCCCTGTTTTTGTAACACTGTCCAATTCTCTCTTCTAATAACACACCCTGGCTGAAGAGCTGGTTGCGTTACAAAACTCGTGGATGGATTTAGAGTTGTATACATTTCAACATCAATTACAAAAGCACTAGCTCCCCATTGTCTGCAAAATTCAGGATCTGGAACAGCCATATCTAATTGTTGTTGACTTGCTATATTTCCCTGCCCGCCATCAGTTGTACTGGTAATAGCGCTCCCGATACCAACTCCTAAAATTAATACTCCAGCAAGTACGGCAATGGTTCCTGTACTAAAGTTGATCTTTTGTTCAGAAGAAGCAGGCAATCTATTGCTTCTTTGACCATACGGATCAATGTCCTTTCGATTTGGTGGATAATAACTTCTATTTGAGCCTGTTCTTGGCCTTCTATTTGAGGATGATCTATTCACAGCACTTCATTTGTCTTGGGTAAACCCATTGAGTAATTCATTACTCTACAATCAGGGTTATAGCTAAGCTGACCATTTTGAAGCAAAAATTTAATCAAACCTTCAATTTCTGATCCTATTTTTCGAAGTTCATAATCATCTAAATCCTTTCCTGCTCTTTCTTTTATTAATTCATTAAATTTTTCATTTATTTTGTTTAGAGAATCTTCGTTCCAAATAAATTCGTTATCGGGATCTAAATCAAGAGTTAGTTTATTGGGATGGAACTTTAATTCCTCTTCTACCACTTCTGCAGTAAAAATTCTTACATGCCTAGTAGTCGATTTTAAAAGCATTTTTTCCATAATTTTACGAAATAATCAACGAAAAAAACTATTATGTTCTAACTTTAATGTAGCTTATTAGTAAGTGTTAATTTATTTCTTGATTTAATAATGCGTGTTGTAATTGCTGGTGCTGGTTTAGCAGGTTTATCTTGCGCTAAATATTTAGTCGATAATGGACACATTCCGATTGTACTTGAAGCCAGAGACGTTTTAGGTGGGAAAGTTGCCGCATGGAAAGACGAAGATGGAGATTGGTATGAAACTGGATTACATATATTTTTTGGAGCCTACCCAAATATGTTGCAACTTTTTAAGGAATTAGATATTGAAGACAGACTTCAGTGGAAAAGTCATTCAATGATTTTTAATCAGCCATCAGAGCCTGGAACTTACAGTAGATTCGATTTTCCCGATATACCTGCTCCAGTTAATGGTGTATCAGCAATATTGAGCAATAATGATATGCTTTCATGGAATGAAAAAATTCTATTTGGATTAGGTTTAGTGCCTGCAATGTTGAGAGGCCAAAAGTACTTAGATAAATGCGATACAAAATCATGGACAGATTGGCTAAAAGAGCACAATATACCGGAAAGAGTTAATGATGAAGTATTTATTGCGATGAGTAAAGCTCTTAATTTCATTGGACCGGATGAAATATCATCTACAGTTTTATTAACAGCATTAAACAGATTTCTACAAGAAAAAAATGGCTCTAAAATGGCATTCCTAGATGGAGCTCCTCCAGAAAGATTATGCCAGCCAATGGTTGATTATATTACTGCTCGTGGTGGTGAAGTTCACATGAATAGTCCATTAAGGGAAATCAATCTTAATGAGGACAGCACTGTTAAAAGTTTTACTGTCGCCTCTTTAGATAAAAACGAAAAGAAAGAGCTAACTGCTGATGCATATGTAAGTGCAATGCCCGTAGATCTCTTTAAATTAATGATCCCAAAACAATGGAAAGGGTTAGATGCATTTTCTAAATTAGATGGTTTAAATGGTGTACCAGTCATTAATATCCATTTATGGTTTGACAAAAAATTAACAGATATTGATCATTTATTATTCAGCAGATCACCTCTGCTCAGTGTTTATGCAGATATGAGTATCACCTGCAAAGAATATGAAGATCCAAATAGGTCAATGCTTGAATTGGTTTTTGCACCAGCAAAAGATTGGATAAATAGGAGTGATCAAGATATTGTTGATGCAACTATGGAGGAACTCAAAAAATTATTCCCAACGCATTTCATGGGAGACGATAAAACAAACTTACGAAAATTTAAAGTAGTCAAAACTCCAAGATCTGTTTATAAAGCAGTGCCTGGATGCCAAGAGTTCAGACCTAGTCAAAAATCTCCTATAAAAAACTTCTTTTTAGCAGGTGACTATACTATGCAAAAATATTTAGCATCTATGGAAGGAGCTGTTTTAAGTGGTAAATTATGCGCGGAATCAATTAACAAGGAGTATTCCAAAACTCCTCAAATTGTTTCTTCATGAGATTTACATACCAGTAATTTAAAAATTCATCTAAAACTTTTTGAAAAATTCTATCTCTCAACTAGATCAAGCATACGAGATATGCCGAAAAGAAACCCAAAAATGGGCTAAAACCTTTTATTTGGGAACCCTTTTGCTTCCTGTAGAGAAAAGAAAAGCTATTTGGGCTATTTATGTTTGGTGTAGAAGAACAGATGAAATAATGGATAGCTTAGAAGCTTCAACTAAATCGCAAGAAGAACTTGCAGAAAATTTAAATGCATGGGAAGAAAATACAAAGAATGTTTTTAAAG
>CACHDC010000024.1 GCA_902578445.1 uncultured Synechococcaceae cyanobacterium
GGAGCAAGACAACTAGAATGTACAATTAATGGAATTGGAGAAAGAGCAGGTAATGCCTCTCTAGAAGAATTAGTAATGGCGTTGCATGTTAGGAAAAGTTTTTTTAATAGTTTTTTCAAAAGAAATACAAATTCACCAACTCCTCTTACAGCTATAAGAACAGAAGAAATAACCAAAACTTCTAGGCTTGTTTCCAATCTAACTGGAATGACTGTACAACCCAATAAAGCCATTGTTGGAGCTAATGCTTTTGCCCACGAGTCTGGCATTCATCAGGATGGGGTTTTAAAAAATAGACTAACTTACGAAATTATTGATGCAAAAACTATTGGTCTGAGTGATAACAAAATATCTTTAGGAAAACTTAGTGGAAGAAGTGCTGTAAGAGCAAGATTAGAAGAGATGGGGTACGACCTGAGCAGGGAAGACCTAAATGATGCATTTGCTCGTTTTAAGGATTTGGCTGATAGGAAAAGAGAAATTACGGATAGAGACTTAGAAGCAATTGTTAGTGAACAAGTACAGCTTCCAGAAGCTAAATTCCAATTAAGTCTTGTACAAGTAAGTTGCGGAAACGCATCTAAACCAACTGCCACAATCACGCTTCTAAACACGGATAATAACACTGAGGATACTGCAGTTTCAATAGGTACTGGGCCTGTAGATGCAGTATGTGAGGCTCTAAATAAGCTAGCTAAAGTTCCTAATGAATTAATTGAATTTTCAGTAAAATCGGTAACAGAGGGTATTGATGCTTTGGGGGAAGTGACAATAAGAATAAGGAGTGATAATAAGATATATTCTGGTCATTCTGCTGATACGGATGTCGTCGTCGCTGCAGCAAATGCTTACGTTAATGCCTTAAATAGGCTTGTATTCTCTGAGAAAAGAAATTCAATTCATCCACAATTTGATAATTTAGAAAATTCTGAGAAGAACATTTCTATCTGATTCTATAAATTAAATATTTTCTTAGGATTATTAAGTAGCATTAAAAAAAGTCTCTTAATAATGTAGATTAAAAACATAGCTAAAGCAGTAAATAATGAGAGAAAGGTTACTTGGATATTGGGCACTTTCCTGGGTTGGCTTAATCGGCAATATAATTGCACTTCCAATAATCGCATTAATAATAAGTTATGGGCCTCCACTAAAAGTTGCAAATATAACTCTTGCCATAAGTCTTGGATGGCCTGCTGCGATTGTTGGAATAGTTTCTTCAGCGGCTCTTTTAGCAGAGAGGAAATGGGGAGTCACTTTAACTCTAGTATCTTTATCAATGGTAATTTCTGGTATGGGTCCTTATTCAGTTGTAAGGCTAATAACTCTTCAAGACATTTTTGGAATTGGTGGGTTTACTCTTTTAACAACATTATTAAGTACGTTAGCTCTTTTATATTGGTGTAATCCAAAACATCGAAGAAGTATTAGGCTATAAATTTCTAAAATACAATTTTTTAAAAAGTGTTAGGAAAAAGTATTATTCTTACTCGTTGGATACTGAATTCTTCTATGTCTAATTCTTTTCCAGACATTTAAGAAAGCCCTTTTTATTAAAAATATTTCCCCTTTTGATAAATTACTATCATCTAATTGACCATCTTTTTGACGTGAATTGATAATATTAGATATTGTTTCCAAAGCTTCATTATCGGAAGCCTTTATATTCATTGCTCTTAATGCTGCTTCACATCCATCAGCAAGCATTAAAATAGCTGTCTCTTTTGATTGAGGAATAGGCCCTTTGTATCTAAAGTCCTCTTCGTTGATCTTTAGATTTTTTTCTTGAGCTTTATGAAAAAAATATCCCATTTTTAAAGTACCTTGATGTTCTGGGATAAAATTGGCTATTGGTATAGGTAGTCGATTTTTTCTTGCAAACTTTAATCCTTCATCAACATGGGCCTGTAATACTTCTGCACTTTTAGCAGGATCATCTATTTCGTCATGTGGATTCTTTGAACCATCCTGATTTTCAATAAACCAATTAGGAGCATGTAATTTACCAACATCATGATATAAGGCTCCAGTTTTAATTAGATCAATGTCACCACCAATCATTCTTGTTGCTTCCTCTGCCAAACCACATATCAGTAGGGTATGCTCAAACGTGCCAGGAGCTTCAAGAGACAATCTTCTAATTAGAGGTTTCTCTTTATCTGCTAATTCAAGTAATCTTGCTTTAGTTAATAATCCAAATATCGATTCAAAAATAGGAATAAATAAAATAGTAAAAAGCATTACTATTGCCAATAACAAGGAATCAGAAAATATTTCCCCGTCAGCAAAAACAAAATCTTGATTATTAAGAAGTGATATTTTATCTTTACCTATTAATATCCATTGACTCAAGAAAGACCCAATAGGAACAAAAATTGATAGTTGAAGTAACTGAGCTCTACTTCTTATTCTCCCTCCAAGTAGAGATACTACTGAGGCACAAACTAATAAAATAAAAAATAGATTATTATTTATAGCAACTGCTGGGTCTGGCCAACTAAGGCTTGCTATTGATACCCATGCTAAAGCTGTTATGCTTCCCATTCCTTGAGATATTATTAACGCCGGTGGAATTATCATAGACAATGGACTTATGGTTGAAGCTAAGGTTAATTTCGTTACTTGTACTGCTAAAAGAAGAGTAATGATCAAGATGATCTGTCTTGAAGAAATTGTTGGGTTCTCTTTTTTTGAAACTAATATCAAAACTCCGGAACTAATAAGTATTTCAGTAAAGGTTAAAAACCAAGAAAAAATATCTGCGAAATTTAAAGGCGAGAAAAGAAGTAGTTTATATGAAGAAATTATCGAAATTAAAATGCATAATAAAAAAATTATGAGATTATCTATTCTTGAAATCTTAGTTGGTGGTTTCAATGGAACTTGACTTCGCCTCCACAGATAAAACAATTTCTTTAAGGTAGTTGTGATGTTTTGCACAGAATATAAATAAATCTATTTGAATAATTTAAAATTATAGGCATGCTAGGTGTAAAAAGGAGATGTTTCTCTAAATGTCATTAAAATTAGACGGTAAAAAATTATCTCTTGAAATTGAAGAAAGATTAAATGACTATATCTCTAGTAATAAAAAATTAGCAAAAAGAGCTCCCGGTTTAGCTGTAATAAGAATAGGTGATGATCCTGCAAGTGGGGTTTACGTTAATAACAAGGAAAAAGCATGTTCAAGGATTGGAATAAAGAGCTTTATCTTTCATCTAAAAGATAGTGTAGAGCAAAAAGAAGTTGAACAATTAATAATCAAACTTAATTCTGATAATGATATTGATGGCATGTTGCTACAACTTCCCATCCCAAAAAAGTTTGATGAGCAGAAACTTATCAGCCATATTAATCCGAGCAAAGATGTAGATGGATTAAATGAGATAAACATCGGCAAATTAGTGAAAAATGAGCCTGCGATGAGATCATGTACACCTGCAGGAATTATTAATTTATTAAGATCCCAAAATATTACAATTGAAGGTAAGAAAATTGTTGTTATTGGAAGAAGTTTGCTTGTTGGGAAACCCCTATCACTTATGTTGTTAAATTTAAATGGCACTGTAACAATGACTCATTCAAAAACGTTGAATTTGAATAAAGTCTGTAGAGAAGCCGATATCCTAATTGCGGCCGCAGGAAAACCCAACCTTGTAGATTCGAGTTTTGTGAAAGAAGGAGCAGTAATTATTGATGTTGGAATACATAGATTAAAAAGTTCCGATAAAAATCAAACCAGATTATGTGGCGATGTATTATTAGAAGATGTCATTTCTAAAGTATTTGCTTACACACCTGTACCAGGAGGTGTTGGGCCCATGACAGTAACAATGTTACTTGTAAATACTATTTTTAGCTGGCAAAAACAATTTGGTTTATCATCAACTCTTAATGACCTTTTGCCATAAATTCTAAGATGAAAAAAATTTTTACTAAAGATATAAAATGACTGAAGTTATAAATAATATTTCTGATTTTGAAAAGTATCTTAAAAACACAAAAAAAGTTGTAGAAGAGGCACTTGATTTTTCATTGGGCCCTGAGAATCCAGAAACATTAAGAGAATCAATGAGATATTCCCTTTTAGCTGGAGGGAAAAGAATACGTCCAATTTTATGTTTAGCATCTTGCTCACTGGCTGGAGGAGATCCCTCTCTTGCTGTTCCTACTGCAGTAGCGATAGAAATGATCCATACAATGTCCTTGATTCATGATGATCTGCCCGCTATGGATAATGATGACTTAAGGAGAGGTAGGCCGACAAATCATAAAGTATATGGAGATGCAATAGCTATTCTTGCAGGTGATGCTTTATTAACAAGGGCCTTTGAAATGGTCTCTTTAAGAAGCCCCGGAGTTGATCCAAATAGATTATTAAATGTAGTTGGCGAACTATCCCTAGTTGCTGGTGCACCAGGCCTAGTCGGGGGACAAGTTGTTGATTTAGAATGCGAAGGTAAAGAAGTCGACCTTAAAACTCTCGAATATATTCATCTTCATAAGACTGGGGCTTTATTAAAGGCTTGCGTAAGAACAGGCGCGATGATTGCAGGCGCAAACGAAAAACTATTAAAAGCTCTAACAACATATGCAGAGGGAATTGGTTTAGCATTCCAAATAATAGATGATATTCTTGATTTAACTTCCAGCAGTGAAAAGCTTGGTAAAACTGCCGGCAAAGATCTTTTAGCTGACAAAACTACTTACCCTAAATTACTTGGGATGGAGGAGTCAAAGAAAAGAGCATTTGATTTGGTTGAAAAAGCAAAAAAAGCAATTGAGCCCTGGGGTCCAGATGCAAAATATCTGTTATCTCTAGCAGACTTTATTACAAATAGAGACAGATAAATAGTTTAATTTATGTCTGAGTTTTTTGCCTTTTTTAACAATTCAGTTCTTTTCTGGAGTTTATTATCCTGTTTACTTGCTCAATTTTTTAAAATCATATTCAATTTTTTATCAAATGGAGAGATAAGATTTGGAATTATGTTTGAGACTGGTGGTATGCCTTCAAGTCATTCCGCATTAATAACTGGTGCTTCATCTGGTATAGGTTATGAATTGGGATTTGATAGTTCAATATTTGCATTATCAGTTGCTGTAGCACTAATAGTTATGTATGACGCTAGTGGTGTTCGAAAATCAGCTGGAATTCAAGCTGCAGAAATCAATAAACTATCAAAAAAACTAGACCCTAAATCTGAGTTACTTTTAAAAGAAACCTTGGGCCATACAAAAATTGAAGTCATAGTGGGAAGTTTTTTAGGACCATTAATTACTTTGCCTGGCATGTTTTTTTTAGGTTCACCTCTAAAAATATTTGATCTGATAATAAATTAAGAACCCTTTTAAAAACTATTTTGGGTTGCATCTATAAAGTTTTTTGCGACTTTTGGAGAACTTGGCAAATGTAAGTGAATCCAACTTGCATGCAATTTTTGATCAAAAAAACCTTCATTTTTATATTCAGTTTCCCAAGATTTAATTTTCCATGGGGAAGAAAGTTTATTCTGATGCTCAGCTTTTCTTAAATCAAGTTCAGAGAAATTATTTTCAATTTCCCAATAATGAAATTCATGCCCTCTAATTAATTGATTTTGTCTAATGATCGGAGTGTCTTTTAAACCTTCAATGTATCTATAACCTACTGTAAGCTTACTTTTTTTTGATCTAAAAGGAAGGATACCACTCATTTTATGATTATTACCACTTTCATCTTTTATAAAGTCTCCTAAAATC
Source organism: uncultured Synechococcaceae cyanobacterium (assembly GCA_902578445.1). Taxonomy (GTDB): domain Bacteria; phylum Cyanobacteriota; class Cyanobacteriia; order PCC-6307; family Cyanobiaceae; genus Prochlorococcus_A. The sequence continues at coordinate 5,743 of CACHDC010000024.1, forward strand.
ATCATCCCTCCGCACTCAGCATATATAAATCCATTTTCGCGGAATTTCCTTAACGAATTTAAGCTTTTTTTAGAGTTACTTATATGCTCAGCATATTTTTCAGGGAACCCCCCAGGAATAATTAAAGAAGAAGCCTCGTTAGGTATTTCTTCATCATCATAAATACTCCATGAAATCAATGGGATACCTACGTCACTCAAAAACTCCTTAGTTTCAGGGTATTGAAAATGAAAGATTTTATCTTCTGCAATTGCAATAGGTTTACTTTTATCAATTTTAAAATCTTCAAAACTGACAGAATTAAACATTTTCTTTTGAGGAGATTTCAGAAATTTAATAAGAGAAAATAAATCAAGATTTCTTTCGGCGTAATTCGCAAAATATTCAACATCTATTTGTTTCCCATTATCCAATGGAGAAATTAAACCTAAATTAGATTTGTTTAAAGTTATTCTTGAATCAGACGGTAAAAAACCAAGAATTTCGATATCTTCATTTTTAAAAACTTCTTCAATTAATTTTTTATGTCTATCTGAATTAACATTATTAAATATAATCCCTGCTATTGACAATTCACTATCAAAATCTTTAAAACCTCGAACAGTTGCTAAAAGAGAAGCCACTTGACCTCTAGCATTAACAATAAAAATTACTGGAGCATTAAGAAGTTTAGATATATTTGCTGTGCTTGAATAGGTTGTTGCTCCTAACCCATCAAATAGACCCATTGCTCCTTCAATTAATGAGAATTCATAATTCAAAGAATGTTTAAAAAAACTTTCTTGAACCCATTCCTCACCATTTAAAAAAATATCTAAATTCCTACAAATAGGTTGGCCAATGGAGCTAAGTTGTTGTTGATCAAGATAATCTGGACCAACCTTGAAAGTTTGCATTTTTATTCCTTTTGAGAACGCCCAACAAGATATCAAAAGAGATAATGTAGTTTTCCCACTATCAGTTGAAGGAGAAGATATTACACAAGGCATTTATTAGTTTTTAAAACCATTAAATATTTGAAGTGCTATTTTAATAGAATTTTCAAAAAGAGGGCTTGTATTACCTCTACTACTACCCAATAATTTACTAACGTCATACTCTGATGAAGAAAAAGAATTTGGAACAACTTGCTCAATTAATTCCATATTAGCCATTCCCCCTGCTTCAAGTCTCATACATTCCACTGATTCACAGCCAAGTATTACACAAGTGTTATTTTTTTGAACCTCACTAATTCTTGAAATCAACCTCAATCCAATAACTTGTCCTGAATGAATACTTGGATTTCCCAAAGATAAGGGATTAATTGACGCAGAAATTATTTCGCCATTAATTCTTTCAAACTCTATTTTTGTTGATTCTGTATCCCTTTCAACTCTTAGGAAAGACCAACCAAGTTTATCGCTAATCCATGAGATCAAAAACAAAGATTGAATAATATGATCCCCTGCGATATCAATATCAACATCAGTAATATGATCTAAAATTGGTCTCCTCGAAGGCGGATCAAAAATCATTGCCAATGATTCCCTCCAATTTTTCAACCTAACCCAATTCAAATCATTAATAGCTTTTTCTGAATTATTTAATTGATCTAAAACTTTTAAGCATCTGTATGGCGATCCAAGAGCAGTATCAATAATTAACCTTAGACCATAATTAGTAAAATATTCGAAGATTTCAGGTGATTCATCCAAGCTTCCATTCCACCACAACCATGAAGGTAATTCATCAATAGATAATTCATCAATTATTTTTAATCCTTTATTGGATATTGAGGCCGAGTCTCCCCTAATAACGACTAAATCCCCACAGATAGGTTGCATAGCTGGAGTATCACTTAATGGACAGTAAGCGGATACAAAAGTTTTGATATCTGAATTTTTATTTAACGTTGGCGCTAAAGTTATTAATCTTCTTGGATTCAATGTACTTATTGATGATTCAAAAAATTGTCCTCTAAAGTCTTCAAATTCTTTATTAGATAAATTTTCTTTCAATAAATTCAACAATTCTTCACTATTAAGGGATGTAGTGATTGGGAGTCCCTGATCTAATATGAACTTTTTAGCTACTTCAATTATCTCAGGACTTAAATTTCCAGTAATTGGTCCATTTACTAATCCTTTTTGAACCAAACATTGTTCTAGCCAAGCAGGCTGCCAGACTATAAGTGTAAAAGTATTAGCTCCAGTATTATCTTTATCTTCTGAAACCCATAATTTATTAAGGTAATTAGAAATCTCCTGATAAGGCAGCTCTAATGGGGTTTGGAGTGTAAGTTGAGGTTTCATTTTTAAGGTCTACGCCAGAAAATATTATCTTTTGAGAGTAATTGATCAGATTTAGGAGGTCCCCACGTCATAGATTCATAATTATAAATAGGCAACTTCCAAGGAGAATTATCCATCAATTCTATTAATGGCGTATAAAGTTTCCAGGCTGCCTCTACTTCATCGCTTCGAGTAAATAAGGTTGGATCAGAAAGCATTGCATCCGCTAATAATCTTACATAGCCTTCATCTGATGGTTCTCCAAATGATTCATCATAAGAAAATTCCATTTCAACAGGTCTTGATTTCATTCCAGAACCAGGAGATTTCACCTCAAACTTGAAAGTCGCCCCTTCATTTGGCTGAATTCTAAGGATAAGTTGATTTGGGGCAGGATTTATTATTGTTGATTCAAATAAATGAACAGGAACGTCTTTAAAAGTCAAGACTATTTCTCCAAGTCTTTTAGGTAGTCTTTTCCCTGTTCTCAAATAAAATGGAACACCTTGCCAACGCCAGTTATCAACAAAAACTTTTGTCGCTATATAAGTTTCTGTTGTGCTATTGGAATTAACACCATCTTCCTGCCTATATCCTTTGAGTCGATTTGAAATATTCCCTCCCTCTCCATATTGACCTCTTATGCAACAATTCCACGGTTCATTTTCGTCAGCAAGTTTTGAAGCTTGAAGAACCTTAGCTTTTTCATTTCTTATTGCTTCTGGCTCAAACTTCCCAGGAGGTTCCATAGCAGTAACAGCAAGCATTTGGGTCATATGGTTTTGAAGCATATCCCTTAAAGCACCTGAGCTTTCGTAATAACCTGCTCTATCTTCAACACCCACTGTTTCAGATGAAGTAATTTGAACACTTGATATATAATTTCTATTCCAGATTGGTTCAAAAATAGTGTTAGCAAATCTCAAAACAAGAATATTTTGAACTGTCTCTTTACCTAAATAATGATCAATCCTATAAATCTGACTTTCTTCAGCACAACTTTGAACGATCTTATTCAATTTTTTTGCACTTGAATAATCTCTCCCAAAAGGTTTTTCAATCACTAAACGACTTTTCTTAGGGTCATCTAAAAGGCCAGCTTCTTTAAGAGCTTTACATCCACTTGCATAAAAATTCGGAGATACTGATAAATAAAATGTTCTATTACCATGAGTAGCTTGTTTTTTATCAATTTCATTTAATCTTTTAGAAAGCCTTACGACATGATCACTTTGTTGTAAGTCAACAGGTTCGTAAAAAAGATAATTAGAAAATTGTTCCCACTCCCTTTCTTTACCAGATATTTGATTGGATAGCTTTAATTTCATCTTTTCTCTAAACTCATAATCAGTCCAAGGTCTTCTCGCACAACCAACTATTGCAAATTCACTAGGAATTCTTCTTTGCAAATAGAGTTCAAATAAGGCTGGTATTAATTTTCTATGAGTAAGATCTCCACTAGCTCCAAATATTACTAAGCATTGTGGAGGTATAACTCTTTCCTGCCGTAAACCTAATCTTAGAGGATTACTTAAAGTTGAAGGCATATTTTTTGTATTCTTTTATTAAAATCCTCTTTTTTTCTAATATTAGCTACATATTGTGTCTAAACCAAAAAGTATTTAATACGTGCAACTTAAATCTAAATATTAAAGATTTAGTAGGTTTCTACGTGCCATCTTCCTGCTTTTTTTAGTTGAGGTCTTAATTCTGACCAATTCAAACCTTTTTCTTCTGCGGCCTTAGTCATTGCTTCATCTATTCCAGGCTCCATACCTTTTAATCCACAAAGATATATATGTGTCTTTTCATCTTCAATCATGTTGAAAAGTTCGTTGGCTGACTCTAGAACTCTGTCTTGAATGTACATTCTTCCACCTTTTGTATTTTGCTGCTCACGACTAATAGCTTTTGTATATTTAAAGTTATCTGGATTATCAGTAAGGTATCTTTGAAGATCCTCTTCGTATAACAAATTAGCTGATTTTGGAGCACCCATAAATAACCAAGCTTTGCCCTTGAAATTCCATTTATTTTTTTCCTTTTCAGTTGGTTCAAACATTCTTCTTAAATAAGCCCTCATTGGTGCTATTCCAGTTCCTGTGGCCAACATAACAATGTTTGCGTCCTCTTCGTCAGGGAGAAGCATTTCTTTACCTACCGGGCCAGTTATTTTTACTTTATCTCCTGGCTTAATATCACATAAGTATGTAGAACAGACACCATTAATGGTTTCACCATCTTTTTCATACTGAAGCTGTCTTACACAAAGAGAAACTGTATTTCCATTAAAGTCATCTCCATGCCTGGTGCTAGCAATTGAGTAAAGTCTTAACTTATGAGGTTTTCCATTAGCATCTTCACCAGCAGGCATGATTCCAATACTTTGACCTTCAACGTAATTTAAAAATGGATCACTATCTTTAAGATCGAAAGTTATATGATTAACCCGACCAATTGCTCCTTCTTTAAGAAGACTGTAGTTTTCAATCACTGTTCCTTCATATGGTGTTTTAGGCCTATAAATATTTACGGGTACATCTGCATGTTTTTTCTTTACTACTTTTGGAGCTTCTGTTTTTGGAGCTTCTGTTTTTGAAACAGTAACTTTTTTAGGTTCCACAGCTTTTGCCTCAGTTTTTTTTGTTTTAGCTTCTTCAACAAATTTTAAAGCTCTCTTATTAAAAGTTGTGAGTATAAAATAAAAAACAGCTATTACTACTGGTATATGAGCTAATCCGCCTGCGATTACTTTTGCTTGTGAATACATTTTTAAGATTTCTTTTATAAAAGATTATCAATTTGTAGTTTAATTTGTAGTGATTTCACAAAAATGGTTACGTTTTGAGATCGGAATAATTTAATCAAATTATTTTTATTTTTCAGTATTTATTGTTTTTATCGGTATAGTTACACAGAAATAATTTTTTATCTTATTAAAAAATTCATTTATGAATAATCCTCAAGAATCAGTAGATCATTCTAAAAGCAATGACTTCAGGACAATTGAGCAAACAATGGAAAAGCTTTCTGGCGGAACAAGAAGACTTGCAGCTCAACTTACAACTTCTGCGAGTTTTGATTCTTTGTGGAATGTTTTAACAGATTATGATCGACTAAATCTTTACATACCAAATTTACTTTCAAGCAAAAAAATATATCAAAAGGACAATAATATTCACCTTAAGCAAGTTGGAGCCCAGGATTTTCTTGGCATGAAATTTTCAGCTGAAGTAACTATAGATTTGTTTGAAGAAAAGGAGCTTGGCCTCTTAAAATTTAATTTGATAAAAGGAGATTTCAGGAAATTTGAGGGTAGTTGGAAAATACAAAATATTAAAAACACTCCAAATAATTCATTAATTTACGATCTCACTGTTCAAGGTTGTCAGTGGATGCCAATAGGAATGATAGAGAAGAGACTAAAAAAAGATCTTTCAGAAAATTTAATTGCCGTAGATAGGCAAGCAAAATTATCAAAAAGATCTTTATAAATTTAAATAAATAGCCCCAAGGGGATTCGAACCCCTGTCGCCTCCGTGAAAGGGAGGTGTCCTAGGCCTCTAGACGATGGGGCCAGGAAAATAGCATAACAGCTTATTAAAAACTAAGAGTAAGGCTAGCCTTTCGTCAAGTATTGTTGCTCTTTGTTTTGTCCTTGCCACACAGGAACGGTGAAATGGAAGCAGGAACCTACACCAATTTCAGATACTACCCATATTCTGCCTCCATGTACTTGTACTATTCTCCTGCAGACAGATAATCCTATGCCGAATCCTGAGGTTCCTTCAGAAGTCTGAGGGAGTCTGACTCTATCAAGGAAAATTCGTTTTTGTTCGTTCAAAGGAATACCCGCACCTTTGTCACAAATTGTTATTTCTACCCATTGATTTGTCTTATGAATCATTGTGATTTTTATAGATCCGGAATCTTTAGAAAATTTAATAGCATTTTCAATTAAATTTAAAAGTACTTGCCTCATTCTTCTTTGATCTGCAAATACACTTGGCAGATCAGATGGAATATCAGTATCAATTTCAATATTCCTTAATCTCCAAAATTTTTCTAATTCGAGTATTACTTCAGCACTAATATTACCTAAATCAATTTTCTGAGGATTAAATAAAGCTTCCCATTTAGTTGTTCCAACCTCTAAAAGATCCTGAGATAAGAGTTCAATCTCTTCTAGACGTCTTTTAATAACCTCTTGCAATTTTGAAATATCTATTTGTCCAAGTTTTTGACTTTGAACAGCCAAAGTAGCGGCTGTTAAGGGTGTTCTTAATTCATGTGCCACCATTCTTAATAATCTTTCCTGAGACTCTATTCTTTTGGTAAGTGTCTCATTTTCTTGTCTTAAAACGAGAAGTTCGTCTTCCAATAGAAATTCTTTTTGAGTTCTTATCGAATCAATTTTGGATGGTTGCAAATTAATACCAAGATTTTTTGTTAAGCCTTCCTGTGTCCACCTCGGCAACCATTTTTGCAACTGAGAGAAAATATTACTTCCAGCAAATATTTGCTTTGGAGCTGGTGAAAGTTTTATAAGAGCAGGAATAGCGACTAATCTATGTAATTCAAGCAATTCCGGCTGCTCAGAAGGCTCAGAAATTTGGAGAGATATTTCAAATTCACAATCGTCTGATTCTAAATAAGCTATAAGAGACTTAATATCTTTACTAGAAAGTTGATTTCTAGCTGCCACAAGTATTAATTTTAACTCTTTTTTATCATTCAAATGATTTCCTCTGAAGTGTTGAAAAGCTGTTAATCCTTATAAACACATTAAGATATTTTTTTTTATTTTACATATAGGCTATGAAATAAATAGGACTTTTTTATATATGGTTGCTATTAATCCTAAGAATAATCTAAATTTCGGACAAAATCCTCCAGAAATCAATTTAAATAGTAATTTAAAGAGGTGGTTTTCCAGAAATATTGGACTATGGAAATCTAATAGAACGTATTTTCTTAATGAAGCTCAAAAAACTTATAATTTAATTATGAATATTAATATACAAGATCTCAAGAGTAAATCTGAATGGGAGTCGCATTACAAATTCACTTGGTATCCAGAAAAAAAATATAATTTCTTTGACGAAAATCCCCACTATAAAGAACGTGGAGAAATGCGTGCATTCTTAAAAGGCCATCAACTTATGAGGGAAAATTTTTATTTAAGTAATGTTGAAGGGATTTCAAATATTAAGCAAGTAGACGAACACGAAATGATTTTTGAATCTTCTTACAAAGATTGGTATATTGTTGAACACACGAGACTAGTAGATTCTGATAATTATAGATTTAGGGTTATCTATTCATGGAACAAACATAAGCTAAAAATAGTAGAGAATCATCACGAAATTAAAATTGTTAAATAAATTCTGTTTGAAGCTTTAGTTTAAAAAATAAAAAATGTTATCTTTAATAATATGAATTAAAAATAAATCAAATATGAGTTCTAAAAAATCTAAAATTTTAGCGATCCCTCTAATTTTTTCATCTTTTTTATTTGATATAAATAATGAATTTAATTATGTAAATGCAAATATTAAAAATTCGCCTGCCAACAAAAATGATTTGGATTTATATCATGGGATGGGGGTTTCATTTCTATGTAATGCTACAAGAAAAGGATATGACTTAGATTTTCCAAAAACATTAAACGTTGCCTCAGCAACTTTCGCATCAGTAGTTTCCCAAAAACATGGAGGAAAAATAATAGAAAAGAAGAAAGAACAAACAGTTGATATCCAAAAATTGCAATTTATTGCATCACTTCAATTAGTTGAATCAGCTCTTCAAGTATGTCCAGATAATGTCCCTGAAAAGATTGAAAAACAATATAAGATTGAAACTGAGAGAATAAAGAAGTTACAAGGATTATAAAATAACTTCTTTTATCTAAACATTGAACTAACAGAACTTTCTTCGTGGATTCTCCAAATAGCCTCCCCCAGCATATTTGCAACAGAAAGGACTTTTAACTGTGGAAAATCATCTTTATGTATAACGGGTATGCTATTAGTCACAATAACTTGTTCGAATAGATTTTTAGAACTTAATCTTTCATATGAAGGAGGAGAAAAAACAGCATGTGATGCACAAGCAAAAATTCTATTAGCTCCCTCTTTTTTTAGTAAATTAGCTCCAGAGCAAATAGTTCCGCCAGTGTCAATCATGTCGTCTATAAGAATAGCCGTTTTACCTTTAACTTCACCAATAACTGTTAGACTCTCGGCGATATTATGAGCCGATCTCCTTTTGTCAATAATAGCCAAGGGAGCATCTTTCATTAATTTTGCAAATGCTCTTGCCCTAGCAACTCCACCTACATCAGGTGAGACGACAACAATTTCATCTAAATCTAAAGTTTCTAGATAGTCAATTAATACGGGCGAACCGTAAATATGATCGCATGGTATGTCAAAATAACCTTGTATTTGAGCCGAGTGTAGGTCCATAGCAAGAACCCTATCAACTCCTGATTTCTCAAGTAAATTAGCAGTTAGTTTTGCAGTTATAGACTCTCTCCCTGAGGTCTTCCTGTCTGCCCTTGCATATCCAAAATAGGGGATTACAGCTGTTATTTGTCTTGCAGAAGCTCTCTTACATGCGTCAACCATGATCATAAGCTCCATCAAACTATCGTTTACAGGAGCAGATGTAGGTTGTATCAGGAACACATCACAACCTCTAATGGATTGCTGAATTTGTACATAAAGTTCTCCATCAGCAAATCTTTTTGATACTAAAGGTACATTTTCAATACCTAAGTATGATGCAATTTCTTCAGCTAATTTAGGATTTGTTGTCCCACTTACTAACCTTAATCTACTATTAGTTAAATTAAAGTTTGATTCTTTACTCTGCATTGCCGTGATAAAGCTTGTCACGAAATTTGCACCATAAAACTATATTCTTATCGTAGTCGCTTATGTGAATTTCGCAAAAGATAATGACTAGATCTTTTCAAAAGTCACATCAATTAAGCAGAATATCTTTTATTAAAAATCAGAATTTATATTTATTCAGACTTATAAGCCTGGAACAAAATTTGTCAATTAAAAAAAATTTGTATATGGTTGAATTTAGAGAATAAAAAACACTTTAAGTGTAAAGAATCAAAAAATAATAAAAAAATGCCTATAGAGTCAATTCTTGAAAAAAAATCATTAGGCATACTTATGCATCCAACATGTATTCCCGGAGGGAGATCTTGTGGAACTTTTGGTAAAGGAGCTAAAGAGTGGATAAAAAAACTACATAAGCATGGAATTGAATACTGGCAATTTTTACCTCTTACCCCTGCTGACTCTACCGGTTCTCCATATAGTTCCCCATCTAGTTTTGCACTAAACCCATGGTTTTTGGATATAGATGATTTAATCGAGAAAGGTTTTATCTTTATTTCAAACAAAGAAAATCTAGTTCCAAAAAATCAGAATAAAGATTATTTTGATTTTAATTTTGCGGATGATTTATCAAAGAAATTAGGTCACCTCCTTTTGCAAGGTTGGAATTTACAATCTGAAGAAAGAAAAATTAATTTTAATAAATGGATCAGTAGGAATTCTTGGGTCGAAGACTATGCAACATTTGTTGTTATCAGAGAGGAGTTTAATAAGTTGCCTTGGTGGGAGTGGCCTAAAGAATTCAAAATAAAAAATAACAAGTTCTTAAAATCCTGGACCAAGGAAAAAAGTGAAGAGATACTTATCAAAAAATTAATACAATGGCATCTTGATGAGCAATGGAGATCTATTAAAAACTTTGCAAAATCTGCGAATATTAAGTTAATAGGAGATTTACCTTTTTATGTCTCTAGAGACAGCGCCGACGTATGGAGTAATAAATCATTATTTTCAATTTTAAAAAACGGAGATTTAATCTTTCAAAGTGGTGTCCCACCTGATTATTTTTCATCAAAAGGACAATTATGGGGTACCCCAACTTACTTTTGGTCAAAACATAAGAGGTCTAATTTCGATTGGTGGAGAAAAAGATTTCAAAGGCAATTTCAACTTGTGGACATATTGAGATTTGACCATTTCAGGGGTTTGGCGGGTTACTGGAGAGTGAATGGCAGTTCTAAAACGGCAATTCTTGGGAAATGGATAAATTCTCCAGGTAGAACACTATTAAATAAAGTAAAAAGGGATCTAGGGACTAACGTTCTACCAATTATTGCGGAGGATTTGGGAGTAATAACGCCAGATGTAGAGAAATTAAGGAAAAATTTTGAACTGCCAGGTATGAAAATATTACAATTCGCTTTTGATGGCAATGGAGATAATCCTTATTTACCTAAGAATATTGAAGGAGAAAATTGGGTCGTTTATACCGGTACCCACGATAACTCTACTTCTGTTTCATGGTGGGAATATTTAGATTATGAATCCAAAAGAAGACTAAAAGATGAGTATGGTGTTTCAGAAAATCCTTCTTGGGATTTAATAAAAATTGGCATGAACACAAATGCAAATCTCTTTATTGCTCCAATACAAGATTTATTATCTTTAGACGATTCAAGTAGATTAAACAAACCTGGCACCACAAAAAATAACTGGAGATGGAAGTTAGATCGATCCTTAGATGAAATAGAAGATAACATAAAAATCTTTAGCGAGCTGGGAAATAATTTTGGGAGAACTCGAAAGTAGAATTTATTAAAAAATTAATTATCAATGATTTGATTATCCATGATTTGATTTTCAATATTTTGAATCTCTATAACTTTTACATTTAAAATAAAGTATCTCTTTAATATAAATATAGATAGAACTAATATAAAAAAATACAAAATACTTCCTTGCCATGTATTTATGATATCAATTTTCCTGAACAGAAACTCCTTTCCCCCTTTTTTTAAAACTTTTCTTTCTCTAACTGCTAATTTTAATAATGTATTTTCTTTAAATAATAAGCATTCTTCTAATTTAATTAGAATAGATCTTATAAAAGGATACTCTGGCCTGATATTTGTATTATTATTTTCAATAGAATTTATTATTCGCACAGGAATTTTTGAAATGTATGATAATTCTTTTATTGTAAGATTTTGTTTGATTCTTGCTTCTTTTACTAACTTTGCAATTTCT
>CACHDC010000025.1 GCA_902578445.1 uncultured Synechococcaceae cyanobacterium
TAGTTCGTTGGGATCTAAAATTAATACTTCTATATCTTCATCTAAATCTCCTTTAACCTCGGAATTGAGTTTGTTTAAATCACGAGCTAAAAATAAATAAATTTCTTCATCTGCATAACCAGGAGCAGGGACAAGAGTTCCTAGTTCATCCCATTTGTTTGCACTGAATCCAGTCTCTTCTTGTATTTCTCTTTGAATTGAATTAATAGGTGTTTCACCTGTTTCTAATGTACCTGCTGGAAATTCTAATAAATACCTTGAAACGGCAAATCTATATTGCCGAAGAATGATAACTTTATTGTCTTTTGTGATAGGTACTGCTAAGGCTGCCCCAGGATGTTTAATGTATCCATATTCACCTTCATGACCATTTGGAAGCTCAATTCTATTTATTTCGAAACTAAATTTTTTTGACTTTAACTCAGATATTTTTTCTTTAAAAATGGATCTTTTTATAAGGTTTTTGTTCTCCATAATTTTTAAATAAAAACAGCCTAACAGTTATTTTTTGGTTTTGTAAATCAATTAATAGTCCATTTTGGGTCATCAAACTTTGTGATTTTTTGGCTCCTACTTAAGATTTCAGATAGTGGTGTAATAACGAAATTCCGATTCATGAATCTAGGGTGAGGTAATGTTAATTCCTCGTCAACCGTATGAAAATCTTCCCACCAGAGAATATCTAAATCGAGACATCTTGATAGCCATTTCTTGCCCTTTGGCGTCTCTTCTCGTCCGAAAAATCTCTCTAACTTTTTTAGCTCTTTTAAAAGTAATTTCGCGTTTTTATTTGACGGTTTAGGGAAAGAATTACTTTTTATAAGTAACAGAGTATTTAAATAATTTGGCTGCTCATTTTCAACACCATGAGGTAATGTCTCATAAATTGAAGACCAAAAAAAGTTTGCATGAAATTTGTGTTTCTCTTCTTTTTTTTCGTGGGGACTATCTCCCCACTCATTTATTATTTCCTCTATTTTTGGTTTGCAAATTAAAAGTGACTCAAGAGGGCTGCCGAATTTACTATCAATATTTGCTCCAAGGGATATACATAGTCCATTTTTGATATTAAGATTTGATAATTCCACTACAAAAAACAAAGTTATTGGATAAATTCTATATCAGGCATTTTTAAAGTGATTTTGAACCCCGAGTTAAAAGAAAAAGGAGAAATAAAAGATTTAATGAAGTCAAAGGATTCTTTTAGAGCTTTCCCTTTGGCCGCAATTACAGGTCATAGCTTATTGAAATTATCTTTACTTTTGGCAGCAGTTGATCCCAGTTTAGGGGGAGTGATTATTGCAGGCGGAAGAGGTACTGGTAAGTCAGTATTAGCAAGGGGTTTACATACTTTACTTCCTCCTATTGAGGTATTAGATAATGAATTAATACTGGAAAAGCTAACTGAGAAAAATAGTGGAACTTCATTAAGACCTATTGGTAGGAACCTAGATCCAGATAAACCAGAGGAATGGGATATTAGTACTAATAAATTGTTGGAGGAGTTAATTGGAAATGATTATTTGAATCAAATTGAAGAAATTCCGAAAAAAGTAAGAGAGGCTCCATTTATTCAAGTTCCCATTGGCATAACTGAAGACAGACTTGTTGGATCAATTGACGTCGCAGCCTCATTAAGTACGGGGGAACAAGTTTTTCAACCTGGAATTTTGGCAGAGGCTCATAGAGGTGTTCTTTATGTAGATGATATAAATTTATTGGATGATGGGATCGTAAATTTAATTCTTGAAGCTACTGGAAGAGAGAAGAATAATATTGAAAGAGATGGTTTAAGCCTTTCTCATCCTTGTAAGTCACTTCTAATAGCAACTTATAATCCTGAAGAGGGTGCTTTAAGAGATCATGTTTTAGATCGTTTTGCGATTGTACTTTCCGCAGATCAATCTATTGATAATGAGCAAAGAGTTGAGATTACAAAATCTGTTTTATCACACGCAGAAAATAACATTAAATTTTCAGAAAAATGGTCGGAAGAATCTGATAATTTGTCCACTCAATTAATTTTGGCAAGGCAATGGTTAAAGGATGTCAAGATAACAAAAGAGCAAATAACCTATTTAGTTAATGAAGCTCTTAGAGGAGGAGTAGAAGGGCATAGATCAGAATTATTTGCAGTAAAAGTAGCGAAGGCAAATGCAGCTCTTCGAGGTGATGAAAATGTAAATTCTGAGGATTTAAAAGTAGCAGTCAGATTAGTTATTCTCCCAAGAGCAATGCAAATACCCCCAGAAGATGATGATATTCAACCTCCTCCTCCCGAAGATCAGAGCCCGCCTCCTCCGCCTCAATCAAATAATGATGAAGCTGAACCTGAGGCTAATGAAAATGACGATAATCAAGAGCAAGAACAAGAGGAAGATAATTCTGACGGAGAAGAAGAATCTACTCCCGAAATACCTGAAGAATTCATATTAGATCCTGAGGCATGTATGGTTGATCCAGATTTATTGCTTTTTTCATCAGCCAAAGCCAAGGCAGGAAATAGCGGAAGTAGATCAGTCATATTTAGTGATAGTAGGGGAAGATATGTAAAACCTATTAGCCCAAGAGGTAAAGTAAAAAGAATTGCTGTAGATGCTACTCTTCGAGCTGCTGCTCCTTATCAAAAATCGCGAAGATTAAGAAATCCTAATAAATCAATAATTATTGAAGAGAATGATTTTAGGGCAAAGCTTCTTCAAAAAAAGGCAGGAGCTTTAGTTATTTTTCTAGTTGATGCTAGTGGCTCTATGGCTTTAAATAGAATGCAAAGTGCCAAAGGGGCTGTGATAAGACTTTTAACAGAGGCATATGAGAATAGAGATGAAGTAGCTCTTATTCCTTTTAGAGGTAATCAGGCCGAAGTGCTTTTGCCTCCAACAAGATCAATAACTGCTGCAAAAAGAAGGCTGGAAACAATGCCATGTGGTGGAGGATCCCCTCTGGCACATGGGCTCACACAATCAGCAAAAGTTGCAAAAAATGCTCTTTCGACAGGCGATATAGGTCAAGTTATTGTTGTGGGGATTACTGATGGCAGAGGAAATGTACCATTACGATTATCTCTAGGCCAAAATGAGGTTGACGGAAAAGATAATGAAAATGAAAATTCCAATTTAAAACAAGAGGTTCTCGACATCGCTGCAAAATATCCCATGCTTGGGATAAAACTCTTAGTAATTGATACAGAGAGAAAATTCATTGCTAGTGGATTTGGTAAAGAATTAGCGGAGGCAGCTCGAGGGAAATATGTCCAATTGCCTAAAGCTACAGATAAAGCAATCGCAGCTATGGCTTTAAATGCTATTAATGAATTCTAAATATTTATTATGGATAAATTTCGTTAAGGAATTTTGCAAGACCAATAGTTAAGTCTCTTATGGATTTAGTAAATTCCTTATCTTTTGTTAATTTTTCAAAATCGTCACTCATATCATCTATTTTAGTTGAAATAGACCTGGCAGAGTTAATTGTCAATTTAAGGTCATTGAGGGTTTCTTTGTCATCGATTGTAGACAAAATGTTATTCAGATGATTAGCAGCAATTGTAATTTCTGTTATTAGTGGTTCAATTCTCTGTATTTCTTTTTTCGATAAATAAATTAATTCATCAAGATTTTCTTGTGTTCGGTCAAATTGATCAATTGAATTAACAATGTTCTCAATTAAGTTTTCTTGATTTGTATCTTTTAAAAGTTGACTTATTCTATTAGTTATATTTGAGAGACTTGATAGTTGTTTACCTGTAATAGTATCTCCCTGACAAATAATTAATTTGGTATCGCATTTTTCGGATATAGGTTTTGCAATGTTTTTAGAAATTGTCTTGTCACTAGTTTCTAAAGCAACTTGCACATCTCCTCCAAGAAAAGAATTTGTAACTACCCTAGCAAATGCAGGCCTTGGAAGAATAATTTCAGGATTATTTAAAACTATTTTTGCTTTAATTGATTCATTCGTAAACAATATATCTTCTATCGATCCTACTAAAATTCCTCTGTAAGTAACTGGAGATTTTTTTGATAAACCGCTCGCGTTATTGAATTCAGCAAAGAGGTACCAATTTTTTGAAGATAATCTTACTCCTCTTAGCCAAAAAGAAAAAAATGTGAATATTAAAATTCCTCCTAATAAGGAAAAACCAACTATTGAATCTCGGAAGCTTCTACGCATAATTTCTAAATGTCTTTTGGTTGCATTGGACCATCAAGTTTTCCATGCCTAAATTGAAATACATAGGGATCATTACTCTCTTTAAATTCATTAATAGAACCTGCCCATCTAAATTTGCCTCCATAGAGCATTAAAACTTTATCTGAAGTCTTCTCTATAGTACTAAGAACATGGCTTACCACAATAGATGATCCGCTAGCTTTATCGTTTGTCTTATTAATTAAATCTTCAATTCTTGATGAGGCAATTGGATCAAGGCCTGCTGTCGGTTCATCAAAAAGTAATAAAGGTTTAGACTTTGCATTAAGAGTTTGATCAGTAATTAATGCTCTAGCAAAACTTACTCTTTTTTGCATGCCTCCGCTTAATTCATTTGGAAGTTTATTTTCAACATTAAATAACCCTACCTCAGCTAAACATTCACAAACTATTTCATGAATTAATTTATTAGATAGGTTTTTATTTCTCTTAAGGAGAAAACCTACATTTTCTTCAATAGTTAAAGATCCTAATAAAGCTGGATTCTGAAAAACTAGTCTTACATCAGGAGGATTATTTTGATCTAATCTCAAATATGTTTGCTTCTCACCAAATATTCTTAATTCTCCTTTGGTAGGTAGAATGAGTCCAGCTAATATTTTTAGTATGGTCGATTTACCAGAACCTGAGGGGCCAACTATAGCTAATTTCTCTCCATCATTAAGTTCAAAATTTATTTGATTAAGTACGTTAACTTCTCCCCAGCTTATTGAGAGGTTTTTTGTTTCAACTGCATGCTTTGATTTTTTCAAAACTTTTTTAAAAAGCATCTATCATTTTATTTTGCCTATTTTTAGAAATAAAAAAAGCATGTATGAATTTGATTTATAATGATTTTATATAATTTTTAAAATTTGAAAAAAATAATTTAAGAGGATGATTAATGAATAAGCGTAAAAAAAGGGTAAGAAGATATTATAGAAAATTTAAAAAGTCTAATTTTGCTTTATTGAACAAAATCTTGAGAATTTTGAGTTGGCTTTTGCCAGGGCTGGTAATAAAAAGATGGATGCTTACATCTGCAATAGGATTTCTTACCTCATTATTGGGCCTGTCAATTTGGACAAATTTAAGCCCCCTTTATTGGTTTACTGAAATATTTTTTGGTTTATTGAAAGTTTTAACTAAAATCTTACCAGTTTCAATACTGGGGCCATTAATTTTTGCCATTGGACTTGTATTAATAGGAATTGGACAAAATAGAAGTATTAATTCTATTCAAAAAGCGCTTGTTCCAGAAAAAAACACATTTTTAGTTGATGCATTAAGAGTTAAAAGTAAATTAAACAAAGGCCCAAATATTGTTGCTATTGGGGGCGGTACAGGTTTATCTACTCTATTGAAAGGCTTGAAAAATTATAGTAGTAATATTACAGCAATCGTAACAGTATCCGATGATGGTGGAAGTAGTGGAATTCTTAGAAAACAATTAGGTGTTCAACCTCCAGGAGATATTAGAAATTGTTTGGCAGCTTTATCAAACGAAGAACCTACCTTAACTAGATTATTTCAGTATAGATTTTCAGGAGGTAGTGGTCTGGAAGGTCATAGTTTTGGGAATCTATTCTTATCAGCTTTAACAACAATTACAGGCAGTTTAGAAAAAGCAGTTCAAGCCTCCAGTAAAGTTTTGGCGGTACAAGGTCAAGTTTTACCTGCAACTAATATTGATGTTATGTTGTGGGCAGAATTAGAGGACGGTGAAAAAATTTTTGGAGAAAGTAAAATTAGCAAATCTAAAAAATTAATTTCGAGAATTGGTTACCTGCCAGAAAATCCTTCGGCTCTTCCGAGTGCTCTTGAATCTATTAAAGAAGCTGATTTAATTGTTCTTGGTCCAGGTAGTCTATACACTTCTTTATTGCCTAATCTCTTAGTACCAGACATAGTTGATGCATTATTACAAAGTAATGCTCCCAAGATTTACATAAGTAACTTGATGACTCAGCCAGGAGAAACAGATGGACTGGATGTTTATCAACATATCAAAGCAATAGAAAAACAATTATCAAATTTTGGAGTTAATACTCGAATTTTTAACTCAATCTTATCTCAGATCCAATTTGAAAAGTCTCCATTAGTAGACTATTACGAAAGTAGAGGAGCAGAGCCTGTCCAATGTAATAAAGAAAAATTATTATCTGAGGGTTATTATGTTTTGCAAGCCCCATTATATTCAAAAAGAATAACTCCAACTCTCAGACATGATCCAAGGAGACTAGCAAGAGCAGTTATGTTTATTTACCGCAAATTAAAAAAATTAAACTAATAAGCGTCTTGAAGTTCATAGAAATCTGGCTGAATATAATCTTTTCGCAATGGCCATCCTCTCCAATCTTCAGGCATTAATAGTCTTTTGGGATTGGGATGATCAACAAAATTTATTCCATACATATCAAAAGTTTCTCTTTCTTGCCAGTCACTTCCTTTGAAAATTTTATACAAACTAGGGATAGATAAATCAGAATCTCTTTTTAAGAAAACTTTTAATCTGACTTCTTTAATTTTTTCTATTTTTTGTAAATCATCAACAGTTATAAAATGGTAGAAACTAACAAGATTTTTACCTGGCCCCTCATCATAACCTCCTTGACATTGGAGATAATTAAAACCGTAATTTCTTAAGGCAGATACTGCTTCATATAATTTGTTAGGTTCCACAGAAATGTTTTCAATTCCTATGTGATCATCAGATAAAGATTTATTTGGAATTCCATCTTTAGACAAAGATTGGCTTATAAACCCTTCTTTTGTTATTGAAGTATCTGAAGAATTGGCTAAAGGGTCTTTTTCCATTAATCTTCTAAAGTATTGATAATTTCATTTTTTTCGGTGTTTTCAGGTAATTCAGTTATTTTTTCTTTTTTTGAGGAGGGAATGACGTTAGCTGAAGTTTTGTTTAAATATTCACCTGTATTTTCAGAGAAAACAAGATTCATTTCGTGATCAGATGTTATGTATCTGTGAGTTTGTTCTGTTTTTGTGCGCTCTAAAATTGATTCATTACCAACTTTTTTTCTTAATTTAATTACAGCATCAAATATTGCTTCTGGTCTTGGTGGACATCCTGGAAGGTATAAATCAACAGGTATCAATTTATCAACGCCTCTTACAGCAGTTGTAGAATCTGCGCTGAACATACCCCCTGTGATTGTGCACGCACCCATGGCAATTACATATTTTGGTTCAGGCATTTGTTCATAAAGTCTTACTAGGGCTGGAGCCATCTTCATAGTTACTGTTCCTGCAACAATTAGCAAATCTGCTTGCCTTGGCGAGCTTCTAGGGACTAATCCAAATCTATCAAAATCAAATCTTGATCCAATTAAGGCAGCAAATTCTATAAAACAACAAGCTGTTCCATACAAGAGAGGCCAAAGACTGCTTAGTCTGGCCCAATTATGCAGATCGTCTAAACTTGTCAATATAATATTTTCGCTTAAATCTGTAGTAACTTGAGGTGCACCAAGAGGATTGCAAGTTCCTTCTCGGATTTCTCTTATTGCTTTTGGGGATAATTGTGGATTCAATTTTTTAACTCCATTCTAAAGCACCTTTTCTCCATGCGTATGCAAGAGCAATAACAAGTATTGCAATGAAAATTAAAGCCTCAATAAAAGCTAATAAGCCTAGTCTATTGAAGGCGACAGCCCAAGGATAAAGGAATACTGTCTCAACATCAAATATAACGAAAACTAAGGCAAACATGTAATAACGAATATTAAATTGAATCCATGCGCCTCCTATAGGCTCCATTCCAGATTCATATGTAAGTTTTCTTTCCCCTGTTCTGCCTTTTGGAGCAACTATGAGATTAGTTACTAGAGCTAATACTGGAACTGCTGCAGCAATTAGAAGGAAACCTAAAAAATATTCATAGCCGGTTAATAAAAACATATTAAAAAATTAATTTTGAATAAAAGTCGCTTAATTAAGCAAAATCTTTTAGAGTTCTTTAAGAACAATAATAAATCGTGAGTGACAACATTCAACCAGCCTCTGAGGAAAACAAAATAGTTGAAAATTTTGAGAAAGAAAAACTTTCTGAAAACTCCTCTGAACTAAATGTTGAACAACCTTTACTTAATCTAGAACAAAATAGATTCGAATGTAGAAGTTGTGGATATATTTATGATCCATCTGAAGGAAATAAAAAATTAAACATTCCTAAAAATACCCCTTTTTCAGAGTTAGATGGGAACACCTTCGCTTGCCCTGTTTGCCGAGCGGGCAAAAATTTTTATAAGGATATAGGTCCCAAATCAAAACCTAGTGGATTTGAAGAAAATTTAGTTTATGGTTTTGGTTTTAATAGTTTACCTCCTGGACAAAAAAATATATTGATTTTTGGAGGGCTTGCGTTTGCTGCTGCTATGTTCCTTTCTTTGTACTCTTTGCATTAATATAGATAAATGAAAAAAATTATTACTAGTATTCCAAATCTTCTTTTACCTTTTCTTCTTTGTTTTGTACTAAGCAGTTGTTCATCTACAGGATTAAAGATGAGTGATAGCAGCCCTTGGAAAACAATTCAGTTTGAGGACCAAGCTAATGCTTTAGATGTTGATTTTATAGACGATAAAAATGGATTTTTAGTTGGCTCTAATAGACTTATTATGGAATCTAATGATGGAGGAGAAACTTGGGAAAAAAGAAATTTAGATTTACCAAGTGAAGAAAACTTTCGTCTCCTAGATATTGACTTTAAAGGTGAAGAGGGATGGTTAATAGGTCAGCCCTCATTAGTTATGCATACACTTGATGCGGGAAAGAATTGGACACGTTTATCTTTAGGTAATAAATTACCAGGCCAACCATTTCTAATTACGACTGTAGATGCTGGTGTTGCAGAATTAGCTACCACGGCAGGTGCTATATACGAAACATCAGATAGTGGTGAATCATGGAATGCAAAAGTTGTAGACGCATCTGGTTCTGGGGGTGTAAGAGATTTAAGAAGAACTAATCAGGGAGATTATGTCAGTGTAAGTAGTCTGGGTAATTTCTTTTCTACTTTGGAAAACGATAGTGATACATGGATAGCTCATCAAAGAGCCAGTAGCAAAAGAGTTCAAAGCATTGGTTTTAATCCAGAAGGAAGTTTATGGATGCTTTCTAGAGGAGCAGAAATTAGATTTAATGAGGACACTAATGACTTAGAAAATTGGTCAAAGCCTATTATACCTATTCTTAATGGTTACAATTACTTAGACATGGGGTGGGATCCTAATGGTGATATATGGGCTGGCGGGGGTAATGGAACTTTAATAGTAAGTAAAGATCAAGGTAAAACTTGGAACAAAGATCCTATGGCGTCTGAATTGCCAACCAACTACATCAAAATTGTTTTTCTTGATAAGGAAGCTTTAGATAATCAAAAAGGATTTGTACTTGGCGAACGTGGTTATATCCTTAAATGGGATAGCTAATTTTGAATAACTTCAATTAATAGTAAAAAAAAAATTAATTTTTGACATATTTAGCAACTGTCTGTAACCAACCTGTTAATTTCTTCGCGAACTTATGATTTTACACTGTAAGATCATAGGGTAAACATTTGTGATTATGGCCGCAGGTTCAACGGGTGAACGCCCATTCTTTGAAATAATCACCAGTATTAGGTACTGGATTATTCATGCAGTAACATTACCAGCTATCTTTATAGCAGGCTTCTTATTTGTATATACAGGTTTAGCCTATGATGCTTTCGGAACTCCTCGTCCGGATAGTTATTTCCAATCATCTGAATCTAAAGCGCCTGTCGTAACCCAAAGATATGAAGCTAAATCTCAACTAGATTTAAGAACAAAATAACAATGACTAATTCTCAAGCTCCAATGCAGGCTGCGGAAGTCCGCGTTTATCCTATATTTACTGTTCGTTGGTTAGCAGTTCACGCTCTAGCTATTCCATCAGTATTCTTTTTAGGTTCTATTGCTGCTATGCAATTCGTAGCCCGATAAAATTTAACTATCATGCAAGTAAACGAAAATCCTAACAAAGTTCCAGTTGAACTTAATCGTACAAGCCTTTATTTAGGCTTATTATCAGTCTTTGTATTGGGAATTTTATTCTCCAGTTACTTTTTCAATTAAATTAAAATTATGAGTAAATTAAAAGGACCAGATGGAAGAATTCCAGATAGACTTCCCGACGGTAGACCCGCAGTAGCATGGGAAAGAAGATGGACTGAAGGAACTCTTCCTCTATGGCTTGTTGCTACAGCAGGTGGAATAGCAGTTATTTTCGTTCTAGGAATTTTCTTCTATGGCTCATACCAAGGCGTTGGTGCTGGAGGCTAACATATCCTTACCTTGACCTGTCAATCTCTTATTTTTGATAAGCCTAATAAGAATCAGTAAATATCCTTAGTTTCTCTTTTGTTGAACTAGGGATATTTTCTTTTTGAGTTATCAAACCATCTTTTAATGCAAAATGAGACTTACTTTTTGGTCTTTCTTTTTCCATTGATTTAGCGACTTCAAAAATTATTTTATTAGCTACTTCAGTATTAGACCTAAGATTATCCAAAACCATTTCTACAGAAACTTCTTGATGAGTTTGATGCCAGCAATCATAATCAGTAACCATAGATAATGATGAGTAAGCTATTTCAGCCTCTTTAGCTAATCTTGCTTCTGTGTGGTTCGTCATTCCAATTATTGAACATCCCCAACTCCTATATAAATTAGATTCTGCTCTAGTTGAGAAAGCAGGGCCTTCCATTGCTAGATAGGTGCCCCCTCTATGTAATTGTCTACCGCCAGGAATATTTTTTTCTCCGATTTCACTTAATATACGTGATAAATTCGTGCAGAAGGGATCTCCCATAGTTACGTGAGCAACAGCTCCCTCGTTAAAGAAGGTTGCAGGTCTATTTTTTGTCCGGTCTATAAATTGATCTGGAACCACTACATCAAGTGGCCTTATCTGTTCTTGTAATGAGCCAACTGCTGATGGAGCAATAATCCATCTTACTCCTATTGATCTTAGAGCCCAAATATTAGCTTTGTAAGGAATTTCAGAAGGATTTAAACTATGTGTTCTGCCATGTCTAGGAATAAATGCTATCTCTAGGTTTCCAAGATTATATACTTTTATTGAATCAGAGGGTTTACCATAGGGAGTATTGATTTCTATTTCTCTTAAGTACTTTATTTGATCCATTGAATAAAATCCACTTCCACCAATCACTCCTAATCTTGATTTTTCAATTGGTAATAAATGTTCTTTATTCATAGTGATGTAAATGACTTTTAATCATCTGGTACTAATTGGAGGAGGACACTCAAATGTTTCTTTATTGAAGAAATGGTTAATGTTTCCGAAATTAATGCCAGAAATTCCTGTTTCAATTATATCTAGAGATTCTCATTTGGTTTATTCGGCGATGTTCCCATCGGTGATTTCAAAATCAGTCACTCTAGAAGAGAGTTTAATTGATATAAAATCTTTAGCAAAAAATGCAAAAGTCTCTTTTATAGAAGAAGAAGTAAAGGATATTGATTTCAATTTAAAGAAAATTGTTTTAAGTAATAGACCCTCAATTAATTATTCGAAGTTGGTACTTAATTATGGATGTCAAACAATAATTCCAAAAGAATTTGAATCTCTAGTTAAAAATCGAAATGCTTTTTCAATTAAACCTTTTTTAAGGGCTTATGACTCAATACTAAAAGAGGACATTTTTGATTCATTTAATGAACTTCCATTTGTAATTGTTGGTAGTGGCCTTGCTGCAATTGAAGTATCATATGCTTTGCGAAAAAGATGGGGAGATAGACCTTTAAAACTATTATGTAATTCAAGAAAAATTAATAATACAATTTTAAAAAGTTTACGAAATTCCAATATTGAATTAGTTGAAAAACTTAATTTTGATTATGGCAAGATTCTTTTATGTACTGGAAATACATCTCCGTTATGGGCACAAAAAAAATTATTAGATTCGGATTCTTATGGCAGAATAATTACAAATCAGAATTTACAGATAAAAAGTTTCTCTGGAATCTTTGCTGTCGGTGATTGCGCAGTTGTAGGTTCAGCAAAAAGACCAGCATCGGGAGTTTTTGCAGTAAAAGTTGTAAATACATTAGTACAAAATCTAAAAAAAGATATAGAAGGGAGATCATTAAAAAAGTGGTTTCCTCAAAAGATCGGATTGCAAATAGTTAATATATTTCCAAGCCATCATCCAAAGGCTTTTGCAATTTATCGCAATTTTGTTTTCGGTCCTTCTTTTATTTTTTGGATTTTAAAGCATAAAATTGATCTCAACTTTATTAAAAAGTTCAGATCAAAAAGGCTAATGATGAAGAGTAGTGAAAAAAATATTTCATTGAATTATTGCAGAGGATGTGCAGCTAAAATTCCTCAGTTAGTTTTAAATAAATCATTAATAAATTCTAATTTAAATTCTTTTGCCTCATCACCTGAAGATTCAGTTGAGATATATCAAAATGGTCAAGATATTATCTTGCAAAGTGTTGATGGATTTCCTGCTTTGGTAAGTGATCCTTGGCTTAATGCAAAAATTACTACTTTGCATGCTTGCTCAGATTTGTGGGCATGCGGAGCAAAACTTTCATCCGCGCAGGCTTTAATTTCATTACCAAAAGTTGAAAGAGAATTTCAGAGTTACCTCTTCTCTCAATCACTTCAAGGTATTAAATCAACAGTTGAGGATCATGGAGGTGAATTACTTGGAGGCCATACTTTCGAGGCAAGAAGTTTAGTAAATAAACCTTATTCATTAGGAATGGATATTTCTTTAACAGTTCAAGGTATTTTAAAAAATGGAGCAAAACCATGGCTTAAATCTGGAATGAATATTGGAGATATTCTCATGATGTCTAGACCTCTGGGCGTTGGGATTTACTTTGCCGGTCAAATGCAAAATATTAATACGCTAGGTAGTTCTTCTGAAGTAATTAATAATTTAGTCAAGAGTCAGCAATATTTGATTGATGAAATTTATCTTTTTCAAAATCAATTTAGAGAATCATTAGTCAATGCTGCGACTGACATTACTGGATATGGATTTATTGGACATCTTAAAGAAATGGTTGAATCATCTAATTTATATAGGCAAAGTAATAATCTTGAGCCACTAAAAGTTTTATTAGATTTATTTGCATTTAAAGCTTATCCTGGAGTATTTGATTTAATAAAAAAAGACGTTAAAAGTACTTTCTTTGAATCTAATAAAGAAATTTTTGACAAAATTTATAAAGTAAATAAGCAGAAAAGAATAATTAATTTTTTAAACGAAAATTCATTAGATCAAGAGACTTTTAAAAGGAGAATATCATTACTATTAGATCCTCAAACATGTGGACCCTTGTTGATTAGTTGCAATCGTAAATATGAAAATGTTCTAAAGGATAAATGGTACAAGGTTGGAGAGGTTGTAAAAATGTAATTAATTTCTATTTAATTTGTCAATTTCCAAATATCTTAATCTTTTGATTTCCTTTCCCATCTCCTTCCCTGGGTCCCATCCTTCTTTTTTTAATGTTTCTCCATCTTTTTTTGATTTTATGAATTTGTAAATAAATAACCACTTAAATAATTTACGCCAGTGTGGTCCTCCATCACAAATTAATAATTTGACTGTCTCATCATTAAGGTTTCTGTCCTCAATAAATTCTGTCCAACTTGATGGTGAAAAATGATTGAAAATTTTTTGGTTTGTATTTAATATCTTTTTGATATTTATATAATCTTCTAATATTTTTATCTCACTATTATTTATCAAAAATCTTTGACATGCTTTTTCTAAATCTTCTGAATCTTTTAATAAGTAAAGCATATGATTTCCCTTTAACTTCTTAATCCAATTTAGTCCTCTTAAAAATCTTTTATCGACTTTAATATTTTTATTTAAGATTGAGATAATTTTCCATTTATGAATTATCGAAATCACATTAGTCAAATTATCGTGTTTGCATATTTCAGCTAGTTCCATCCTTATTCGTATGCCTAGTGCAGGAGGGTAAATCATTTTCTGATGAGTTTCTGAACTTTTCCATGGCCATTGACTAACTGTTTCTTGAGATTGTTTGAGGGAATTATTTGAAATATTGAAATCTAACCTTGAAGCATATTTTGCACATCTAATTAATCTACTTGGATCATCTGAAATACTATTACTGTGAAGTAAGTTCAATCTTTTACTTTTTATATCAGAAATTCCTCCATAAAGATCATAGATTTTACTTGTCGAAACCTCGTAGGCTATTGAATTTATAGTGAAATCTCTTCTCTTAAGATCCTCCTCAATAGTACTTTTATTTACTATGGGATTTAAGCCTGGAGCAGAATAAATTTCTTTTCTTGCAGAAGCAATGTCAATTTTATAGTCATTAATATTTATTTCTACAGTGTTGTATAAATTGAATTCCTTGATTAAACATAAATCTACATTTACAATATTTTTTTTTATAAATTTGGCAAGAGAAATAGAGGATCCTTCAATAACAAGATCAATATCTACGGGTTTAGAAAACAATTTTTTGTGGAATTTACTAATTAATAAATCTCTTAAATAACCGCCCACAAAAGCTACTTTAGTATTGTTATTAGATTCTATGTATTTAGCAATTATGTTATATAGATTAAATGGAGTTTTGATTAATTCACCTTGAATGTAATCAGAGATATCGTTCATGAGGTTTAACTTACATAACGAATTGGAGCTAATCTGGGATCTAGAATTTTACTTCCTTTATCACCAAATTTTACTGCTAGAGATATTTTTTCCCCACTCCCAAAAATATGTATGATTTCACCTTTCCCAAACTTTGAGTGAATTAGCATATCTCCAACTATCCAGCTTTTCCCTTTACTAGGCCCTGAATATAATTTCCTTACTGCATTTATTGGTTTGTTAACAAATTCATTTGGATTGTTTCGATCAACTCTAGTTAAACGATCAAGATGCCAATCTCTTCTAATTGAAGCACCACCAGTTTGTGGTAATTCGCCATCCATTAAATCTTCAGGTATTTCCGAAAGAAATATTGAAGGAATTGTTGCTTCACGCATTCCACCCCACAATCTTCTTTCTCTGGCATGACTTAAAAAAACTCTTTCTTTAGCTCTAGTAATACCTACATAGCATAATCTTCTTTCCTCTTCAAGAAGTGAGGGAGTATCTATTGATCTATGGCTAGGGAAGAGACCTTGTTCTAGCCCAGTGATAAAAACATTTTGAAATTCTAA
>CACHDC010000026.1 GCA_902578445.1 uncultured Synechococcaceae cyanobacterium
GTCCCTATGTTTATTTAAACCGTTAAATACTTCTCTTTTTTTATTGTCTGTTATGTCTAACATCTCTATAGCCTGAGATACCGATTTCATCAAGCCATTTTTTGTTAAATCATTTGTACTTACAAATCCATCCTTTTTCCCTTTGAAAATTCTAATCCCTGCACCTCTTCCAAATGAGGGGCTTACACTTGTAATAAAATCCTCTTCAGCTAACACACTTGAATTGTCAGTATTCTCTATGAATATTTCTACAAAATCTGCACCAAGGCCAATACCATAGAAAATAATTTCTTCTAATAAATCTTTATTGCAATTACCAAAAACTATTTCATTTGATTTTATTTGTGACGAAAGCATTTTTATTTATAAATCTTCTCTTTATTAGGATTATCTAATGGAAGGTTGGAAATCTTTGCTAACAAGAGGTTTCAATAAGTATAGTCTTAATAATTGATAACCGTTTGATAAATACTTAGGTAATTTTTTAAAAGTTTTAGAAACTTTATTTCCATCACTGTTTGCAATATCGGAAAGAACCTTATTATTCTCTACTATCTTATCTAATCTTCCATAAAAAGATTTATCATAAACGTTCATTACTACAGGGAAAATTCTAGCTGCAGTTTCATTTGTTTTGTTAATAACAAACTGGTCGTAATCTCTGGCATCTAAACCTAAAGAACTGTAGAAATCTTTTTTAATTCCCAAGTCCCTTGCATACATAGTTGCAAATACAGCTAAGAGAAAGAACCTAGACCATAACTTGGATGTTAATGGAAGATTATTTAAAAAATATCTAAACCTATGGAAGTAGTCAAATAATGGGTGTGTAAAAGTAGAGCCGCCAATAGTAATTTTTTGGCTTAATGATTTAACAGTACGTGGCTGTGCTTTCATTAATGCGTCAAAGAAATCCCCATGTCTATTTTCATCTTGACACCAATTTTCAAAGTAATTAAAAAGAGGAAAAATTTTGCTATCAGGGTTTTTTTCGAGATGCCTATAAATTGCTATGTATCTCCAATAACCTATTTTTTCGGATAAATAAGTAGCGTAAAAAATACTTCTTGGAGGGAAATAAGTATAATCTTTATTGGCTGTTAAAAAACCTAAATCTAACTGAAGTCCAAAGTCACTCATTGATTTATTTAAAAAACCTGCATGTCTTGCCTCATCTCTGGCCATATGAGCAAAACATTCAGCAAGTAGAGGGTTTTTGACTTTAATTCTCTTACTAAGTTCCTTATAAAGTAAAAAACCTGAAAATTCTGATGTACAACTCCCTTCCAGAAAATCAACAAAAAGTTCTCTGGTCTCAGGATCTAACTTTTCAGCAGCTCCTTCAAATTCACTATTTCTTACAAAATGGTGCCTATTGTAGTCTTTCCTGAATTCCTCACATATCGCTTCTAATTCTTCCTCATTTATTGATAAATCCATATTTTCCATTGCCTCAAAGTCTGTCGTATAAAACCTTGGAGACAAAATTGTTTCCTTTGCTGGGTCTTTTCCTCTATTTATTTCTTTTTTATTTGTAGATTCAATAGTTGATTGAGACATCTTTAACTGTTGTATTAATACTATTATTTACCATCATTTGGATTTTCGAGGGAAAAGTTAACTTGGTGTTATTCTTTCTTTAATTAACCCCTATCAATTTTTGTCCATTTAATCTCTGCAATACTCTTGAAATAATTAGTTTAAGGGTTATTCTTTTCTCATCAATAAGGAATGATTCAATAATGCTGGGTTTCTGATTTGGTTTAGATAAAGAAATACTTTTTAATGAACTAATGTCCTCTTTCTCAAAGGATAACCAAAAGTTACATGTATCTTTAATTTCACAATTTATCACCCAACATTTATCTCCAGCTATAGGTCTATTGGTGTTTGTGAGATTAATATTGTTTACTTTTAATCCTCTTAGATTAATTTCCTCTATAAGAGCAGGAATTAAATGAATGTTGATAAATTCTTGGAAAGGTTTTTTCTCTATGGGAAGTTCTTTTTTGGGTTTAGTGACAGGTTTGACGGGGATGTCAATTTTATTATTTATAACCGTATCTTTTTCTGATCTAGGTTCTTTTATTTCTTCAGAGTTTGATTTAGTTGTGTTGTCAGATTTTTCATTACTAACTTTATTATTAATGTCTAAATTTTCTTCCATAGGGAAAACATTTTTTCACATTATAAATTAAAAAATCATTTTTTATTTAAATAATCTATTTTTCTACCAATCATTATCATCATTATCCCAGTCATCTTTATTATCAGGATTATTTGAATAATTTCGATCTTTTTTTAAATTATTATCATCCATATTTTTGACTACTCTATAGTTAACAGAAATTGTTGGTTGAGTTTCTCTTATGTCTCTTTGTGGCGGCATCTCAACATTTGATTCCATATCTTCTTCATTATTTTCAGATACGAAATCATCCTCCACATTTTTGAAAGTTTTTTTTATGAAACTATTACTAGTAATTGTTGTATTAATTAAAGTGCTTACAAATAAACCAGAAAAAAATGAAATACTTATTAACTTACCTATACTTACTTCTTGGAGAGTCCATTTAAAGTATCTAAATGATGTCTTCTGATTATTATTTGTATATAACAAGATTTGAAAAATTATTATTAAAAAAAGAGTTAATAATAAATATTTTTTCTTAAACATAATTATAAATTTATCTTAAATTTTTTTTGGTTAATATTTCCATAATATATTTCGTGAGAATTGATTTATGTTAATTCTAAATCAATTTGATATTTAAGAATATCGACTTTTATTATTTTAACTTCTATTGCATCTCCAACTTTATATGATTTTTTAGATTTTCTTCCAATCAATAGATTTTGCCTTGATCTATATTCATACCAATCATTATTAAGAGTGCTGACGTGTACTAAACCCTCTACATTAAGTTCTGATATCTCAACAAAGAAACCATATGTTTGAACTGATAATATAAATCCACTATAAATATTACCTATTAACTTTTCTGCTTTTCTTACTTTTTTAATATTTATCATATTAGATTTATATTGGTTAACTTTGTACTTAAATTCATTATGTTTATCTATTACAAACTTATTAAATAATGTTTCTAGATTTTTTGAAATTGATGAATTAAATATATCCCAATTTACTAAGTCTAATGATTTACTTTCCGATATATTGATTGCATTAATATTATTTTTCTTTGATTTCTTGCCATTTATTATCATATTAAAAATACAGTACTGATTTATAAGATTAGTGAAGTCAAACCCAGGAATTGTCCATGGAGAAATAAATAATTGTTCTGATTCATCATTATCAGGATTTTTAGATATCAACCTTATTTCGTTGTCCTTAAATTCATTAATTAGAAGTTTATGTAAGATTCTTTTTTTATTATCATCGCCACATAATTTAATTACTTGACCAAATGTCAAATTGCCATCTTCATTAAGCTCTATATCATTATCAATAAATTCTGAATATTTGATGATTTCATTTGCATTAACGTAATCTATTCCCTTTGAGATATATCCTGCACTTTTTAAGCCATATTTATTGGAATGTTTGAACCATATTAAATTAGCCTCATAAAGTAATGGTGAAAGAAATGTTTGGCAATCTTCTTTGTTTAATGATTCAAAATATCCTTTTGAATATTCAGCTGGATTGTGAATAAAAAATTCTTCTAGTGCTTGTATTTTGTTAAGTGGCGCAGGAATTTCAACCTTACCCGCCAAAAGATGTTTTTGTCTAAATGAATATGAAATTTCCAGTATTCTATCTAAATCTTCAATATATTCTTTTATGGGTTTTAATGCCCGAGAGGTTATTCTTGATTTACTTTTTCTAGATAGGATCGCATCAGTATGATCACTTCCAACAATTAGTGAGCACTTTACCAAAGTAAGATGAAATGACCAATCAATTATTTCATTATCATTATTTAAATGCATACAGAGGCTTATAGCTTCATTCTTTTCACCAAATTTAAATTCAGAATCTTTTCTTATGGTTTCACTAAGGTAGTTTTCCCAATCATTTAATAAGGGTAATGATTCAAAACCTTTTAATAATATTTCTAGAGATTTTTTACTATTTAGATCTACTCTTTCTGCAAGATTATTTGTATGTATCCATAATTTAGTACTTTTATTTTTTCCCTGCTCTATTTGAATCATTGGGAGCATAGGAGAATTATTTGAATTCCAACTTTTGAATAAATAAGAGTTTTTATCTGTAAGGTCTATCCTCTCCCTTTTTTCTATTTTTTTTGATTCAATATTTTTTAAATTGTATGGTTTGGCGATATTGCTTTTTGATAAAACAAAGTCTGAATCATATTCTTCATTATTGTTTAGTTTTAGTTCTTTTATCACATGACCTAGTCCCTCTTCTTGACCTATGGGAAATCTATCAATCTCAACTTTTACTATATTCTTAATGTCTGGATTAAAAGCGTATGTTTTATTTTCTTTTGGAAGTTTAATTTTAGAAAGGATCCTATCGTCTATTGGGATTGCATATACACCATTGTTTATTATTTCAACCTTAGAAAGAAGTATTTTATTTGATCTTTCAAGAATACAATCAACTATCCCCTCAGGTGATCTTCTTCTATAACCCTCTTTTATTATCCTTACTAAAACTTTATCTCCATTCCATGCATAGTTAAGTAGGTTTTCTTTAATGTAGATATCTTCTTTGTCTTTTCCTCTTACAGCGAAGCAATAGCCTTTGCTACTACATCTTATTTTGGCGACAAGATGATCACTATTTTTTATGCAGGTATATTCATCATCTTCATTTTTATTAATTATTTCAAGTTTTTCTAGAGCTGTTAAAGCAATATCTAATTTATCCTTATCAGATTTTTTTGTTATTTTTAACAATCTGCATAATTTTTTATATTCTAACCCTTCTGACTGATTAAGATTATCAATTATTGAAGATGATGTAAACATGATCAAAATGAAATTATAAATTAATTTAGGTGTATACACTTCATTATTACACCTTATTATCCAAGCTTAAAACTAATTATATTCTTTCTCTTCTTTTTCTTCTTTTTCGATGGTGAATGAGTTGATAAAAAGCCTTATACCAATGATAAAAAATGTAATGGAGGCTATTGACTTAAGAACCACTTCGGGTAGAAAACTTGAAATAGAGCCGCCTGTTAAAGCTCCTAGGAAACTTGCAAAAACAAGTGCTGAAGATGATCCTAGGAAAACAGCTAATGGTTTATTTGAAGTGCCGCTTATAGTTAAAGTAGCTAGTTGAGTTTTATCACCTAATTCAGCTATGAAAACGGTTAGAAATGTTGATAGTAATAAACTTAAAACCATTTATATATAATTTTTGAAAGTTTCATAAGCTAAAAAAATACTTATCAAGATCATTAAAGCACCAGTAGATAAAGCAAACTTGCTTGGAGATATTTTTTTTGAAACCCATTTACCAATAAGAACTCCTACTATGCTAGAGCTTATTAATGCAAGAGAGCTTCCAAGAAAAACAATTATTGGCCTGCCCGATTCAGCAGAAAGCATTAATGTGGCAATCTGAGTTTTATCGCCAAGTTCAGCAATAAAAATTGTTGTAAAAGTAGTTATAAATATAGAAAAAAAACTTTTTTCTATATTGGTTTCTTTTTTTTCTAATTTGCTATTCATTTTCCTGAAACAGCAATTCTAAAAGTTTTCATCTCTTTACTTTCGTATCCATAATTTGATGAAATATGTTGTTTGCAGCAATCTATTAGAAATTTGTCACCAGATTTCAAATATCCTTTAAATGCTGTTGAAAATTCATTTACCCGGCAAAAATGTGGTCTGTTTTCATAAATTAAGCATTTTTTATTTTCTCTGTCTAGGTATTTACACCAACCGTCTCTAGCTGTCATCGAATTTATCAAAGCTATATCTTCTTTGTTAAGTTTGTCAGCCAAATCGCTTCTTTCGTTCAAGTCGAATTTACAACAAGCTCCACAATTTTCTATACATGTCCATGATTTCATAATTTAATTCAATCTTGTAACGTATCAGTACAGTATCGTCATTTATTTGTAAAAATAGTATCACAAAACATACTCATTAATCATGGCAACACTTATTCCTTTGGCTGTAGTTGCGTTAGCAGGACCAGCAATAATTGCTCTTGTATTTTACCGTAAATAAAAGAAATTCTTTTTGGTGACAAATCTTGAGGGCGTTTATTGGGATTTAGATGGTACCATCGCAAATACTGAATTAGAAGCCCATTTACCTGCTTTTAATAATGCTTTCAATGAACTTGGTATTAAATGGAATTGGGACTCTAATATCTATATAAAACTTCTGAAGATAAATGGGGGCAAAAATAGGATTGCTTATTACGCTAAATTAAATAATGATGATTTCTCGGAAGATTTAATTCTTAAAATTCATGAAACAAAGCAGTTTCATTATTTAGAATTTATAAAAAAAAATTGCGTTAGTTTAAAAACTGGTGTTTTTAGATTAATAAATGAATTACATAAAAAAAAAGTAAGACAATTTATTGTTACTTCAAGTTCAAGAATTCAAGTCAATCTTCTTGTTGAATATCTTTTTCATGGCTTCAACCCTTTTGAGTTCATCATTTCAAGTGAGGACGTTGAATTTAAGAAACCAAATCCATTACCATATTTAAAGGCAATCAAATTAAGTGGTATAAGCAGAAACAAATCAATTGTTTTTTGAAGACTCTAATCCAGGATTAAAATCTTCCTTGGCAGCTAACTTGCCCACTATTTTTGTTCCTTCAAATATCCCAATTGTTCTTGAGGAAGATATTAAATTAGATTGTATATTAGACAGTCTTGGTGATGATAATAATGTGGCAAATGTAATTAAAGGCCCTAAACTAAAAAAATCATATGTTGACTATAACTTTCTAAGTGATTATTTAGTAACTTTTAGTAATGCAAAAAACTAATTTTTCAAGAATTACCAATCAGTTAAATAATTTATTTTTTGGTTTTCTAAGTGATACATGGAGAACAAAATCTATTGGTCTAATTTCTGTTTTGACAGGTTATTTTTTGTTCGCAAATTTTATTACAAAATTTATATCTGAAGGTAAGAATGAGTTGATAATGGTCCCAATAATTATTGTTGTTATTGAAATTATTATAAGAATTAAACCTGCCGAAAGTTCAAAGTTTTATTATCTATGGACCGTAGTTGATAAATTAAGAATTGGTGCAATTTATGCCGTTATACTTGAAGCATTTAAATTAGGATCTTAAAAGCTATTCTTCTTCTTCTTCTTCAATAGGATAAACAAATCCTTGAGCTTTCCCAGTTAAAACTGATTTACCTAAAGATATAGCTTTTTGAGCTGCTATTGCTGCTTTCCCTTTCCAAACAGCATGCCTTTGGTTCCTTTTGCTCTTTGATTTTTTCTTTTTTGGTACTGCCATTCTGTTTCTTTATTTCCATATAATAATATAACCTTTAACTGGTTATCTCCAAAACTTTTGAGTATATTTTGTTTATATACGTCAATTTTTTAAATAAGCATATATGCTTTATTAATAACTTATAAGATTAGTGTTTAGATCAAAATTCTCATATTCAGATTCTAAATCAAGTTATTCGGATCTTCTAGAAGATATAGAGACGGGGAAAATAGAATCAATATTTTTCTATCCTAGGCAGAGAGAAATTGATGTTCTGTATAAAAATGGCGATAAATTTAAAATACCTATCCTTTACAACGATCAATTAATTCTTGAAAAGGCCACTGAATATAGGGTAAATCTAACTATTAACAATAGTAGAAAAGAAGCATCAGCTGCTAATTCATTTGCTTCAATAAGTCTTTTCCTGATATTCATATTAGCCATAGTCTTGATCTTGAGGAGTACATCAAAATTGGCTTCCAGAGCTTTTGGTTTTACAAAAAATCAAGCTAAATTTGTAACTATTGATGATGTAGAAACGAGATTCGATGATGTAGCCGGTGTCCCTGAAGCCGCTGAGGAATTAAAAGAGGTAATAACATTTTTGAAAGAACCCAAGAAATTTGAAAATCTTGGAGCAAAAGTTCCTAAGGGAGTTCTTCTGATAGGCCCACCAGGTACTGGTAAAACATTATTAGCTAAAGCAATTGCTGGTGAATCAGGTGTTCCTTTTCTCTCAATATCTGCTTCAGAGTTTGTAGAACTTTTTGTTGGTGTTGGTGCAAGCCGAGTTCGTGATCTATTCTCTAAAGCTAAGGAAAAATCTCCTTGTATAATTTTCATTGATGAAATTGATTCCATTGGTAGGCAAAGAGGTTCTGGGATTGGAGGTGGAAATGATGAAAGAGAGCAGACCCTTAATCAGCTTCTAACTGAATTAGATGGTTTTGCTGATAATTCTGGGATTATTGTTTTAGCAGCAACAAATAGACCAGATATTTTGGATGCAGCATTATTAAGACCAGGTAGATTTGATAGAAAAATTGAAGTAATGCTTCCAGATTTAGATGGAAGAAAAAAAATTCTTTCAGTTCACTCACTCTCTAAACCACTTTCAAAGGAAGTTGACTTAGGATATTGGGCTTCTAGAACAGTTGGATTTTCGGGAGCAGATCTTGCAAATTTGATGAACGAGAGTGCTATTCACTGTGCTAGAGATGAATCTAAATTAATCAATGATCTTCACATAGAAAATGCTCTTGATAAAATTACCATCGGGTTGAGAAGTTCATTAATAACTTCTCCAAATATGAAAAAAATTATTGCTTATAACGAGGTAGGCAGAGCGATTGTATCTGCTGTGAGAAATGGAATTGAATCAGTTGATAAAATTACGATCTTACCTAGATCTGGATCTATAGGAGGATATACAAAAATATGCCCTGACGAAGATGTAATTTCTAGTGGCTTGATTTCAAAAAAATTATTATTTTCAAAAATTGAAATTGCTCTAGCTGGAAGAGCCGCAGAAACGATAGTTTTTGGTGAAGGTGAAATTACACAATGCTCATTAAATGATATCTCTTATGCGACAAATATCGTAAGGGAAATGGTTACAAAATATGGATTTTCAATTATTGGTCCAATTTCAATGGATTCTGATAATAATGAAATGTATTTAGGAGATGGATTATTTAGAAGAAAGCCTTTCATAGCAGAAAATACTAGTTCTAGAATAGATAAAGAAATCATAAATATTTCTAAAATTTCATTAAATAATTCAATAAAAATATTGAAAAAAAATAGACTCTTACTAGATAAATTAGTTGATATACTATTAAATCAAGAAACCATAGATAAAAAAGTTTTTAAATTAACAACTTCTAAATTCTTGAAAGTTTGATTTAATTGTTTTAAATTAAAAAAAAATATTTTCTTGATAATTAAAAATAATACAACGAAGTTATTAGGTAATCTTTCATTTTTACTTATTCTTCCATTTGTACAAAAACAATGGTTTAATTTGTATTCACTCAATATTAATGATATTACCTTTTATTCAATCCTTTACTATTTGAGCGGTGCAATATGTCCATCTTTAGTGTGTTTAAGCTCTTTGAAAAACTATACATACTATAATTTTAATAAGGATAAAATCCATAAAATAAAAATAATTAAAGGAAAAAGATTATTAATATTAGTAGCAATAAATTTAATATTTCTCTCTTACTTAATAGCTGATTATATATATATAAATTTTGATCTTATATTTAATTTATTTCTTGAGGGCATTAATGTACCAAAACCGGATATTCCACAGTTAAGTTTTTTCATATTTTTAATTTCTATCTTATTAATTTTTAAGAAATCTAGATTTCTTTTGAAAAAAATTATATTGCTAAATTTTATTTTGATTTCTTTTTATTTTTGGCATATTCAAATTAATAATATTAGTGTTGATGATCAGTTTCATATTTATAGATATTTTGTTTTAAATGACTTAAATTTAATTAATATTTTTATCCTAGTCGCCATAGAAATTTCTTTTTATACGTGGTCCTTTATATCATATAAAAATAATTTAAGCGATTGGATCGTGCCCAAACCTCAAAAAGGGGATTTAATCCCCCTTTTGAATATATTAATTTTTTATTTATTTATAATTATCTACTATTCAATACTTACTTAAATGTTTCTAATCCTTCTATAGCGCAGAAAAATATTCCTTACTACCTTTGGGGTCCTCTAGCATTGTTTTCTCTCCGGGGGTCCAGTTTGCTGGGCATACTTCATCAGGGTTTGCTGCAACGTATTGATAACCTTGAAGAATCCTTAGCGTTTCATCAACATTTCTTCCTACAGGAGCCTTATTAACAGTTGTATGCATAACTATTCCTTCGGGATTGATAAGAAACAAACCTCTATCGGCCTCTCCATCATCATTCAGAACATTGTACGCCTGGCAAATTTCCCTTTTTAAGTCAGAAACTAACGGGTAGTTAATATCACCTATTCCACCTTCATTTCTTGGGGTTTGTATCCAAGCCAAATGACAGTGTTTGCTATCAACTGATACCCCAAGTATTTCAGTATTAAGAGCTGAGAAATCTTTGTATCTATCACTAAATGCAGTGATTTCAGTTGGACATACAAACGTAAAATCTAGTGGGTAAAAGAATAAAACAACCCATTTACCTCTTAGACCTGAAAGTGTAATCTCCTTAAACTCTTGATCATATACTGCTGTAGCACTAAAGTCTGGTGCTTCTTGGCCAACTCTTAAGCTCATGAAAAAATTTGTCCTTATTTAAATTATGTATGGTCGGAATGACCGTAATAAGTATTATAATTTTATTAATAATGAATTAGCAAGTTTTTTTTTAATTCAATGAAATGGCATTATTCCTTTTCTAGGAAATTTACAATTTTGAATCACAATAAACTTTTAAAAAATCTTAAAAAAGAGTTAATTAAATATCCCATTAACAGGTTTGACAATAAAAAATCGAATTAAAAGAAATTTAATTTTATTTTAGATTCATTTAAATTCAACTCTCTATAATTAGAGATATTCTTTTTTATATTTTTAATCATGGCTAAATATATTGAAAGACTAAAGGAAAAAGTTAAAATAAAAAAATTTGATTCTAATCAGCCAGTAGGAGCTTGGATTTTCGTTGTAATTTTGAATATAATTGGATTTGCGGGTTATTTTTACTTAAAGGTAAATCATATACAACTAGGTAGTTAAAAACTTATCTTATTTCCTTTTTAATTGAACGACAAAAATTTTTTAGTCTTTCATTTCTTGTTAAGTCAGGTAAAGTCCATATTGATTCTGTATCAGGTAATGGATCTTTACTCCATTCTTTGAATTCTTCCATTATCGAAGCATTATTTAATTTTGTTGTATAATTTTTTCGTTTTTTTAAATATTTTCTTATCACTGCAAGATTTTCCTCAATATATACTCTCATAATAAATACTTAGCCTTATATTAATTTATCATCTAGCAAGTTCTACTTTAAAAAAAGATTAATTTAGACATTTTGAACTGCTTGAAAAAGTCCAAACGAATAACCTCCTATTAGAATCCATCCAAGTACACTTGATATTATTGTAGATCTTCTATTGTGTCTCCTTAAAGCGGATTCAATCATTTCATTAACTTCATCTCTATCAAGGAATTCTTTCTTGGAGTTTTTTTTCATCTTTTTTCTTTTTACAATAAACGAATTTATAAGAAAGTGAGCTAAAGATTACTACTTATCAGTAAGAGTTTTATTTTTGATGATTTTTTAGATATATATTATTTTTGTATATAAATATATTATGAAATCTTAGAATTTTAAGATAAGGTATAAAAATTGAAGAATCATAGTTTTTATACCAACAATGAATATTAATGATGAATCTGTTTTAGAAATGATTAATAAACTAATTGCTATTAATAGGCTAAATAAAACTCAAATTCTTCAAATGGTGAATTTAGTTTCAATATCAAATGATTTTAATGATTTAAAGGATAATTTGAAATGGGAAAGTTCTAAATCATTTCATCAAAATATTTAAACTACCTAAACTCATTGTTTGATAAATATCAATTCCTGAAATTTACATAAGAAATTTACATAGTTAAATAAATTAAAAAAAAGAGTTAATAAATAATTTATAAAAAAATTTATAAAAATAATTCAAATAAATTTTTGATAGAAATTTTTATTATAAGAAACTTGCTCTTGAATACCATAAAAAGTTGTTGATTTCTTATCCTTGCTAAGTGATTTAATTAATATTGTAGAAGTGATTATTATTAGTAATATGATTAGTAAATCTCCAACAGTAATCCCCCTCTCCTTAAAATTCATAATAAGATATATATTTGTTTAAATATAACCTTTTCTATTTAATAAACTAATATTTTTTACAAACTTCCTAATACATATTAAGGAAATATAAAAAGAATATAAAAATATTAAGACTATAACCTTTTGAATCATATAAAAAAAATAGATGAATTACTCATATGGAAGTCCAAAAAAAAATTAATAGTTATAACACTCCTGATTTTTTCTCTAAAGAGATGATTATCACAAAAAAATCACTTAACGAAAATCAACTCAAATTTACTTATCAAAAACAGTTAATCTCAGATCTAGATTATAAGCACAAGGAATGGTCAAAATCGATTGACAGTAAATTTTAATAGTTTTCGTGAATTATATTTAGAAGTTTATTTCTTTTATTTGTATTTTTCTCTTCCCAATGAAGTGTCACTTCATCATTAAAGATAGGTTTTGCTTCATAAGCTATATACCAAAGAATAAATCCAGCAGGAAATATTAAAATATGCATTGCATAATTAGTTGACTTAAATCAAATATAGTGCAACACTTATAATGTGCAAGTGTGACACTAAACTTTTTTAAATTATGCCCTCTCCGAGGAAAAGAATTGGTTTTTTGCCAAGTGAAGAAGTTCATGAAATTATTGAAAAATTGTGCAAATCTAATGAATTTAGTCAGTCAAAAGTTACAGGTTTATTGGTCGAAGAAGCGTTGAGGTCTCGAGGAGAATTAAATGAATCTTTTGGTCTAAATAGAACTGATAAAAAGGATTTGATCAATTTTTCCTTACATCAAGAAACATGCTCTGAAAATAATAAATCTTCTGAAAATGGGGACGACTATACAGTTAATAAAAAAGTATTATCTGAGGATATCAAAATGATGTATGAATTTATTGAGTTTAAGTATTTTAAGAAAGTTATGAGGCGAAATAATAATATTATTGAATAAATAGTGTCACACTCCTAATGTTTATATTAGATATCTTTTCAATGGAATTTAGAAATTATGCAATAATAAATATTTATGAGACTATTTCTTCTCAACTTCTTTAAGAGCGATTCAAAAAAACTGAATCTTTAAAAATTCTGCGGACTAAATCCTCGTGGAGATATGAACCTTAGCCCGCATTAAAAAAAATAGCAATAAAAAAATATAAATACAATAAGTATGTAAATTTATTTTTGATGTAAAATTGCAATATAAAAACTCTAAATATAAATGGCTGTAAGTGAATTAAATGAAGATACACAGGATCAAATATGTGATCTTCTTGAAGATCTTCAGCAAATAGATAAACTTAAAAATAAAGATATACGAATTTTGATTGATAAGATAGTTAGAAAATATGGTGGAAAAGTAGTAAATAAATGAAACGCTTATTAATCCCACTATTAGTTTTGCTTACTTTTCCAAGTGTTGTTAATAGCTCCCACTTGAATAATCAGAGAAAACTTACAGTCACCTCAGAAAGCACTAGGGAATCTATCGAGTTGGCAAAATACCTTAAGGATAGTGGTGTAGTTAAATATTCGGCATATTGGTGTCCTAATTGTCTTATTCAAAGTGAATTATTTGGTAAGCAAGCATATAAAGAACTTAATGTGGTTGAATGTGCAAGAGATGGCATAAACAGTCAAACTCAATTATGCATTGATAAAAAAATTAAAGGGTTTCCAACCTGGGAAATAAATGGAAAACTTTTTTTAGGTGTACTTTCACTAAAAGAGTTATCAAAGTTGA
Source organism: uncultured Synechococcaceae cyanobacterium (assembly GCA_902578445.1). Classification (GTDB taxonomy): domain Bacteria; phylum Cyanobacteriota; class Cyanobacteriia; order PCC-6307; family Cyanobiaceae; genus Prochlorococcus_A. Next base: position 14,018 of record CACHDC010000026.1, read on the forward strand.
CTGGATTTAAGAATTAAGGAATATGTAAGAAGATTAATGGCTAGATATTAAAGGTTATTTTTTGAGTCCCTCTCATACAACCTCCAGCTGGATAATTAATTACTTTTTTTGATATTAATCCAATACTTATAGCAACTATTCCAATGCCAAATAAAGCTCTTGATCTTTTGCTTGAGATAAGATATTTCATTAGGTATTTATAATTATTAAATAGTAGGGATGATTAGATTATTGCGTAGATTTTTTTGTAAAAAAAAACAAGTAACTCTAAATCTATAATTTTTTAAAATAATTTTTATTTATATGATATCTTGAAAATAACTAACAAAAAATGCTTTAATATTTTTTTTTCAGTATTTTAAGTTTGTATTTGAAAGTCTTTTTATTATTAAAATGAGATTTTTTTTATGAAAAATAATGAATTTAATGTTACTCAAGGAATGGCTTTGTTACTTTTGAAGCCATTAAATTTACCCGCTAACTATGTCCTTAATCTCATAATTTATATAACTAACCCTAGTAACAATATTGGATACTAAGACTCTTCCCAAACTGGGTTGGTTCTTCTCCATCCTTGAGCGATTAACTTTTTCCATTCATCTCTAGCATTATCAACTTTAAGTTCTTCTCTGGTTGTCATGAGAGGTGGTTCTTTTCCTAAAACACCACGAATTTTCCCAGAGTCAATAAACATATATTCAAAAAATTTATCTTTATTTTGATTATTCTTTGAAAACCTTTTAACCCTTGAACGATTCGAAT
>CACHDC010000027.1 GCA_902578445.1 uncultured Synechococcaceae cyanobacterium
AAAAAAGGCCTAGAAGATAATTGGATAGATTGTTTTTTAAACTTAAGGATAATACCTCAATTATTAAGTCTTAAATCGAGAAATTTAGATAAAGAAATTATAAATAAAGTTAAAGAAAAAATTAAATCAGAATTGCTGAATCACAAACCAATAAATGCTTTAGTTCATGGTGATTTATGGTCAGGCAATGCAGGAATGGACAAAAATGGAAAGGGTGTTATATTTGACCCTGCATCTTGGTGGGCAGATAATGAAGTAGATATAGCTATGACAAAACTATTTGGAGGTTTTAGAAAAGAATTTTATGAAGAATACCATAGAATTTTTCCTATAAAAAACGGATTTGAAAAAAGAATTATTATTTATAATTTTTATCACATATTGAATCACGCCAATATGTTTGGAGGAGGGTACTTAAACCAAGTTGAAGATTACGTAAAAGCAATTCTTAATATGTAATCTTTAACTACCCTAAATATGTCTTCTTAAGATTTTGTACCTTATCTAGAACAGCTTCACGATTTTCACTGGTACGAAGATTTTGCCAGCTCCATTGACCGACAACAATGACCCCTAGCAGTTCTAGTAAACCAGGAAGAATTGGGAAAAAGTTTATCGTGTCAATGACAACTTTAATTATTATCTGAGCTATTACGACAACAGCAATTATGCCTGCCGCCTTGCCGTACTTGCCCATTTGAGTCCAATCAACATTACCAAGGGTTTCGTTGACTTTTCCCATAACATCAGAGTACTTCTCTGAAAAACTTTTGGTTTCTGAGCTTGTATCGGAGCCGGAGTCTTGGTTTGACTCTGGAGTGTTATCACTCATGAATTCAGTAAACTTAATATATGAACCAGACAGTATCGGAAAAAACGACTATTGACTACCTTTTTGTTGTGCAAAATTCCGAACCGAAACATTTTGTATTTTTTTAGAGGCGTTGGTATATATGCTTTCTGAAGATATTTAAACTTAAAATTGATTTATAAAAACTTCACATTATGGTCTAGTTCTAACAAAAACATTTATAAATTAGAGTAATAAGAAAAATTTAAAAGTCTAAAATTTTTATTTTAATTATTACATTTTCATAGTTTATCTCGCAAAAATTAAAGGATTTCAATGTCCAAAGATATAAAATTTAATTTCTTAAACTCTGATGAAGAAGAAAGATATCAAAAACATTTGACCCTCAAAGAGATAGGTTATGAGGGCCAACTAAATCTTAAAAACAGCTCAGTATTATGCATTGGAGCAGGTGGGCTTGGTTCTTCCGTTTTGCTTTATCTTGCTGCAGCAGGAATTGGGAGAATTGGAATAGTTGATAACGATCAAGTTGAAAAGTCTAATCTCCAGAGACAGATAATTCATGAAACAAATACTGTTGGCAATCTTAAAATTGATTCTGCTCGGGAAAGAATTAAAAAATTCAATCCTAATTGTGAAATATTAACCTTTTCAGAGAGAATTAATCCTACAAATGCTCTTGAATTAATAAAGGAGTTTGATGTTATTTGTGATTGCTCGGATAACTTTGGCACAAGATATTTAATAAATGATTCATGCCTGATATTAAAAAAACCCCTAGTCTTTGGAAGTGTACAAGGATTTGAAGGGCAAGTGAGTGTTTTCAATTTATATAAAAATAGTCCTAATTTAAGAGACTTACTTCCAGAATCACCTACAAAAAATGCTGTCCCTAGTTGTGCAGAATACGGGGTTGTAGGTGTTTCAACAGGTTTAATAGGAATTCTTCAGGTTAATGAAATTATCAAAATCATTTTAAAAAAAGGTGAAATTTTAGATGGGAAAATTTTAATTTTTGATCTATTTAATATGAATATGAAAAAATTACATCTAAAAAGTGATCAGTTAAATAAACGAATAAAAAATCTGTCTCAGTTTGAGAGCTTTTATAATAGTGATGATTATTGTGGGGAAAACGATGAAATTAAAAGTATTAATGCTAATGACTTTAATTGTTTATACAAAGCAAAACCTAACAAAATTCTTTTAATTGATGTCAGAGAAAATGAAGAGTTTTCTAAATCCGCAATAGAGGGATCTATCTCAATTCCCCTAAGTCATTTGAAGCAAGAATCTGACTTAAAATTTATTCAAAAAGAAAGTTTAAATAAAGAGGTTTTCACTATATGTAAATCGGGGAAACGCTCTGAAAAAGCTTCAAGAATCTTGTCTAAATTCAAAATTCAGTCAAGATCTATTGAAGGCGGCATTGAAAAAATAAAAAAATATTGTGCAAATAATTTTTTAAGAATAAGTTAGTAATCAACTCCTCTTTTTAAATCAACTCCCACATTTGCATAATGCTTATGACAAACCATTTCAGAGTAAACATCAGCTAGTTCAAAGTATGAAGGTTCATTTTTACACCTCCCAGTAATTACAACTTCTGTATCAGCTGGTTTTTTTAAGAGCGTTTGATGTATTGATTCCACAGGTAACAACTCTAAATCAACAGTTGGATTCAATTCATCTAAAATGATTGTCTTATACAAGCCAGACAAAATAGCAGCTTTAGCAATTTCCCATGCTCTTTCAGCCTCAACATAATCAATTGGTTGTTGTTGACCTCTCCATACGATGGCATCTCTGCCTGAACGCAAATGATCTACTAAATGAGGGTAACTCTCTCTCAAAGCTTCTATTGCAGCATCTTCGGTATATCCATTTCCACCTTTTAACCACTGTAATATTAAAACTCTATGACTTTTATCTTGAGATATTCCTTTACCGATAGCTTGAAGAGCCTTACCGAGTGCACTTGTGGATTTACCCTTTCCTTCACCTGTATAAATCTCAATTCCACCACTAGAACTACTTTGTTTGGATAGTTCTGATAAGTCTCCTATCAAACGTGGTCTCATTTCTGAGTGGAGTTGAGATATTCTTACCAAAGAGGGTGGGGCTGCCCTTCCAGTAATAATTATTTCTAATCCATCTGGACGATTTTGCAGAGTATCAACTACTTCATTGATATCAAGCATTCCTAAATCAAGAACTGGATTTAACTCATCTAGTACAACTACAGAATAAAGAGAACTAGCAATTGCTCCCTTAGCAATATTCCAACCTCTTTCAGCCTCACCAACATCAAACTTTGTAACTTGGTCAGCAGTGAAAAATTCGGATCTTCCTGTCCTTACATGGTCAATTAAATGTGGAAAGCCTCTTTGTAAAGCCTCTATAGCTGAATCCTCGTCATATGGTCTCTCAGGGCCTTTTAAAAATCTTAGAAGTAAAACTCTTGACTGTCTTTTTTCGCATATACCTAATCCTATTGTCCTGAGAACTACTCCCAAAGCAGCCTGACTTTTCCCCTTACCCTCTCCATCATAAATATGTAATTGACCTTTTGATCTCTCTTGACTGTCACTTGCTGTGACAATTCCAATTCCTCTATTTCTACTCGAATTCGTCAATTGAACAAAATTAGTAAATTTAATCTAAGATATAGATGAGAATATTATTAAAGATTTAATAATAAATTCAACCTATTCATAGGTAATTTGAATTTTAAAGTAATTAGCATGTTCAATCAACTAGAAATTCTCTCTGATGAACAAAGTGAAAAGCTTTATACAATTAGAAGATACATTAAGAATCTTGATAGTGTTTGTATTGCTTATTCCGGAGGAGTTGACAGTACATTAGTAGCATCATTAGCATTCGAGCAATTAGGTAGCAAAGCAATTGCCATAACTGGAATTTCTCCTGCATTAGCCACTACTCTTCGTGAAGAAGCAAGAAGGCAAGCAAAATGGATTGGAGTAAAGCATGTAGAGATTAAAACATCAGAATTAGAACAATCAAGTTACAGTGAAAATCCCAAGGATAGGTGCTTTGCATGCAAAAAAGAGCTCCACAAACATACAACCTACCTCTCTAAAAAACTTAATTACAAGATAGTTTTAGATGGAGTCAATCTGGATGACCTTAAAGATTACAGACCAGGCATACAAGCCTCAAAACAAGCAGGAGTTATCTCTCCCCTTGCAAAATTTAAAGTCTCAAAACAAGACATTAGGGATATATCAAGAGCATTGGGTTTTCCTTGGTGGGATAAACCTGCTCAACCTTGTTTATCATCAAGATTTCCTTATGGCCATGAAATAACTAGTGAAAGGCTAAAAATGGTTGAGAAAGCAGAAGAATATCTTAAAGAATGTGGAATATCGGAGGTTAGAGTTAGATGCCAAGGCTCAACTGCAAGAATAGAAATTCCCCAAGATGAATTTAAGCATTTTTTTAACAAATATAATTTTAGTGAGTTAGTTCAATATTTTTCTAAGTTAGGATTTAATTGCACAAGTTTAGATCTTGAGGGACTTGTAAGCGGAAAATTAAATAGGTAAATATTGTCAAACAACCGTTCTGATCTGATTAGAGACTGCTGAAGGTGGGTTTCGCGCAATGACACGCAAAGAATGTTCTTTAGCCATCAAAGATTCGATTAAATATTGACTAGCTAGTTCAGGCATCATATTTTGACCACATGTAAAAATATCTACTGCCGAATAATTAGATTCAGGCCAAGTATGTATTGAAATATGAGATTCAGCCAGTAATGCAATTGCTGTAACCCCCTGAGGCTCAAATTTATTACTTATCAAATTTAGAACTGTTGCATTTGCCAATTTAGCCGCTCTGTTTAAAGTACAGCGCAAAAAGGATTCGTCATTTAATTTTTCACAATCGCATCTATAAAGTTCCAACAAAAGGTGTTTACTTTGATGACTTAATTTTTGATCATCATGAAACGAACTTAAAATTTGATTTTTTTTGTAGATTTCCATTTAAGAAATTTATATGAATTTAAGATTAGCTAAAAATTACCGTTTTTTTAATTATAAGTGAATCATTTGAGACGAGCCTAAGAAAGATTGATTAAATTTATCTAAATGTGTCGCACTTATAAAACATTGACTATCTTTGCCAACAGAATTTAATAACAAATTTTGCCTTGTTAAATCTAGTTCAGCCAAGACATCATCCAATATAAGTATTGGAGGGACATTTAATGTTTTAGTTAATAAATCTAGTTCAGCCATCTTTAAGGCCAAGATAAACGTTCTTTGCTGTCCAGATGAACCATATTTTCTAACTGAAATATTATTAATTAGAAACTCAATATCATCACGATGAGGACCAAAATTACATTTACCAGTCAATGCTTCTATTGAACGCTGATTTAAGAGTTGTTCTGCTATTTTTTTACTAATAACTTCTTCTTCTTCTTCTTCTGGACTTATATTTTGTATCCCCGATAGATAATTTATGTCTATTTGCTCTTGCGATTTACTTAAATGATTATGCCAATATTCAACATATGGTTTTATTTTTAATAAAGCTCTTCTTCTGCGCCGAAAAATTCTTGTACTAATTATTGACATTTGAATATCAAAGCTTTCAACAATATCTGTGGATTGAGTTTTTAAGAAACTTTCCGAACGCCAAAAATGACTTCTTTGTTTTAAAAGCCTGTTAAATCTACTTATCAGGTCTAAATATACTGGTTCAAGCTGAGATACTACTTTATCAATCCATATTCTTCGATAACTTGGTTCACTTCTAACAATATCTATATCATTTGAACAGAAACATACGCTCCGAATATAATTCTTTATTTCACTCTGTTTTTTCAAGATTGATTCATTAACATAAATTCTTTTAGGCCCTTTACGGAATAAATTTAACTTTAAATCGTCTTTAAAATTTATCTGTCCTATAACTACAGCCATATCACTATCGTTCTCTATTAAATCTTTATCGCTTAGTGCTCTATTAGATTTTAATTGACTTAAAAATTCAACCGATTCAAGTAAATTTGATTTGCCAATACCATTGCAGCCAAGAACAATTGCTCTTTGCTCTTTTAGATCAATTTCAAAACTTTTATGGTTCCGAAAATTTTTAATTTTTAATTTATTTAAAAAAATTTTTTTTGTGCATTCATTAATTAAATTAGCTAAGTTTAAAATATTTAGATTTTCTTTAAAGAAATTGAAAAATTAAAGGGCATGTAGCTCAGTTGGATAGAGCATCAGATTCCGGTTCTGAGAGTCGGGGGTTCGAATCCCTCCATGCTCGTAATAAAATTTTTAAAGTTTATATCCCATTACTCTTATTCCATTTGGATCTAGTATGAATCCATTTTGCTCTAAACTTATAAAAGAGGATACTGGAGCCTGTACAGAAATACTGCATCCAGGCATTTCTCTATTTATTTTTTCAAGAGTTACTTGAAGTAATATTGAATAAAAAAGTTGCTGATTATTACCTGGCAAAGCACTTAAATTCCACAAGTTAGCATTCAATCCCCTGTCGGACGTAACCCTCACGAAGCCATATAATTTGTTTTTTATTTCACTCTGTATGGTAAAAAAGAAATTACTTTTCTGAATAGCCTCAGAAAGAGGTTTTATTGGAAATGTCTCACAACCACAATTCGCTAAAAGTTTGTTAACTTCCTTAGCCAATGGAATTTGAGAAGAGTTAATAAAATAGCCTTCTGGAAGAACAAGTTTTTTTTTAGAAAAATATTGCAATTATCAACCAGTATTTCTCATGCCAGCTGCTATCCCATTAATCGTTAAAAGTGCCCCTCTTAAAAGTTCACTCCTACTGTAAGCTCTTATAGATTCATCTTTATCAATAATCAATTCACTTATCGGAGGTTGTCTTGTCTGGTCTCTTAATCTTCTTAAAAGTGAAACCTGCAAAAACCCCAATGGGATGATTGTCTTATTTCTCAAGCTTACTGATGATTTCAAATCCCTATCAGATTCGAGGAGCTTATTTTTACCAGTGATTTCAAGTATTAGAGATTTTGTAAGATTATATTCTTTAGAAATTACTTCAAAAATATTATCAAAAGAGTCTTTATTTTCTTTACTGCCAAGAGTATCGACATAATATCTAGCAACTTCCAAATCCACCTTAGATAATGTCATTTCCACCTTAGATATAAGCATCCTAAAAAATGGCCATCTTTGATGTAAAACTCTTAATAATTCAATTTGTTGTGGATCCGAATTTAATTCAGATGACAATGCAGTGCCTACTCCAAACCAACTTGGCAAAAGAAATCTACTTTGTGTCCAACCAAATACCCATGGAATAGCTCTTAAACTTGACAAATCTTTTGCACCTTTTTTTCTTCTAGCAGGCCTACTAGATATCTGTAATTTACTTATTTCTTCTATTGGAGTGACCTCTTGAAAGAAATTTAATAAATCAGGATTCTCATGCACCAATTTTCTATAGTGAGACCTTGATGTTTCTGCCAACCTAGACATTAATTGATTCCATTCTGGAGTAGCATCAAGTCTATTATTTACCAAACTATTTTGAATTACCGCTGTAGTCACAGTCTCAAGATTGTATAAAGCCAGTTCCGGAAGACTATACTTAGAAGCTAAAACTTCACCTTGTTCTGTTATTTTTATTCGCCCTTTTAAAGTACCGCTTGGTTGAGCCAGTATTGCCTGATAAGCTGGTCCTCCTCCTCTCCCTACAGAACCACCTCTTCCATGAAAAAGTCTTAGCAATATTTTATTTCTACTGGCGAGATCTTGAAGAGCTATTTGGGCTCTGTGAATTTCCCAATTACTAGAAACAAAACCTGAATCTTTATTGCTATCAGAATATCCAAGCATTAATTCTTGCAGAGGCTTAAAAGATTCTCCCACTTTTGGTAATAATGATCTATAAAAATCTAATTTAAATAACTTTTCCATTACTTCTGGTGCTCTTTTAAGATCTTCAACTGTTTCAAAAAGAGGAACAACTAATAATTTTGACTTTTGTGTATTTTGATCAAGAAGTCCCATTTCCTTTGCTAGTAAGAGAACTTCAAGCAAATCAGATGCACTATGACTCATTGAAATTACATAAGAATGACAAATGCGACTTCCAAATTCATGCTGTAGTCTCTTAACCATTTTAAAAACTGAAAAGGTTTCTTCTGTAGCTTTTGTCCAGTTAACCTCAGGTGGAATTAAAGGCCTTTTTGTATTTAATTCGTCTATAAGCCATTTAATTTTTTCTTCCTCAGACATTTGTACATATTGCACAGATAAATCAAGATAATTTGTAAGCTCTTGTATAGCGTCACTATGTCTTGTACTCTCTTGACGAATATCTAAACTTGCTAAAGAAAATCCAAAAATATGAACTTGAGTAAGTAAATTATTTACAGACTCACAAGTTAAATCTGTACTAATTAAGCTATTTTTAATTAATTCGAGATCATAAGTAAATTCATTGACTGACTTGTAATATAAGTTTTCAACTTTATCTAGATTTTTGTTATCAATTTCTCCCTCTAAGTCAAATTTCCACCCGCTATCAGCTAGTAAATTATTTCTCTCTTGTGTTAACCTTAATTTTTCTAAAATATAACTTAATTTCAATCTGTAAGGTTCTGATCTATACCTTGTAGCCCTAGATTCATAGATTTCTGGGAACTTTACCCTGTCAGTTTCCAGTGATTCTAGTAAAGAAGAACTGACCTGACTCCATTGCATCGAGACACTTAATTGATCTCTAAGATTAGATATCGCAATAATATATCTTTCCAACATCAACTGCCTTTGATAGCAAGCAGTTTTCCATGTTATTTCAGGCGTAACCGATGGATTACCGTCTCTATCTGAGCCTACCCAAGAACCAAAATTGCAAAAAGATTCAGAGGGCATCTGAACATCTGGATAATTTTCTGTGAGTGCTTCAGAGATCCTACCTCTCAATTGAGGCATCGCATTAAATAAAACTTGTTGAAAATAATGCAAGGCATAATCTACTTCGTCTAAAACTGAAGGTTTAAATTGATGTAATTCATCTGTTCTCCACCAAAGTCTTACTTCCTCTTTTAATTGAGTTTTTAGAGAAATTTTTTCTTCTTTTGTTAGAAATTGCTCAATCTGTATTTTTTTTAACAAATTTGCCACTCTTGTTTGCTTATGTCTAATCGTATGTCTAACTATCTCAGTGGGATGTGCCGTAAAAACTAAACGAATATCCATTTCCTGTAATAACTCCTCTAATTTTCCTGGTGGTACATTTAATTTCCTAAGCCTGTAAAATAATTCTCTAAAAGTTACTGGAGCATTTTGTCTAGCCAATGCTGGGGCAAAAGGATCAAGATTGTCGGGGGATTTTTGAACATCCTTATTAGTAAAGCTTTGAATATATCTATCTTCCTCAACTCTTTGTTCCAAAATATTCACGAGTTGAAAATACAATGAAAACGCCCTTGCTGCCGCTATGGATTCTGCTAAATCCATAGAGTTTACAATATCAACTATTTCATTCTTGAAAGTTTTTGTACTATCACCATCAATTTGTTTTGAATAACTTAATTCTTTAAGCTGTATCAATCTCTCTGCTTGATCATCTGGACACTCTTCTCTGAGCACTGATTCCCATAAATCTTCTATTAAAAGACGATTTTTATCAAGTGAATCATTGTTACTTATCAGATCCACTTTATTATTTTTTATCTGTCGAAAAGATTCCATATAACCATTATGTCACAAGTGAAAATGTTCAGATCAAATATTTATTTAAATAATCAAACATTCTTGGCCTCACTTCTAATCATATCTTCGATAGAAATTTGCATTATCTGCTCAATAGAAAGGCCTTTTTCATATTGATTTATCCATTTCATAGATTGATTGCCTTCTTCAAGCACTTTATAGATAGGATCAAAAAGATGTTGCATACCAAAATTTTCTGCTGTGGATGATAAATCTGATAATAAGTTTTGAATCCATTCTCTACAAATAATTCTTTTGCCATCTTGCCAGTGAATTAACTCTGAATTCAGACTATATTTAGCAGCATTAATTTCATTTTGATCACATATGTCTGACAACTCATCCATAGAAAAAGTGCTAGCTTTCATAGGATCTAAAGAATTTATATTTTCAAAAAGATTCAAAATCCTTAGTTCGATCATGGCCGTGATCCCTAAAAGCAGATTAATATCGTGCACAAAATCACAAATTCTTAATTCCAAACGATCAAGAATTAAAGGTCTTTGGGGACCATTTGGTCGGATTGACGACCAAAAATGCCTAATATTTTGCATGTTTTTATTAGATATATTTTCCTCTATCCAGTCGATATAAGAATTATGATTTACAAAAAAAGGCACCCTACTTGGTGTTTTAGGAAACTGAATCCATCTCTGAGAGTGATTATTCGTAATTTTATTATTTAAAAAAGGGGAACTAGCACTTAATGATAGATATAGAGCAGCCTCAGATCTTATAAGTCTTATAGCAGTAAACAGTCTATCTAAATCATCTATTCCTATGTTTATATGCACACTTGAAGTTGCAATAGATATTCCATAATTATCTTGAATAAATTGATGATATATGTTGTCAATATCAGATCTTTGAAATTGAATATCGTGTTGAAAACAAAGAGTGGATGAAGGAATGATTGTTAAATTTTTAGTTTTTAGCCAATCCCTTAACTTTTTTCTTGGAGTTATTATTTTCTCATATAAAGAACCGTAGTCTTTTTCAGGAGTTGTTATGTATTCAACGTTTCTGTTATCTGGCTCTTTTACAAAATCAGGAAATTTTTTCTCAATTTCAGCCGAAACACCAATATGAGAATTTAAAGAACCTGTGAAAAGTTCCACCTCAAAACCCTTATAAAGATTATTTTGACTCATTTATTTATCCAAACAAGCTAATGCTTTAAGTATCCCCTTTGCTTTATTTATCGTCTCTTGATATTCATTTTCAGGACAAGAATCTGCAACTATTCCAGCTCCTGCTTGCACTGAAACATCATATTTTCCATCTGTTGAGGGTTTAACTATCATAGTTCTTATCGTAATTGCCGTATTTAATGAACCATTAATATCAATTGATCCGTAAACACCAGCATAAGGTCCTCTAGCATCTTTTTCAAATTGCTTAATCAATTGCATAGCTCTTATTTTTGGGGCACCCGTTACTGTCCCAGCGGGAAAAGATGCTTTTAGCAAGTCCCATACATCAGCATTATTTTTTAAGATTCCCTCAACCTCACTAACTATATGCATAACATGTGAATATTTCTCTATAACCATTAAATCCTTGACCTTCACAGTCCCAATTTCACAAACTCTTCCAAGATCATTTCTCCCTAGATCAATTAGCATTACATGCTCAGCTATCTCTTTTGGATCTTTTAATAAATCCTTTTCCAATTCTAAGTCTTGTTGATAATCAATACCTCTCGGTCTTGTCCCAGCTATTGGTCTTAAGCTTGCAACAATCTGACTATTTTTATTTTTTTCAGCTTTAACCATGACTTCAGGACTTGAACCTATCAAAAACCATGAGCCAAAATCAAAAAATGACATGTATGGAGATGGATTAACCATCCTCAAACTTCTATATAAATTAAAGGGATCATTATTGACTTGAGTTTGGAATCTCTGACTTATAACTATTTGGAAGATATCTCCCTTTCTTATATATTCTTTTGCAGAGAGAACTGCATCCTCAAAATCTTTTTTCTTCCAATTACTCTCTAGATCTAATTTCAAATTATCATTTTCATTCCAATCTAAAAACTCATTTTCTTTTAGAGGAACTCTCATTAAATTTCTAGTTTTCTGAATTTTAGAAATTGAGTTTAGATACAATTCTTCAATCGAGGAATCTTTTGAAGAAGTTGTATCTGCATAAACTACTGCAGTAATACATCTTTTTATTTGATCAAAAACAACTAACTGATCAAAAAACATCCAGGAGCCATAAGGGATATTTTTCCCTGGCATTTCATTTATTGGAACGCTTGGTTCTATTCGATTTATTAATTCATAACCCCAAGAACCATATAACTGTCCTATGGATGGTAAGTCATCAAGCACTGTTGACTTATATTCCTTTGTCCAGCTTCTTAAAATATCAAAAGGATCACCTTTATGAGTTTCAGTTTTACCATTATTCCAAGTTTTAACTATTTCTTCTCCGTAACAAACTGCTTCCCAAAGAGGTTTAGTAGCAACAATACTCCACCTACCCAAACTTTCCCCACCTTCAACAGATTCAAGAAAAACACCATGGGAATCTTTTGAGGATAATTTTAACCAAGTCGACAATGGAGTCTCTAAATCTGCTGGCCAAGTTTGAATGATAGGTATAAAATTTTTACCTTCTTTGTAAGCCTTTAAAAAACTATCTTTCTGAGAGCTGATCATACTGATGGTATCAACCCAAATTATAATTATTTTCTTCTTTTATATCAACTTTAAGGAAGTTAATCAAAAGTATTCTTGGTTGTAAATTTCAAACCAGCTGGATTAGGATTCTCACCTATTCTTCTAGGATTATGCCCAACTTTTTCTCTGCCTTCATTTACTTTTTCAGAGAAAACACCATCTTTTGGATGTAAAAATTCAATATCGCCACCTGGGAAAATTCGGTAAATTTTAAAATCTTCAATTCTTGGCTTGAAGGCTCTTAATTGTGTCCCTAATGCAAGACATTGCTCTTTTCTTGCAAAGTACATTAAATTATCACCTTCATGCATAATTGCCGCTCCACCAGTAGGCAATTCAAATGCTTGTTCCTTTGTACTTTTCCATACAATTGCATATTTTTCTTCGGTTTCTGCTGAGTTTAATAAACCCCCAGTACTTCCTATATGCTTTGGAAATTGACCAACTAAAGTTTCAGTCATCCTTGATTTTAAGTTATTTCTAATAAGAAATTAGCATTCATATTTTGCAAAATTCGAAATTTACAGGAAATTTTCTACATTATTTAATATATGCAAAACTTGTTTATCATTTTATTTTGAATCTGAAATCGGGAAAAATACAGTTAAACCTGTATCACGCCTTTGTGTGACGTGTCCTCCTAAACTAGCTAATAACTTTTGAGTAGCATTTTGACTGAGTTGTAAACTACCTGTTTGAGGGTTCCAATTTAAAACAGGACCAAGATCAGAACCGATATCTTTTTTTAGAATTTCTTTTTGATTACTCTCTAATTTTTGTACTTTAAGTTGAAGTTTAAGTTTTTGACCAGCTGGTCTTAATTCTAAAATCAATGTACTACCTTCTTTTAATCCTCTAGTATTTTTATCAATTAATCCACTTAACATTAATTCCAATTTTTCAGAATCACTCAAAATTTGAGGAAGTTGATTGGGGATATCAAGCTTTAGAGAAATCCCTCGTCGATTTAATTGTTTATTCCATAAAGGATAAAGTTTTTTAAAAATTTCGGATAAATTAATTTTTGCCAAGTTATTTAATGACGAAACTTCATTACTCACTAATTCTGCTGCATTAAAGATTAAACCAAACCGATCAATTTGTTCATTACATTCATTATCTATTTGAATTAAACGATTTTTCATTGATTCGTCCATTTTGTATTTTTTTAAAGTAGAACTTATGAGGGTTCTTATTGTTGTCAAAGGGGTTCTTACTTCATGAGATATTGCACTTAATAATTTTGCTTCAGTTATTTGCAAATTTTTTTCGTCGTTTTTTGAAGAATTATGTATATTATGATTTGGCGAAATTTTGGCTAATTTTGCCGATAAAATTGGCCAAAATAATTTTTCAAATTGATTATCGATATTAAGGTTGCCTAAATTATTGATTGCATTTCGAAATTTTACTCCTTCCTCATAATTTGCATGATTTAATTTTGCGTGCATTAATTCAATTGAAAGTTTTAGGCTTTCTTCATCACACTTCATTAATAAAATTTTCTTATCTTTTTCTCCTGCAATTGATAATATGCATTGAAAATTTGGGGTGATTATCATCAAAAAAGGTTCATATCCATCTTCTTGGCTAAGACTTAAGACTTTATAATTCCTAACTAAATCGAAATCTTTTTTTATCTTATCTGAATTATTGGCTGGTAAAAAACCTGCATTCTCATTTTGAAAGTATGGAAACCCCTCAGGAGACCAAAGCCATCCATGAAGTTGATTTAAAAATTTTTTATCATTAAAAGCTGGCAATGGCGAGGCAACCCATATCCCTCCCTCTTTAAAATTCTGAGATAAGAAATCTTTTTGAATAACTTCTAAAGAAGCCCACCACATTCTTCTGGATGTATCGTCATCCACGTATATATTTTGAACTCCTTTAATCAAAAGGTCTTGAATTTTTTTTATAGTTATTTGTGATTTCATCAACTTCTTAATGATCTAGAACGTTTCGAGATAGATAAAACAAATCCAATAGATATAAAATTAGTCAGCAATGAGGTTCGGCCATAGCTCATAAAAGGAAGGGGAATACCAGTAACTGGTCCTAATCCAATAGTCATAAATAAGTTAATAATTATTTGAAATAAAAAAATTGAGGCTATTCCAATGACAATTAGAGATTCAA
>CACHDC010000028.1 GCA_902578445.1 uncultured Synechococcaceae cyanobacterium
ACCCTCTCCTGACAATCCGAATCCACTTCCAGGTGTTCCAACTACACTAACTTTTTGGAGAAGGAAATCAAAAAAGTCCCAAGATGTCATTTGATCAGGAACTTTAATCCAGATATAGGGAGCATTGTCTCCACCATAAACTTTATATCCTGCATTCTGAAGTTTATTTTTCATTATTTTTGCATTTTCCATATAAAAATCAATTAAACCCCTTACCTGTTTCTTTCCTTCAAGAGAATATACAGCCTCTGCTCCTCTCTGAACAACATAACTTACTCCATTAAACTTTGTAGATTGTCGCCTATTCCAAAGAGGCCATAAGTCTATTTCCTCATTTGTTGAGCTGAAACCTTTTAGATTTTTAGGTATTACTGTAAATGCACATCGAACTCCAGTGAATCCTGCGTTCTTTGAAAAAGATCTAAATTCAATAGCACAATCCCTTGCCCCCTCAATCTCATATATTGAGTGTGGGATATCACTATCTTGAATAAATGCTTCATAAGCTGCATCAAAAAGTATTAGAGATTTGTTTTGAAGAGCATAATCAACCCACTTTTTCAATTCTTCTTTATTAATAGTTGCTCCAGTTGGATTATTAGGAAAACAAAGATATAAAATATCAACTTTTTTTTCAGGTAGTTCTGGCAGAAAGTTATTTCTCTCGTTTATTGCAAGATATGTCAATCCTTGATAAGTACCATTTTCAAGAGCATCTCCAGTCCTGCCTGTCATGACATTACTATCAACATAAACAGGGTAAACAGGATCTGTTACGGCAATTGAATTATCATTGCCAAGAATATCTAAGATATTGCTACTATCGCATTTAGAACCATCTGAAACAAAGATTTCTTCAGGTGAAATTTGACAGCCTCTCGAAATAAAATCATGCTCAGATATTTTTTCTCTGAGCCATTGATAACCTTGTTCAGGACCATAACCTCTAAAACCATCTAGTGTTCCCATATCATCTAAAGCTTTACCCATAGCCTCAATGCATGCTCTTGGTAATGGTTCTGTAACATCTCCTATTCCAAGCTTAATAATTTCAGCACTCTTATTTGATTGAGAATATATTTTTACTCTTTTAGCAATTTCAGGGAATAAATAGCCAGCTTTGAGTTTTAAATAATTTTCGTTTACTTGAACCACTTTAAATAAAAATTTCAACAATATTAGAATAATGTATCAACGTGCTTTAGTGGTGATTAGATGTTAATATTATTCTAGTTATGATTCATTCAACAGATAATCATAGCTATGAATTCAATTTCAATTAGTTTGAAAATCGTTAAAGCTTTATAAATAGCATAATTAAATCACTTTCAACTTTATTAATTTTAAATAGTAAGCCGTAATAGCTAAAAAAATTGCTTTTTTAAAAGATAAAAATCTAATTCTTTAGTTTAGATGATTTTCAAAATCCAAATCATTCAGAATCAATTATATGTCTCAGCAAATTATCATCGCTGAGCAGGCTCGAATTGCAGCACTACTCACAGATGATCGAGTTGATGAATTAATCGTCGCACAGGGTCAATATCAAATTGGCGATATTTTTTTAGGAACAGTTGAAAATGTTCTCCCTGGAATTGATGCCGCTTTCATAAATATTGGTGAAAGTGAGAAAAATGGATTCATCCATGTTTCAGATTTAGGTCCACTAAGACTCAAAAAAGGAACATTTGGAATAACTGAATTACTAGAACCAAAACAAAAAGTTATAGTACAGGTAATAAAGGAACCCACAGGATCTAAAGGGCCTAGATTAACCGGAAGTATTTCAATCCCAGGAAAATACTTGATATTACAGCCATATGGCCAAGGAGTAAATATTTCAAGAAAAATAAATACAGAAACAGAACGAAGCCGTTTGAGAGCTCTTGGGGTTTTAATAAAACCACCTAGCACAGGCTTGTTATTTAGAACAGAGGCAGAAAAGGTAAAAGAAGAACTTCTAATTGAAGATTTAGAAAATTTAATTCAACAATGGGAAAATATACTAAAAGTTTCTGAGGCTTCTAATCCTCCAAATTTAGTAAAAAGAGATGATGATTTCTCTCTTAAGATCTTAAGAGATCATATTAAAGAATCAACTAAAAGCATAATTATCGATAGTAAATTTTCAGTTGAAAGGGCAAAAGATTTTTTAATAAATTATGAATCTGATATAGATATTAAATTTCACGATAACAATTTAAACCAACATATTTTCGAGAAGTACGAAATTAAGAAAACAATTCAAAAAGCTCTCCAGCCCAGAGTAGATCTACCTTCGGGGGGTTATATAATTATTGAACCTACTGAAGCTTTAACAGTCGTTGATGTAAACTCTGGATCATTTACACGATCCGCGAACTCAAGACAAACCGTTTTATGGACGAACTGCGAAGCAGCAGTTGAAATCTCGAGACAAATGAAGTTAAGAAATATTGGTGGAGTTATAGTAGTAGATTTTATTGATATGGAATCTAGAAGAGATCAATTTCAGTTACTTGAACATTTTACCTCAGCAATAAAAGATGATTCTGCTAGGCCTCAAATAGCTCAGCTTACTGAATTAGGCTTAGTAGAGTTAACCAGAAAAAGACAAGGTCAAAGTATATATGAATTATTCGGCAAGAAATGTTCTACATGCGATGGTACAGGATACGTAGAACATATATTAAATCAGGAAATATCTAACTTAAAAACTAAAGATGTTGTAAATAACTTTTATCAATCAAACAATCTAAAATCTTTAGACATAGATACTTCTCAATCAACTAATGAGCAGGAAAAAATAATTAACAAGGAATTACTTAACTCCAAAGATTTAAGTAAAGAAAATTCTTCTAATAAAAAAGAAAATGATAATGATAATTTAAACCAATCAAATTCAAAAGAAAAAAATATAGTAACAGTTGACCTTACTAATGAAGAAAAAATTGTTTTCAGTGAATTAGGTATCAATCCACTTATAAAGTTAGGTAAAGAATATCTCACCACCAATAATTTTGCTCGTTTAAAAGACAGTAATAAAGAAACGGAAAAAACCTTAGATAATAAAAAAACAAAAGAAAAAGAAATTAAAAAAATCTCAAAATCGGAAGTTGAAAAGAGTCAAATTAAAGCTGAAGCAAATACAAATTCTAAAGATAAATCAGCAGATAAAATTAATGATAATAATGAAGTTTTATTTATTGATAAAAAGAATGAAATTGAACTTGCTGATGATTTAAACAATGCAAGAAAAAAAAGAAGAAGATCTTCAGCAAGCATTGAATAAAGTATCCGAAGTTGGAATAGATGAAGTTGGAAGGGGAGCAATTTTTGGGCCAGTTTTTTCAGCAGTTGTAGTGTTAACTGAAAAAAATAAAGCCATCTTAAAACAAATTGGAGTAACAGATAGTAAAAAACTAACTCCCAAAAAAAGAAAATTACTTTTACCAAAAATTTTATTGCTCTCTTCAGATTATGGAATTGGGCAATCTTCGGCTAGAGAAATAGATAAGTTAGGTATCAGGGTCGCAACAGAACTTTCAATGATAAGAGCTTTAAAAAAATTAAAAAAAAAGCCATCTAAATTAACAATTGATGGTCCCTTATTATTAAGGCCATGGAAAGGAATTCAGAGAAACATAGTATCTGGAGACTCAAAGTTTATCTCAATAGCTTCAGCAAGCATCCTTGCAAAAGTTTCTCGCGACAATCTAATGGAGAGATTAGAAAAAAAATACTCAGGATATTTAATATTTAAAAATAAAGGTTATGGTACCAGAGAGCATCTTTCATTAATCAAAAAATATGGAATAACTAAACTTCATAGGAAAAGTTTTTTAAAAAAATCAAATCTTATTTGATTCACACCAATCTAAAAAATCTTTAACTAGTTGTTGTTGAACCCTTGACTTTATACCTAATAAAATCCCATTTAAAACCGAATGACCAGTAGATTCCAAAATTTTCTTTGGTACCAGCTTGAGTAGAGGAGGTTGGCTTACAGATACTCCAAGAAGCGCCTCACCTTCTAACCCAATATCAGTCGCTTCCAAATTTGCTTTCAAAATAAGATTAAAATCATCTATCATCCCTAAACCATCCAATGTACTTTCAAGGGCGCTCATTTTTAAAATTCCATCTTTATTTTCTACCGCAATTGAGACAACCGGGTTAATATCTAATTGAAAAACCTTAAAACTTGTTACTGTATACTTATATCTACCTATTCCTTCTGGTACTAACTTTGTGGAGTCAAGCATTGCTCCAACAACTCTTTCTTCTTCCAAAAGATATTTAGAAAGATATTCTTTATTACGTGTTACAGAAAGCTTTAGTTTCTGTTTAGCATTAAAAGACAATAGCATTTTCTATATCCCTCCAATGCTTAATTGATCTCTTTTTTTTTTACAATTAATCATGCGCAAACAAGTTGCATATTTAGGTCCTCAAGGAACATACGCAGAAAAAGCAGCTCAAATATTATCAAGGCTTGCCAATTTTCATTCACCTATATTTGTACCATGTAATGGGTTACATTCGGTTATTAAATCAATAGCGTACAACAATTGTGATGCAGCGGTAGTCCCTATAGAAAATTCCGTAGAAGGAGGAGTTACGGCCACTCTTGATGCCCTTTGGAAATTTCCTGAAATTTTTATAAATAAAGCAATAGTTTTACCTATAAAACACGCATTAATTAGTGATGGAGAACTTTCAAACATATCAGAAGTATTATCTCATCCTCAAGCATTAGCTCAATGTTCAGAATGGTTATCAGAAAATCTTCCTAATGCAATTCCTCTCCCAACAAATTCAACATCAGAAGCTGTAAATATGATTAAGGGAAGTAAATTCAGAGCTGCTATCGGCTCGAAATCATTAATTCAAATCGAAGGACTTAAAGAATTAGCCTTTCCTATTAATGATGTTCCAGGTAATTGCACTAGATTTGTCTTATTGAGCAAGGAATCACATTCAAATTTAGCTAATATTGCCAGTTTTGCTTTCTCATTAATATCAAATAAACCTGGTGCTTTGCTTAAAGCTTTAAATAATATTGCAGATTTTGGATTTAATATGAGTAAAATTGAATCTAGACCTTCGAAAAGAGAATTGGGCGAATACATAATTTATATTGATTTAGAAATAAATAATCAAAATAACATTAATAATTTTCTTGAATTGAAAGATCAGCTAAAGCCACTTTGCAAAAATTTTGTAGATTTTGGAAATTATTTTTCTGAAAATATTGAACTAGATTAATCTATCCTCTGCATTTATAAACTCCAAACTCCATTAAACCTTTACCAAAGGCCCAATGCATTAAAAGTATTGTTGGAATTTCTCTAATCGATTTCACTATTGCAAATGGGCCAAGTGACAAAATTGTGAAAGGCCTTCGAATGCCTTCAAAAATAGAGTCGTACCATGAGGGATTTGTATAGGAATTCCAATTTTCAGAAATAACTTTTCCTGAACTATTTTTGTTAGTTCTAAGAATGTTACCGAAATCCTTAATGCTAATAAAATTAGGATGTACCCATTGTTCAAGTAATTGTTTAAGAACTAACTTCTCTAAAAATGATGGGGGGTATGCCTCGAGGTCTCTTGAGTTCCAATCAGCCAATGCCAAATACCCACCAGGTCTTAAAGTTCTCAGCATTTCATCTGCAAACCTAGTTTTGTCATTCATATGTGCACCAGCCTCAACACTCCAGACAGCATCAAATGAACCATCTTCAAATTTCAAATCCAAAGCATCCATAATTTGAAAATTGCAATTCAGCTCATTAGGAGTAAGTTCTCTTGCTCTTTTAACTTGAGCCGGACTAATTGTAATGCCGGTGACATTAAACCCATAATATTTTGCAAGAATCCTGGAGCTTCCCCCTATTCCACAACCAACATCTAGTATTCTAGATCCCTTTGGCAATTTATCTAAACCACTCCACTTAACTAATTCATGAACGAACTGAACTTTAGCCTTTCTAAAATCAATATTTATTTTTCCTGAGGGATAAAAACCTAAATGTATATGTTCTCCCCACAATCTCTCAAGTAATTTATCCTGGGTCCAAGAATCATATGCAGAAGCCACTGTACTGGAAGAAATATATTTTCTAGCATTAATTCTCCAGATTATAGATAAAACTAGAAATAAGAAAACCAGTAAAAAAAAAGGAATTAATGATTCAATCATTTAATTTTCTTTTATATCAGGAAAACTTTCTTTCAATGCTGTTCTTGCTGCAAGTTGTTTTCTTGTATTATCAAGCATTTCATATTCTCTTTGTAAACGGGTAAAAGTATTTCTTTCCTCAAGAAGTCTTTGCTGTTCCTCGGCAACAGGTCCGCCCAAATGAGCTCCTATCCAAAATGATAAATCCATTGGGTTTTCAGGTAATTTATCAGGCAGATTTTTCTTAGTATTAGTCAATTTACTTGTTAAAGAAATAACATCACTAAGTGCTTCTTTTACTGAATCTTTTAGAGAATCTAATTTTTGCAAGTCATCAATAGTATCATCACTAATCCAACTAACCATCGCGGAACAAAAGGGCGTTGAACGCATAATTTCTAAGACTTGAAATCTTTGTTGGCCGAGAGTGATAATATTACTTCTCCCATCTTCTGCAGTTTGATGTTTTATAATTTGTGCACAACATCCAATGTTAGCCATGCTTTTGGTAGTTGGATCCCACTTAATAACTCCAAACATAGAATCACTTTCAAGAACAGATTGGAGCATTATCCTATATCTCGACTCAAAAATATGTAAAGGCAATACTTCTTGAGGGAAAAGGACTACTTCTGGCAAAGGAAACAATGGTAATTCCCTTACTGAGAGTTCTCCCATTTAAACCTCATTTAATTGTTTTTATACTAGTCAATTTAGGGCGATTTCGGGATTTATTAAAGTTTAACCTCTATATCGACACCACTAGGCAGATCTAGTTTCATTAAAGCATCGATAGTTTTTGCAGAAGGGCTGTAGATATCTATTATTCTTCGATGAGTTCTTGTTTCAAAATGCTCTCTAGAGTCTTTATCAACATGTGGTGATCTAAGGACACAATAAATCTTCCTCTTTGTAGGTAAAGGTATTGGACCAATTGCTGAGGCAGAGGTAGTATCTGCAGTTTGAATTATTTTGTCGCAAGATAAATCTAGCATTCTTCTATCAAACGCTTTCAATCTTATTCTTATTTTTTGTTGTGCAATTGATGCAGTCATAGTTTCAAGTAACTTTAGTGAAGGGTCATTTTAATCAATGACCCTTTTCCATATACCTATACTAAATGATGGAGGTTAAATTCTAAAATTGAAAATATTATTTTAGTATTTTAGAAACAACTCCAGCGCCGATAGTACGTCCACCTTCACGAATTGCGAATCGCATTCCTTGTTCAATAGCTACTGGGCAAATCAATTCTCCAGTCATCTTAATTCTGTCTCCTGGCATAACCATTTCAACATTAGAGCCGTCATCAGATGTGAATGCAGTTATTTGACCTGTAACATCAGTTGTTCTGATGTAGAACTGTGGTCTATATCCTGCGAAGAAAGGAGTATGTCTTCCGCCCTCTTCTTTTTTGAGAACATAAACTTCACCTTCAAACTGAGTATGAGGGGTAATAGATCCTTTCTTAACTAATACCATTCCTCTTTCAATATCTTCTTTCTGGACACCACGTAAAAGTAAACCAACATTATCGCCAGCCATACCTTCATCAAGAAGTTTTCGGAACATTTCAACTCCAGTAACAGTTGTTAGTCTTGTATCTCTTATTCCAACTATTTCTACTTCTTCTCCAACCTTAACTTTACCTCTTTCAATTCTTCCAGTAGCAACAGTTCCTCTACCAGTGATCGAGAAAACGTCTTCAACTGCCATCAAGAATGGTTTATCGACTTCTCTTTCTGGTTCAGGAATACTTGCATCTACTGCTTTCATTAATTCTTCAATCTTTGATTCCCAAGTAGAATCTCCTTCGAGAGCTTTTAAACCTGAAACTTGAACTATAGGAATGTCATCGCCAGGGAAGTCATAACTATCTAAAAGTTCTCTAATTTCCATTTCGACAAGTTCAATAATTTCTTCATCATCGACCATATCGCACTTGTTTAGAGCCACTACAAGAGCAGGGACCCCAACTTGTTTAGCTAGAAGAATATGCTCTTTAGTTTGCGCCATAGGGCCGTCTGTGGCTGCACAAACAAGGATAGCTCCATCCATTTGAGCTGCCCCTGTAATCATGTTTTTCACATAATCAGCATGTCCAGGGCAATCTACATGAGCATAATGTCTGCCTTCAGTTTCATATTCGACGTGAGCTGTATTGATAGTAATGCCACGCTCTCTTTCTTCAGGAGCACCATCAATGTCTCCATAGTCTTGAGCTTGAGCTTGACCTTTTTTGGCTAATACGTTTGTAATAGCAGCAGTAAGTGTTGTTTTTCCATGATCAACATGGCCAATAGTACCTATGTTGACATGTGGTTTGTTTCTTTCGAACTTCTCGCGAGCCATTTTGAATTAAAGAATCGAGGGTTTAAGAGTGTTTTAGTTTAGAGATCAGGAGTTGCCCTGATTCTTGGAAATGATAGCTTCAGCAACATTACGAGGAACTTCCTCATAATTTGCGAACTCCATCGAAAATATACCCCGACCTTGAGTCATTGATCGGAGTTGAGTGGCATAACCGAACATTTCGGCTAAGGGCACTTTGGCCTGTACTTTAGACAATCCATCATCAACAGATTGCCCTTCTACTTGACCTCTTCTAGAAGAGAGATCACCAATTACAGATCCAAGAAAGTCATCAGGACTTTCGACCTCAACTTTCATCATAGGCTCTAAAAGGACAGGATTGCATTTTTTAACCCCGTCTTTGAAAGCCATGGAACCTGCAATTTTGAAGGCCATTTCAGATGAGTCTACATCGTGGAATGAACCATCGACTAGTGTTACTTTTACATCAATGAGTGGATAACCGGCAAGAACACCAGATTCACAGGTTTCTTTCATTCCATTAGATGCAGGCCCAATATACTCTTTTGGGACAGCCCCGCCAACAATTTTATTTACAAATTCAAAACCTTTACCAACTTCAGCAGGTTCCATTTCAATAATAACGTGACCATATTGACCTTTTCCCCCAGTCTGTCTAGCATATTTACCTTCACCTTTAGAACTAGACCTAATAGTCTCTCTGTATGAGACCTGAGGAGCGCCTATATTTGCTTCAACTTTAAATTCCCTTAACATTCTGTCAACAAGGATTTCTAAGTGCAACTCACCCATACCTGCTATGACAGTTTGATTAGTCTCAGGATCTGTGCTTACCCTAAAGGTTGGATCCTCTTCAGACAAAGCGGTTAGAGCTTTTGATAATTTTTCCATATCACCTTTAGTTTTTGGCTCAACGGCCACTGAGATAACTGGTTCAGGGATAAACAATGTCTCCAAAACTATTGGATCTTCTGTGTTACATAAAGTGTCGCCAGTTGTTGTGTTTTTAAGACCTAAAACAGCTCCTAAATCCCCAGCCCTCAATTCATCAACCTCCTCTCTTTCATCAGCCTTAAGGATTACTAATCTAGAAATTCTCTCTTTAGCATCCTTAGTGGAATTCATTACATAACTTCCTTTTGAAAGAACTCCCGAATACATTCTTACAAAAGTTAATTTTCCATAGGGATCTGACATTACTTTGAAAGCTAATGCACTGAAAGGAGCATTATCATCTGAAGGTCTAACATCTTCTTTACCACTGGGTAGAATACCTTGTATTGGTTTTACATCAACTGGAGCTGGCAAGTAATCAACTACAGCATCTAGTACAAGTTGGACACCTTTATTCTTAAAAGCTGAACCGCATAATACTGGAACCAATCCATGTTTTAAAACCCCTTCTCTGATACCTTTTTTAAGTTGATCTTCAGATAATTCTCCTGTTTCGAGAAATATTTCTATTAACTCTTCATCATTTTCTGCAACACTTTCCATTAGCTTAAATCTCCACTCAGCAGCTTCTTCCTGCATTTCAGATGGTATTGGAGCTTCTTCGATATCAGTACCTAAATCGTTTTTGTAAAGATATGCTTTGTTGGCTACTAAATCAATAATGCCTGTGAGATCACCTTCAGCCCCAATAGGTAACTGGATTGGAAGTGCATTTGCCTTTAGTCGATCTTTAATTTGCTTATTAACCTTTAAAAAATCCGCACCAGTTCTGTCCATTTTATTAACAAAAACCATTCTTGGAACAGAGTATCTATCTGCTTGACGCCAAACTGTTTCGGATTGAGGCTGAACTCCACCAACGGCGCAAAATACAGCTATAACTCCATCCAACACACGCATTGATCTTTCAACTTCAATAGTAAAATCAACGTGTCCAGGAGTATCAATAATATTAATCCTATGATCTTGCCAACTAGTAGATATTGCAGCAGCAGTAATAGTTATTCCTCTTTCTCTTTCTTGAGCCATCCAATCGGTTACAGCAGCACCATCATGAACCTCTCCTATCTTGTGGACTACACCCGAATAAAACAAAATTCTTTCAGTAGTTGTTGTCTTACCTGCGTCAATATGAGCGGCTATACCTATGTTTCGTACTCGTTCTAGGGGAAAGTCGCGTGCCAATTTTAAAGCTCCAAATAAAATAATTTTTGATAAATGTAGTTCACCCTAAAAGCAAACTTTAATAATAATAAACTACTTAAGTACCTTTTGATGAAATTAATATCTGTAATGTGCAAAAGCTTTATTAGCTTCTGCCATTTTATGAGTATCTTCTCTTTTTTTAACAGCACTACCAGTTTCATTTGCAGCATCCATTAACTCACCAGCAAGTTTTTGGGACATACTCTTGCCATTTCTTGCTCGTGAGAATGTAACAAGCCATCTTAATGCCATAGCCGTTCCCCTCTCTTGGCGAACTTCCATAGGTACTTGATATGTTGCACCACCAACTCTTCTAGCTCGTACCTCTACAAGAGGAGTAGTATTTTTTACAGCTGTTTCGAATAATTCCACTGCATTCCCTCCTGTTCTCTCGCTTATTAAAGAAAACGCATCAGACAATATTCTTTGAGCCGTAGATTTTTTACCATGCTTCATCAATCGAGAAATCATCATTGAAGCAAGACGACTGTTAAATTGAGGATCAGGAAGGACTGGTCTTTTTACTGCTGCATTACGACGTGACATGTTTAAAAAAAGTGATGTTTAAAAATTAATCTTTTGGAGCTTTTGCTCCATACTTAGATCTGGATTGACGTCTATCTTTGACTCCAGCCGTATCTAAAGTTCCTCTAATTATATGATATCTAACTCCTGGCAAATCCTTTACTCTTCCACCCCTAAGCAGTACTACAGAATGTTCTTGCAAATTATGACCAATACCAGGAATATAAGCAGTTACTTCGAAACCAGAAGTTAATCTAACCCTAGCAACTTTTCTCAAAGCTGAATTAGGTTTTTTAGGTGTTGATGTATAGACTCTTGTACATACCCCTCTTCTCTCAGGGCAAGCTTTTAATGCAGGAGATTTTGTTTTCTTTGTCAGACGTTTTCTTTCTGAACCTACTAATTGTGAGATGGTGGGCATCTATTAAAACTTAAATAAAATAAACATTTAACCATCATAACCTTTTAAGAGCACTAACTAAAAGTTTTTTATTATATTTTTTTTAAAATTTGTCAAATTAAAATTATTTGGTAAATATTAATTATCTTTAGATTTATTTTCATATTTATTTTTATAATAGAAATACATAAATAACAAAATAGAATTAAATAATCCATGGGAGAGAGTATCAAAAGAATCGTTGGCCCATATCAAGATAGTTATTCCCCAGATGGAATAATTGGGGAGAAAGATGCGTGTGGAGTTGGTTTCGTAGCAAATGTTGAAGGTATAGAAAGCAACTGGATTCTTAAACAATCTCTAAAGGGCCTCAACTGCATGGAGCATAGAGGAGGTTGTGGAGGAGATAGTGACTCAGGAGATGGAGCAGGCATTTTATGTTCAATTCCATGGGGGTATCTAGAAGAGAAAATTAATCTAAAAAATACTCAAGAATTTAATAGAGGTTTAGGCATGGTTTTTATGCCTAATAAAAAAGAAAAAATTGAAATATGTAAATCAATATGTGATGAAGAAGCAGAAAAATTAAAAGTCAACAAAACATCTTGGAGAACAGTACCCGTCAATAATGAAATCTTAGGTCCTTTAGCTAAAGCAAATGCTCCATTCATCTGTCAGTGGATTTTATATATAGATAAAAAAGATCATAAGGATGTTGAAAGGCTTTTATTCCAATTAAGGAAAAGAATTGAGAAAAAAATAAGAGAAACTTTCAAAAACGATGTTGGAGATTGTGAATTTTATTTTGCCTCACTAAGTTCTCAAACAGTTGTTTATAAAGGTATGGTTCGCTCTGAAATATTGTCCGAGTTTTACCAAGATCTAAAAGAAGAGAGTTTTAAAGTTTCATTTTCTGTTTATCATCGTAGATTTAGTACTAATACACTTCCAAAATGGCCACTAGCTCAGCCCATGAGATTTTTGGGTCATAATGGCGAAATAAATACTCTCTTAGGGAATATTAATTGGGCTAAAGCTTCAGAAACACATATAGATGATTTTTGGGGAGAGTTATCTAATGAAATTAAGCCTATTGTAGATGTAAACAAAAGTGATTCATCAAATCTTGATGCAACCCTTGAAATCAATATTCGTTCAGGTCAGCCCATTACTGACTCATTATTAAAACTTGTTCCTGAAGCATTTAGAGATCAACCAGAACTTGAGGAGAGAGAGTATATAAAAGCTTTTTATGAATATTCTGCAAGCCTACAAGAAGCTTGGGATGGGCCAGCACTCCTTGTATTTGCTGATGGAAATTTTGTCGGAGCAACCCTTGATAGAAATGGCCTAAGACCAGCAAGATATTCAATCACAAATGATGGTTTTGTAATTATGGGTTCTGAAACAGGAGTAGTAGATCTTGAAGAAGAAAGAGTAATAGAAAAAGGTCGACTAGGACCGGGACAAATGTTGGCAGTTGATTTTCATCAGAATAGAATTCTAAGAAATTGGGAAGTAAAATCTGAAGCTGCTCAAAGGCATGATTATAAAAATCTTCTCAGTAATAGAACTATAAAAATTGAAAAAAATGAATGGGTTAAAGACTGCAAACTAAAAGACCTTGAGTTGTTGCAACAACAAACTGCATACGGGTTTTCAGCGGAAGATAATGACCTTATCTTAGATTCAATGGCTTCATTAGCTAAAGAGCCTACTTATTGCATGGGCGACGACATTCCATTAGCAGTTCTTTCATCTAAGCCACATATTTTGTACGACTACTTTAAGCAAAGATTTGCGCAAGTTACTAATCCTCCTA
>CACHDC010000029.1 GCA_902578445.1 uncultured Synechococcaceae cyanobacterium
GTTTGTTTTGTCTCTGAATAATCATTTTTGATATTGTTTAACCAATTTTGTTCAATTTCTATAAGATTTTTTGCAATATTGACCATACCACCTTTTTTATATATCTCTTTAATTTTGAGAATAATCTCAGAGGTTCTGCTTGATTTAATGTTTAATTCATTAGCTAAATCTTTTTGGTTAAATCCATGAGTTTTCAACCAATCCTTGATGAAAGAGATGAGTTCTTTTTCTTCCTGTTGAGATAATTTACTCATTTAATAAAAAGGAAATAACTTATTCAGCTTTTTCTCTGCTCTTGCTCTTATTGAAGGCGTCATATATTTGCTCCATATACTAAGTACTGCTGTGAGGGCAACAAAATCATCACTAAAACCAACTAATGGCATAAAGTCAGGGAAAAGGTCAAATGGCATAATTAAATAGGCTAGGGCGGCCATCAAGGAAACTCTTACTTGCGCTGGAGTGAAAGGATCTATAGCCATCTCCAAAACTTCTAAAGCGGGCTTAGCAATTGTTCTTCCTGCTTTAATAAGAATCTTGATAATGATATTCTCATCAAATGTTGAACTTTCTAAAACTTCAGCATCATAAATTTTTTCTTTGTTTTTGTAATTCTCTGTCATCCTTATTTATGGAATTAAGATTTTTTAATGGTTTTTTTTAACTGATACTATCAACTAATCCATTCTGTATTCCTGCTTTTCTAAGTTTTCTTAAGGCACGTTGAACAACTTGTCGGCAATATTCCCTGCTACAACTCATATGTCTTGCAACTTCAGCTAATGTTCTCCATTCATTTGAGCCGTCTAAACCAAATCTTAAGCTTACTATCTTTCTTTCTTTCTCAGTTAAATTTGCTTTATCTAATAACTTCCAAGCCGAGGCTGTCCTTTCGGCTAATTCGGCTAATTCCATTGGGGGAGTCTGATCACTTGGAAGAATATCAACTAACTCGGAAGGATCTGATTTTGATTTAACAGTACCTTGGAGACTAACAGTGATGCTTCTCAATTCACAAGAAAGGAGTTCGTCAATTTCCTCTTTGGTAATTTTCATTTCTTCAGCTAGCTCATCACTAGTAGGTGGAAAACCCTTAAGTTGCATAAGCTTTGATTTTGCTGATCTTAGTTTTGTAAGTTTTTCATTAATGTTAACAGGGATCCTTATCGTTCTACTTTGAGTTGACAATGCTCTATTTAAACCTTGCCTAATCCACCAATAAGCATAGGTGGAAAATCTATGTCCTCTAGACGGATCATATTTTTCTACAGCCCTTGTAAGACCTAATGTACCCTCCTGAATTAAGTCCAGTAATTCTAATCCTTTCCCTTGGTATCTCTTGGCAAGGTTAACAACTAGTCTTAGGTTGGCTGTTATCATCTCGTTTTTAGCTTTTTCACCAATTTTTATCTTTTTTCTCTCAGCTTCGGAGTATTCACAAGCAGGGCCTTTCCCTCCTGCCTCTTGACATCTATTAACAAGTACTACCATTTCTTGGACTTTTCTGCCCATTGTGAGTTCTCTTTCGGGAGTCAAAAGTTGATGACGACCTATTTCACCAAGAAAATCGCTTAATGAACTCACGATTTACCTCATTGTTGATATATTTAACTTATAGTTAATTCAGTAATAAGCCATACATGTAATAATTAATTAATAATTAATTAATAATTATTAATTAGTTAATTAACATTATTTTTTAAAATTTTTAGAAAAAAAATAAAAAATTAAAAATTTTAATTATTTAATTTTTTCTTCTTGATTCTAAAACAGCAAGTACATCTCTCCACTCAACCCCTTTGTGCATAAGGGCTACTTGCAAATGATAAATTAAATCAGCAGCTTCATTTGAGATTGAATTTTTATCATTATCTTTGCAAGCCATTATGAATTCCGCAGATTCCTCTCCTATTTTTTTTAAAATAGTATTACTACCATTTGTTAATAAATGATTTGTGTAACTTTTTTCTGATGGATTTGTTGATCTTTCGTTAATTGTATTGAATAATTCAGAGCAAATATTTGAGAAGGGAGTTGTTTTTTTCTCTTTTTTATCACTTTGATTAATTTTGATTTCGTTGAAAAAACAACTTTTTTCCCCAGTGTGACATGCTCCTGAACCATTTTGTTCAATCAAAAGGATTAGTGCATCATTATCGCAGTCGAATCTTATCTCCTTAAGTATTTGGGTACTTCCACTTGTAGCTCCTTTTCTCCAAATTTCGGATCTTGATCTACTCCAATAATGAACGTTTTTGGTTTCAAGTGTCATTGTCAAAGATTCTTTGTTCATCCAAGCAAGCATAAGAATTGATCCGTCAAGCCAATCTTGTGCTATTGCAGGGATTAATCCATAATTATCAAAGCGTAGATCCTCTATCGAAAAATTAGTTGAATAAGTCATTATGTTCGTTATGTTAAATCCTACTAAATATGTTTTATTAAAAATTATCCTAACAGTTAATTGATGTATATTCATTCTCTGAAATTTTCCTGCAGCAAAAGTTACGAGGATTTCCCTTGTTCACATAGGCAATGGCGCCATGAAGGCCATTGCAGATTTGTGCATGGATATTCAAGATCATTTACCTTTTGGTTCACTGCAAAAAAATTAGACCTAAATGGTTTTGTTGTCGATTTTTCAAGTCTAAAGCCCCTAGAAAATAGACTAAAGGAGCAATTTGACCATACTTTTCTAATAAATAAAGATGACCCTTTGCTGAATTACTGGAAAAAATTACATGACTTAGATGCTTTAGATCTGAGAATTATGGAAAATGTGGGAATGGAGTTCACCTCTGAATTAATTTGGAGATGGGCTAATGAATACTTACAGGATAAGGATAAGGGCAGAACATGTTGTTGGAAAACGGAATCAAAAGAAAATCAAGCGAATAAAGCAAGTTATGAGGAAATTCCTGATTGGTTCAAATCTTAGATTACAGTTGTTAATTTTAAAGTCATATAGGATTCTTTAATTAGATATTTAATCAACATTTATCTCTCCATTAATCAGATAAATATTAATCTCGTCTTTTTTAAGGTAATGATTATTCAATATATTATTTGAAATTTTTGTCTCAATTTGTTTTTGAATAATTCTTTTTAAAGGCCTTGCACCATAGGCATGATCGAAACTATTTTCGACGAGTTGGTTAATTGCTTCATCCGTAATTTTGAATTTTAAGTTTTTTTTGTTAAGTCTTTTTTCTAAATGTTGAAGCTGGATTTTTGCAATTTCTTTTATGTCATTTAATTCTAAATTATTAAAAATAACTATTTCGTCAAGTCGATTTAAAAACTCAGGCTTGAAAAATTTTTTAATTTCATTATCTACAACTTTTTTAATTTCATTTGTATCTTCTTTTCTAACTGATAAATCATTTATTGATTGACTTCCTAAATTACTTGTGAGAACAATGATTGAATTTTTGAAATTGATTGTACGACCTTGACCATCAGTAATGATTCCATCATCAAGAACCTGTAAGAGAATATCTAAAATATCTTTGTGAGCTTTCTCTATTTCATCTAAGAGTATTAATGAATAAGGATTTTTGCGTACAGCTTCAGTTAGTTGACCGCCTGATTCGAAACCTAAATATCCAGGAGGCGCACCTATAATTTTACTTACTGAATGCTTTTCCATATATTCGGACATATCAAGTCTTGTAATTGAAGAATTTGAATCGAATATTATTTTGGCTGTTACTTTACTTAGCTCTGTTTTTCCAACACCAGTTGGACCTAAAAAGAGAAAACTGGCTAATGGCTTGCTTGGATCATTTAGACCAGTCCTTGATCTCTTAATGGAATCTGCAACAGCCCTAATTGCACTATCTTGACCAATAATTTTTTCTTTAAGGATTGACTCGAGGCTCAAGAGTTTATCTTTTTCTGACTGGTTTAAGTTCTGTACTGGAATAGAGGTCCACTTTGAGACAACTTCAGCGATATCATCAAAAGTTACCTCTTGTCTTAAAAGACTAGTATCTCCATTTTTTTTGAGAATTTACAAGGGACTCACTTTTTTCTTTCAATTTTTTTTGCAAAGAATTTAAAGTTCCAAATTCTAATTCTGCTGCTTTGTTGAGGTCAAAACTCCTTTTGGCTTGATCTATTTGCAATTGAACAGATTCAATTTCTTCTTTTATGGTGCTAATCTCATCAATTTCATCTTTTTCTTTTTTCCATTGAGCGCCTAATTCTGCTTGTTTATCTTTAAGGGATATAAGTTCATTATTGATTTTTTTTAATCTTTCTATAGAAAAATCATCCGTTTCTCTTTTTAAAGATAATTTTTCCATCTCAAACTGTAGAACTTTTCGATCAATTTCATCAATTTCTTCAGGTTTGGAAGTTA
This sequence comes from uncultured Synechococcaceae cyanobacterium, assembly GCA_902578445.1. GTDB lineage: Bacteria > Cyanobacteriota > Cyanobacteriia > PCC-6307 > Cyanobiaceae > Prochlorococcus_A. The sequence continues at coordinate 4,364 of CACHDC010000029.1, forward strand.
TGACCATATTTAATCTTGAGGCTGCTTCATCGATTAGATCTATTGCTTTGTCAGGAAGAAATCTATCGTTAATATATCTTTCGCTAAGGGTTGCAGCAGCAACTAAAGCATTATCAGAAATTCTCACACTATGATGAACTTCGTATCTTTCTCTCAATCCTCTTAAAATAGATACAGTATCATCTATTGAAGGAGCATCAACTTTTATCTTTTGAAATCTTCGTTCTAAAGCAGGATCTTTTTCTATATTTTGTTTATGTTCATTAATAGTTGTAGCACCAATACATCTAAGTTCTCCTCTCGCAAGCATTGGTTTTAATAGGTTACTTGCATCTAAAGAACCTCCACTAGCACCAGCACCAACTACCGTATGAATTTCATCAATAAAAAGAATAACCTTACCGTCTGATTCTTTCACTTTCTTTAGAATATTTTTTATTCTTTCTTCAAATTCTCCACGATATTTTGCCCCAGCTAAAAGTGAACCCATATCTAATGAAATTAGTTTCCTATCTTGTAGCGCAGAAGGTACATCGCCATTAATAATTCTTTGAGCTAACCCTTCTACAATGGCTGTTTTCCCAACCCCAGGTTCTCCAATAAGAACTGGATTATTTTTAGTTCTTCTACTCAATATTTGAATTGTTCTTCTAATCTCTTCATCCCTACCAATAACAGGGTCTAAAATCCCATCTCGTGCAGATTGAGTTAGATCAATACCATATTTTTCCAAAGACTCATTAGAACTATTAAATTCATTTTTTACTGCCGGATCTGACTTCATTTTCTTTATAATTTCATGAAATTCTGGAATACCTTTTTGATTTAAAATTTGGAATCCATATTTATCATCATAAGTGAAACCATAAACTAAGTGTTCTGTTGATATCACTACATCATTTAAAGTATTTTTAATATCATTCGCCTTCAAAAATATTTCGTGAAGAGTATCACCAATATATAAATTATCTTGTTTATTTTTCATTTTTGCCTTCGCATTTAATGAAAAAATTATTTCCCTCTCAAGATCTTTTAGATTAACATTATTTTTTTTTAAAATCTTTTTTGTAATATTGTCATCTTTTATAAGAGCTAACAATAAATTTTCAGAGTCTACATTTTGTTGATAATTTTTATAAGCAATTTCTTTGGCAAATATAAAACAGTTCCAAGCAGAATTTGAGAATTCGCTTGGAACTATTTTCATCAATCAAAATTTGGGTATGACAGTAATAAATATTAAGTCAAAAAGGGTGTTTAACTATTTAGAAGATTTATTCAACAATAACTTTACCTACCATTCCAGCGCCTCTGTGTGGCTCGCAATAGTAATCATAAGTTCCTGCAGTATCAAATGTTTCTTCCCAAGATTCTCCTGGAGCAAAAGCTAGATCTGCATGACTCAATTCCTCATGTCCATCAAAAACTGCGTTGTGAGGAGCTAATTTATTATTGACGAATTTAACTGTATCACCAGCACTAATGGTTACTGTACTTGGTTCAAATGCAAGCATTCCAGCATCTGTTCCAAGTTTTACTTCAACAGTCTTAGCTGAAACTGATGAAATTCCTAAACCAAGAGTTAAAACTATTGCGAATAACCCTGCAAAGATTGAACGTAACATAATTAAAATTTACTTATTTATATATATTACAAGGCTTTGGGAGCCTAACTGTGAGAATTTTAATTGTTATTACAGCTTGGTAACTTCGATAACCTTAAAATATCATTTAGTGATTTGGCATAACTTTTAAGTTTGAAAGTCTCAGGATTAGTGATGGGGACATGATTAAAGTCATATTTCTTGATACTGAAGCTATCCCAAGGGGTGGTTTGGATGGGAAGAATTCTTAATAATATTTTTAGAATTTTTTTTGTAAGGGGTATCGCAAAATATCTCCTCATATTGTTTCTTTTTAAAAGTGTAATTATGGCATGATCAATTGAAATAAATTTCTGACCTAGGACAAATTTTCTAAAGCCTTTGTATTGCTCTTCTTTATGATTTTTAATTAGAAACCCGCAAATCTGGGCGATATCATTTGCGTGTATAAAGTGAAATTTAGAATCGAGTTTTAAAAATCTTGCTAACCAAAGCCATTTCCCGATTTCTTTCAATCCACTAGTTAAATAACTTACGGGATATTTACTTTTTTTTCCAAGATTTCCTCCAAAAACCAAGGTAGGAAAAACAGCGAAAGTTTTTTCTGCAAATGAGCTTTCTCTAAGTCTCTGGAAACATTCATATTTTGTTTGAATATACTCTGTTCCATAAATCAATGATTCCCTCATTAATTCTGTTTGGGTATCAAGAATGCTAGCTGTTGAAAAATAAATAATCTTTTCTAACTTGTCAATATCAAGCATTTCAAGTAATTCTTCAAAAGCTTTAATATTTACTTCATAGGCTCTTCTTGGATCTCCCCACGCTGTAGCAGTATGTATGAGGTAATTAATTTGACTAATTTCCCTTTTATACCTATTTGATTCCCTGATATCACAAATCATTAACTTGACTTTTTTATTTTCTTGAACAGAAATTGGCAACTTACTTTTGTCTCTTACCATGAGATAAAGCCTGAATTTTGTGTTTTTTAAAAACCAATCAACTAAATATTGGCCAACACATCCATTCGCACCTGTGATTAATAAGTTTTTATATACCAAGACTTTGACTAGTAAATGAGTTTTTTCCCATGTTCAAAAAATGTTTGAGCATTTTCTTCTGGAGTCCCAGGTAAAATCCCATGACCCAAATTAAGAATATATTTCCTGTCTTTAATTTTATTGAAAGTATTATCTATCCTTTCTTTTATTGATTCTTTGTTCCCGAATAAAATGCCAGGGTCAACATTACCTTGAATTCCAATCCCCCTGGGGATTCTTTTACAAGCCTCTTCAATATCTACTGTCCAGTCTAATGAGATTATATCTACTCCAGTTTTTGCCATTCTTTCCAGTACCCCAGCACTTCCTGAAATGTAAAGAATTATAGGTGTTTCAGGGTATTCCGATTTTACAATTTCAACAACTTTTTTTTGATAAGGCCCAGCAAAGATATCGTAATCTTGTGGACTTAGTTGGCCTGCCCATGAATCAAAAATTTGGACTACTTGCGCTCCAGATTTTATTTGATACTTAAGATATTCACCAATAGATTTTGCAAAATGATCAAGAAGTTTATGAAGTAAATCTGGTTCATTAAAAGCCATTGATTTTATTAAAGAATAATTTTTACTGCTTTTACCTTCAACTACATATGCAGCAAGGGTCCAAGGTGCGCCAACAAAACCTAAAACTGTTGCCTCATTATTCACATCTTTTTTTAGTGAAGTAAGAACTTGTCCAACAAAACCTAAACTCTCACTTGGATTTAATTCTTTTAAATTTTCTACCTGGTTAAGGGTTCTTATTGGGTCCTCAATAATTGGACCTTTACTTTCTATTATTTCAAAATTTATTCCCATCCCTGGAAGAGGTGTGAGAATATCTGAAAAAAGGATCACACCATCCGGTTTGAAAGCATGAAAAGGTTGCATTGAAATCTCATATGATAGTTCTGGATTCTCAGACCTCTCTCTAAAGCTTGGGTAACGCTCCCTTAAATCTCTATAGATTTTCATATATCTTCCTGCTTGCCTCATCATCCATACTGGAGGCCTATTTACTTTTTTACCTAGTGCGGCAGATAGTAGTAGTGGTAAATCTTGACCCATTTTTCAATTCGATATTTTTAAAAAATTAAAATCCAACTTAAAAATCTTACAATGTAAAGCAGAGCAAAAGCGTTATATGAACATTTATATGAAGCACTAAGTTAAATGAGCCTTCTTATTTTTTTGATTGATGTTTGAAGATACTCACGCTTAATGGGGGCAAAGCAAGTTCTAGAGCATTTTGATAATCATGAATATTGTAATCTATAGTTTCTTTACCACCCATATTTCCTTTGTTACTGCCCCCGTATCTAGAGCCATCTGAATTAAATATTTCTTTATAGAATCCTTCAACAGGAACACCTACTTTGTATGAGCCATGAGTATTAGGTGTAAAGTTAGCAACAACAACAAGCCACTCGTTGGTATCGTTTTCTCTTCTCATGAAACTTATAACCGAATTAGATTTGTCATTACAATCAATCCATTGGAATCCATAAGGATCAAAGTCATTTTTCCATAATGCAGGTTCATTTTTATAAAGAACGTTTAGGTCATCAATCAAGTTTCTGATGCCTTTATGGGGCTCAAATTCTAGTAACTCCCATTGCAGATCATCCCAAACATTCCATTCTTGTCTTTGCCCAAATTCCATTCCCATAAATATCGTTTTTTTACCAGGGTGGGTCCACATATAAGTTAGTAATGCTCGAGTATTTGCATACTTCTTCCAGTCATCGCCAGGCATTTTATGTAAAAGATGACTTTTCCCATGAACAACCTCATCATGACTGAGTGCAAGCATAAAGTTCTCAGTATAGTTATATGTAATTGAGAAAGTCACACTATTTTGATGGAATTGCCTAAACCAAGGATCTATTTCAAAATAATCAAGCATATCGTGCATCCATCCCATATTCCATTTCAAGTTAAACCCTAACCCTCCCATGTCAGTTGGTTTGGTTACCATTGGCCAAGTTGTTGATTCTTCAGCGATAGAAAGTGCACCTGGGAAGTGTTGGAAGAGTACATGATTAGCCTGTTGAAGAAATTTAACGGCTTCTATATTTTCATTCCCACCATTTTCATTGGGTATCCATTCTCCATCGGGACGTAGATAATCTCTGTAAAGCATGGAAGCTACAGCATCTACTCTTATGCCATCAATATGAAACTCTTCAAACCAATAAACTAGATTTGCTACTAAGAAATTTCTTACTTCGTTTCTGCTGTAATTAAATATTAGTGTTCCCCATTCTTTGTGTTCACCTATTCGTGAATCTCCATGCTCATAAAGATGGCAGCCATCAAAAAATGCTAAACCATGCTTATCTTTTGGAAAATGACCGGGCACCCAATCAAGAATTACGCCTATGCCCTCTTCATGACATTTATTTACAAACTCTCTAAATTCATTTGGGGTGCCAAATCTACTTGTTGGAGCATACCAGCCTGTAACTTGGTATCCCCATGAACCATCGAAAGGATGTTCAGATATTGGCATTAGTTCAATATGAGTGAATCCTCTTTCTTTTACGTAAGGGATCAGTTTCTTGGTTAATTCTGGATAAGTTAATAATCGTGTCCCAGGTTTTAAATCGGCTGCAGGTACTGGGTCTCTTGGTTCCCCATTGTCCTCCAGATATTTATTATCTGTTGATTCATGGAGCCAACTCCCTAAATGCATTTCATAAACTGAAATTGGCTTGTTAATTTGACTAGAAGAATCTCTGTTTGAAATCCAAGAACTATCATTCCAATTAAAGTTTTTCAACTTTGAAACTATTGAACCATTCTGAGGTCTGATTTCATGAAGGAAACCATATGGATCAGCTTTCTCATAAATATGACCTTGTTGTGTTCTTATTTCGTATTTATATGTGTCGCCCTCTTTCATTGATGGTATGAATAGTTCCCAAATTCCCCCTAATCTTTTTTGCATTGGATGATGTCTTCCATCCCAAGAATTTATATCTCCAATTATCGAGATTGATTTTGCATTTGGAGCCCAAATGCAAAACATGACCCCTTTTTGATTATTTTCTTCAATGAGATGTGCTCCCATTTTTTCCCAAATATGATGATGATTACCTTCTGCAAAAAGATGTCTATCAACTTCTCCCATCCACTCTTCTCTATATGACCAAGGGTCATGTTGTGTATGTGTGATCCCTCCTCGTGAAATATTTATTTCGTAATTGTGATTTGGATTTTCAGGCAGGATAGCTTCAAAAAGCCATTTATGGTTTATGCTTTCCGTCTTATAGGTTTTGTTTTTAAAATTTATTTTAACTTCGTCGGCTTCAGGCATCCATACCCTAATTACCCATTTTTCTTCATAAAAATGAGGACCTAATATTTTTAATGGATTATCATTGCAACAATTTTCTAGGTTGATAGCTTCTGATTTAATCCAGTCTGCTTGAATTGTCTCGATCATGACTGGTAGATATTAACGATTAATAATATCAAATGATTAACCAAAAAATTAATTATTTATAAAAAAAAGGGGTCATTTTCATAAATGTTTTATCAAGGCTAAAACTTAGAGTAATAACTCTATGATTTGCTGAAGGAGATCCAATATTTCCCTCCCCAAATCCAGGATTTACTCCAATAGCGGGATAAGCTGCTGCAGATATAGATAAGCGAAGCTTGCTATCTTTAATTAAACAAATATTTGTTGGATGCATTGTGATTTGATAAATGCATTCTTCACTTATTTTGGAGTTTTTAACCCTTAAGAATCCGGTTGAAAATTGATTCACCTTTTCATTACCTTCTTCAACTAGAGATAAAGCAAGGCAGATATCGAAATTGGGCTGATCACTTTTTACTTGGATTTCTAATGTGGGGACTCCTCTTAAATATTGATCTTCTTCAAAAGAATTGGTTTGAAAAACACCCACATCCAGTCGTTTATCAATAATGCTTCTGTTAAACTTTCCTGGATTTGGACCTAAATGCCCACCGTCAGATGGAGTAGGTCTCCATGGGTCATGAACAATTGTGAACCATCCTGATCCTTTTGAATTTATGGTCAGACTTCCATCTTCAACCTTTACATTTGATGTACCATCGCTTTTGAGTCCAAAAATAAATTCAGGATTAAATTTGTTATCTAAATCTTCCCATTTATTTAATGAAATATTCCATATTTTTTTCTCGTCTTTTAAATTCTTAGAATTAAAATCTTCATCTAATTTTAAATGTTTATTAAAAAAATTTAATAAAGATTCTTGTGATCCCTCCCACCAATTTAGATGTGTTGCATTCCCAATAATAATCTCTGGGGTTCCACCAGCTTCTTTAGATTTTTTATAAAGATCAAAGGCACCTTTTAAATGTGGATCCCAAAGTCCTCCAATAATTAACATAGGTTGTTTAATCCATGATGAAATTGGTTTAAATTCTTCAAATGGGCGAGCATTATTTAAATTTTTAAGCCATTCCAAAACAAAGCTATTAGGATCATATTTTGTCAAAATTTCAATTCCTTCCGTCAAATAACTTTTATTTTCTAATGCTAATCTTATCTTTGCCCATTCAAACAAATTATTTTCTTTTTTCATTTTTAGTGCCGCGATTTGAAGTCCCCATGCAATATTGTTATGCCACCAATATGCTCCTCCATCTGAGCACCAATGATCCTTAATATTCATCCCGGTCATTGCTGGAGATAAACAATCGGGCGGCTTTGAATTTAATTCACCAGTTAGTTGAGTAAATCCTTGATATGAAAAACCATATAAGCCAAGTTTTCCATTACATTCTTTTAGAGACCTTACCCATTCATGTGTTTCTGTAGTATCGCTTGCTTCTTGAGAAAAACCATTAAAAACTCCTTCAGAAGAACCCATACCTCTAACATCTTGAATTATTACCATATATCCTTTGGAAGCCCACCATTCTGGATGAGAATAGGTAATAGTTGAAGCTATTTCCCTGCCATATGGTTGTCTCATCAATAATGCAGGCCATGGCCCATTACTATTAGGTAACCAAATCCTTGATATAAGTCTTACTCCATCCTTAAGTATTAGAGACTTGTCAAACCATCTCGAACCAGACATTTAGGCTTTAGATAATGTCTGGACAGTGCAGCCCAATGACGTAAATAGAAAAGATCTCTGCGTTAACGGGAGTTAACTTTTTTTTGTTTGATACATACTCTATAGCTTTATCTGAACTAGCTGAAATACCTTTTGAATTAAACTCTCTAAACTTATTACATATATTCCTTGCTTCGTTTGGATTCTTTTTTACACTTTCCAATAAGTTAGATTGACTAAATGCAGGGTATAAAGTGTTGGAAAAGAAAAATAAAAAAAATAATAAAGGTTTCATTATCACTAACTTTTTCTAAATTCTACATTAAAAAAATTTTTTAACCAAGATTTCAAATAAATTTGTCGATTTGACTGGCTTTTTTAATCCATTCTTTTAATAGACTAATGCTTATATCTGTTTCTGATTTTACTCTAAGAATTCTCTCTAATCTACCAATTTTGCGTTCCAATTCGTAAGGAGTAGATAGTGATAATGATTTAATAGAAGATATACCGCAATGTAAAAGTAGATATGCTTGGGGTGGAGAAATTCCAATTTCTTTTTTAAAAATAGCTATAGCTCTAATTTTCTTTAGATTATTTAATGTACATAGTGAAGATTTTCTCTGAATCTCATTTATATCTAGGTCAGAAAGATAACTTAATTTCTCAAAGTCAGTTAGATTATTTTGAATAAAAAAAGATTTCTCATGTCTAAAATTAGTTGGTAAAAAATCTAAGAAGGGTTTACTTTTCATTGATTAACATACTAATTCATTTTGACATTTTTCTGAACTTCTCCTATAACCACTGGTTTACTTATCCCATCTGAAATTTTTTTAAGTTTTCTTATCTTTATTTTTACATTCGCACCAGATCTGCTACCTTTCCTTAAGTTTTCTGATAATTGTTCTAAAGTTGGTCCAATTGATTCTTCTGGAAAGTCATCATCTGCTTTAGCAATAATCAAATCGAACCCATTGTCATAAACAATTGGAAGATATTTTGCACCTTCTATTAAGATGTTTTCGGTGTAACTTTGTATAAATGCCCAACTACTCAAAGAAAGTAATAATGAAAAGATAGTTGCTCCAATTATTCGAAATTTAAAACCAAAATTAAATATAAAAGCTACTATGGTGCAAATGAAAAGAAATATTCCAAAGAATCCAAAAATT
>CACHDC010000030.1 GCA_902578445.1 uncultured Synechococcaceae cyanobacterium
AACCACAACAATCCCAGGTTCAAAAATGTCCTTAAGTATCGCCAAAGTGCTTCAAAAAGAGGGTTTCATTTCTGATATTAATGAAGAAGGTGAAGGTTATAAATCACAAATAATACTAGGTCTCAAATATAGTGGTAAAAACAAATTTCCTACTATCCGATCTATGCAAAGAGTTAGTAAACCTGGTTTGAGAATATATAAAAATACAAGAGGTTTACCAAAAGTACTTGGAGGTCTTGGAGTTGCCATAATATCAACTTCAAAAGGCGTTATGAGTGATCGCGATGCTAGGAAGCAAGGCATTGGCGGCGAAGTCCTCTGCTATGTTTATTAAGGAGAATTAATTATGTCAAGAATCGGAAAAACACCAGTACTTATTCCAGAAAAAGTTACAGTTGATTTTGATGGATTAACAGTCACAGTTAAAGGTCCAAAGGGTGAGTTAAAACGTCTCATGCCTGAGGGAGTTAGTTTTGATAAGAAAGATAATACTGTTGTCGTAAGTCCTACTACAACCAAAATACATTCAAGGCAGAGACATGGTTTATGTAGAGCCTTAATTGCAAATATGGTTGAAGGGGTTACTCAAGGGTTTACAAAGAAACTAGAAATTGTTGGCGTTGGATCAAGAGCACAAGTAAAAGGTAAAAATCTAGTTGTAAGTGCAGGATATAGTCATCCTGTAGAAATGATCCCCCCTGATGGTATAACATACAAAGTTGAGAGTAATACAAACGTTACCGTATCTGGAATTGATAAGGAGATTGTTGGCAACGAAGCAGCAAAAATCAGATCAATTAGACCTCCAGAACCATATAAAGGAAAAGGAATTAAATACCATGATGAGAGAATTCTCAGAAAAGCTGGTAAATCTGGCAAAAAATAATTCCAATTTAAAAAAATGACCAAACTTTCCAGGAAATTACAAACCCAAAAAAGGCATAGTAGATTAAGGAGATTCTTAATTGGAGATGCAACGCGTCCAAGATTGTCTGTTTTTCGCTCTAATAACCATATTTATGCCCAGGTTATAGATGATAGCGCTCAAACAACTATTTGCTCAGCTTCAACTGTTGATAAAGAACTAAGAGAAAAATCTGAGAAATTACCTTCTGATTGTAATTCTTCTTCCATTGTTGGAACTTTATTAGCAAAGAGGGCGATAAAAAAAGGTATTAAGCAAGTAATTTTCGACCGTGGAGGTAATTTATATCACGGCAGAGTAAAGGCACTTGCAGACGCTGCTCGTGAAGCTGGCCTAGAATTCTAACTCTTAATTTTTTACTATGACTGATACTCCAACAAAACAAGAAATTCAATCCAAGAACGATAACGTTCCTGGAGCTATGCCCGTAGAACAAAAAAAGAATAATCGTAATGATCGAAAAAGAAATAGAAGAGGTGATTCAAAAAATTTAGAGAGAGATTCTGATTGGCAAGAAAGAGTTGTTCAAATTCGACGTGTTTCTAAGACTGTTAAGGGTGGAAAAAAAATGAGTTTTAGAGCAATTGTTGTTGTAGGTAATGAGAAAGGTCAAGTTGGAGTTGGAGTTGGTAAAGCAGGTGATGTCATTGGAGCTGTGAGAAAAGGAGTTTCAGATGGTAAAAAGAATCTTGTAAGGGTTCCCTTAACACCAAATAATTCAATACCGACTTTATCTAAAGGTCGAGATGGTGCTGCTAATGTACTAATTAGACCAGCCGCACCAGGTACAGGTGTAATTGCTGGTGGATCAATAAGAACAGTTTTAGAATTAGCCGGCATAAAAAATGTCTTAGCAAAAAGATTGGGTAGTAAAACACCTTTGAATAATGCAAGAGCTGCTATGGTAGCTCTTTCTCAATTAAGAACACACAAATCCGCCTCAAGGGAGAGAGGCATCTCACTTGAACAGCTCTATTCTTAAAATTATGACTTCAACACTAAATACACTTAAATCAAACTCTGGCTCGAGAAAGAAAAAATTAAGAAAGGGTAGAGGAATTGCAGCTGGTCAGGGTGCATCATGTGGTTTTGGAATGAGAGGACAAAAGTCACGTTCGGGAAGACCTACACGTCCAGGTTTTGAAGGTGGCCAAATGCCTCTATATAGAAGAGTTCCAAAATTAAAGCACTTTGAAATAATTAATCAAAAGAACTTTTCCATAATAAATTTAGAAAAATTAAATGATTTCAAAGATAACGATACAGTTAACCTTGACTCACTAGTTAAGAAAGGATTGATCTTTAAGCCCAAATTTCCTTTAAAAATCCTTGGTAATGGAAAAATTAATGTGAAACTAAAAGTCCAAGCTCATGCATTTACAAAAGTTGCAAAACAAAAAATTGAGGATGCGGGTGGATCCTGCGAGCTTATAAACAATAAATAAATTTACTAAAAATTTAGGTAAGCTTCAAAATGTTTGTCAACAAAAGTAGAAATCCTAGCGCTTCTGAAATACTTTCCCAATTATTTTTAAATAAAGAGTTAAGGAGTAGAGTTTTAACTACTTTAGGTCTTCTCCTTTTAGTAAGACTTGGTATATACATCCCTATGCCTGGTATTGATAGGGTCGCTTTTAAAAGTTTTATAGATCAAGGGGGGCAATTAATAGGTTTTTTAGATATTTTTACTGGAGGAGGAATTTCGACCTTAGGAATATTCGCATTAGGCATACTTCCCTTTATTAACGCATCAATTATTATTCAGCTTCTCACAGCTTCATTACCTGTGCTTGAAGACTTACAAAAAAATGAAGGAGAGGCGGGAAGAAGAAAAATTGCTCAAATAACTAGATATGTTTCATTAGGATGGGGTTTTTTTGCAAAGTATAATTTTTTCCTTAATTCTCAGACAATATGCTATTGAGGGGATAAGTGAAACTACATTTGTCTTGCAAACCTCCATTGCCTTGGTTACTGGCTCAATGTTAGTAATGTGGTTTAGTGAAATTATTACGGAGAAAGGGATAGGTCAAGGAGCTTCACTGGTAATTTTTTTGAATATTGTTTCGACTTTACCTAAGGCTCTAAGTTCAACCATTGAAAAAGCTCAAACTGGTGATAGAGCAGATGTTTTAGGTATAGCAGTTTTACTTGGAGTATTTTTACTGACAATAGTTGGGATCATTTTTGTCCAAGAGGGAGCAAGACGCATTCCTATTGTTAGTGCAAAAAGGCAGATAGGAAATTCAACACTACTTCCTACAAGGCAAAGTTATTTACCTTTAAAACTAAATGCAGGAGGAGTTATGCCTATCATATTTGCATCTGCTTTAATCTTTCTACCTATAACTATTGCAAATGTTACGGGCAATCCAGTCTTAATCAAGTTGGCCAGTAGTTTAAATCCAGGATCTTCTAATCCGTGGCCATATGCTCTTACATTCTTCTCCTTGATTTTGGGTTTCTCCTATTTTTATGCATCTCTTACTATCAATCCAGTTGATGTAGCTTCAAATTTAAAGAAAGGAGGAGTTGCGATACCAGGAGTTAGACCAGGAACTAATACAGCAAACTACCTATCAGGTATACAAAATAGGTTGACTTTATTGGGAGGATTATTTCTGGGTTCAGTAGCCATAATCCCAGCTGCAGTAGAAAGAGCTACAAATGTTCAGACCTTTCAAGGTTTAGGAGCAACATCATTACTTATTCTTGTGGGTGTTGCTATAGATACCGCTAAGCAAATTAAAACTTATGTTATTTCGCAAAGGTATGAGGGACTAATTAACAAGTAATGAAGAAACATTTACTATTTTTAGGAGCTCCTGGAGCAGGGAAAGGGACTCAAGCGGAATTGCTAAGTAAAACTAATTCTTACTTACACCTTTCCACTGGTGAATTATTAAGAAAAGAAATCGAAATGAATACTACCCTGGGTATTCAGGTAAAGGATATTATGAATCGCGGGGAACTTGTTAGTGATGAACTTGTATTAAAGATTGTTAGACAAAATTTAGTCAAGGATAATAGTGGTTGGATTCTAGATGGTTACCCAAGAAATTTATCTCAAGCAAATTCATTGAATGAAGTTTTGAATGAAATAAATCAACCTTTGGAATTAGTTTTTTATTTAGATATTCCAGAAGAAGTGCTAATTAAACGTTTGCTTTTAAGAGGGAGAAAAGATGATACGGAAGAGACAATTAGAACAAGAGTTGATATTTATAAAAAAACTACAGAACCATTAATTCAATATTTTAAGGATCTCTCATTGTTAGAATATATTGATGCTGATAGAGATTTAAAAACCATTTCCTCTGATATCAAACAAAAAATGGCTTGATGATGATGTAGAATATAGTATTAACGTTTTATTTGTTAAACCCCTATGAAGGTCAGATCTTCAGTCAAAAAAATTAGTCCTGACGATCAGATCGTGAGGAGAAGAGGTAAAATCTATGTTATTAACAAGAAAAGACCTCGCAATAAACAGCGTCAGGGTTAAATTTCAACCCTTAAATTCAAACCTTTACTTATTCAAAACACGTGGCCAGGATTGCAGGAATTGACATACCTCGCGAAAAGCGAATTGAAATTGCACTTACATACGTCTATGGAATTGGTTTAACGAGATCTAAGCTAATTCTTGCTAATACGGGTGTAAACCCAGATACTCGAGTCAAAGACCTTTCTGATTCTGATGTGCAAAAACTTAGAGGCGCTTCCGAAGAATTTACTTTAGAAGGGGATTTGAGAAGAAAAGAGGGAATGGCTTTAAAACGTCTTCAAGATATAGGATGTGTAAGAGGAAGACGACATAGAATGAGTCTTCCAGTAAGAGGTCAAAGAACTAGAACCAATGCAAGAACAAGACGGGGTTCGAGGAAAACAGTTGCTGGAAGAAAAAAATAATTAACTAATTTTATTTACAAATTGAAGTACTAAATTAAAACATCATGGCAGCTACAGCAAAAAAAACAGGTTCAAAAAAATCCAAACGTAATGTACCTAATGGTGTGGTACATATCCAAAGCACATTTAATAATACTATCGTCTCAATTACTGATACTTCTGGTCATGTAATTTCTTGGTCTTCTGCAGGCGCAAGTGGATTTAAAGGTGCACGGAAAGGTACGCCATTTGCTGCTCAAACAGCTGCCGAAGCTGCAGCTAGAAGAGCACTTGATCAGGGCATGAGACAAATAGAAGTATTAGTTAGAGGTCCTGGCGCAGGTAGGGAAACGGCCATAAGAGCTTTACAAGTGGCCGGATTAGAAATAACTCTAATAAGAGATGTAACTCCATTACCTCATAATGGATGTAGAAGACCTAAACGAAGACGCGTTTAGTTTTTAACCATTCTCAACCCCCCCCCAAAAAAAAAACTCTTAACCTCATTATTTTCCGTGTTGCAATACCAGATTGACAGAATCGACCATCAAATAGCAGATGATCGCTCCCAAACAGGAACTTTTTTAATTGGCCCTCTTGAAAGGGGACAAGCTACAACTTTGGGTAATTCTCTTAGAAGAGTCCTTATGGGAGGACTAGAAGGGAGTGCAGTGACTGCAGTAAGAATAGCAGGAATTAATCATGAATATGCTACTATCCCTGGAGTTAGAGAAGATGTTTTAGATATTCTTCTGAACTGCAAGCAACTATCAATAAATAGTTCTAATCCAGAGCTCGAAATTGGCAGATTAGTAGCGAGCGGTCCAATGGAGGTGAAGGCGAATGACATTCAATTTTCCTCACAAGTTGAAATTGTTGATGGCGAAAAACCTATCGCAACAATTCAGGACGGTCATAAACTAGAGTTAGAAATTCATGTTGAAAGAGGTATTGGATATAGACCCGTGGACCGCAAGAGTGAAGAGACAACTGCTATTGATTTACTTCAAATTGATGCTGTATTTATGCCAGTCAAGAGAGTAAATTTTTCGATTGATGAAACTGCTGTAGCAGAAGGCGGAACAGGAAGAGAAAGATTAAAAATGGAGGTAGTAACTGATGGTTCAACAAGTCCTGACGATGCTATTGCTGAAGCTGCAAATCAGTTAATAGAACTCTTTCAACCCCTCGCTACTGTAACAATGGTTGAGGAAATTCCTGAAGAACCTGAACCATCTCCCGAGGCTCAAATACCTCTTGAGGAACTAAACTTGTCCGTTAGAGCATATAATTGTTTGAAAAGGGCGCAAGTAAACTCGGTTTCGGATTTAATGGGCTTCAGCTATGAAGATCTTCTTGAAATTAAGAACTTTGGCTCTAAATCTGCCGATGAGGTTATTGAGGCTCTTGAACGCATCGGTATTTCTATTCCACAAAGCAGAACATCTGTTTAACAATTTTTAAGCTTATGAGACACCAACTTAGAATTCCATTATTAAGTAAACCTGCTGACCAGAGGAAAGCACTTCTTAGAGGTTTAACTACTCAATTAATTAGGGAAGGTAGAGTAACGACAACAAAAGCTAGGGCAAAAGCTTTAAGAAATGAAGCTGAAAGAATGATTTCACTCGCTAAAGAGGGGAGTTTAGCTTCTAGGAGAAGGGCAATTGGATATATTTACGATAAGAAATTAGTTCATTCATTATTTGAAAAAGCAAAAGAAAGATATGGAGACAGAAAAGGTGGTTATACACGCATAGTCAGAACTGTATCAAGAAAAGGTGATAACGCTCAGATGGCCATAATCGAGCTTGTATAAGTCAGGTCACAAAGGAGCTTATACTAGAAATAACTTTTGAAAAGGGTTGCTTTACTAGTCCAATATGATGGATCTCATTATTCAGGTTGGCAAAAACAAAAAAATACAACTACAGTTCAAGGAACTTTAGACAGAGCCCTCTCAAAGATTACAAATCATACAGTAAAAACTTTTGCTGCGGGTAGGACTGATGCTGGTGTTCATGCATCAGGTCAAGTAGTACACTTTGATATTGATTGTGTTATTCCAGGGAATAGTTATTCTGATTTATTAAATAATCTTTTACCTTCAACAATTAGGATCTTGGAATCTGTTGAGGTTAAAAATAGTTGGCATTCATGCTATTCAGCAATGTATAGACATTATCGATATGTCATTAATAATAGTAAATTCCCTAACTTGTTTATCAATAGTTGGTCATGGCATAGATATCAAAAAGTATTAGATGAGGTTTTAATGTTAAATGCATCCAAGACAATGGTAGGAGAACATGACTTTTTTGCTTTTCAGAAAAGTGGAAGTAACAGGACAAATTCTATTACAAATATAAAAAATATAGATATTAAAAGGGTAGAAGATTTGATTTTAGTCGATATTAAAGCTACTGGTTTTCTATATGGAATGGTCCGTTTAATTATTGGACAACTAGTGTTAGTTGGAGAGAAAAAAATATCGCCAGAAATTTTTACAGATAGGTGGGTAAACAAAAAGAAAAATGATGTTAAAGAATCTGCTCCAGCTAAAGGATTATGTTTTGTAAATTCTGTTTATAAAGAAAATGTTTTTAAAAAGACTAATAACAATGATTTTTTTCCTGTATTTTTGATTAAGGGTTTTTCTTAAATAAAGTTTAATTAAGCGAATATTTTGTGAAAATCATTCGAAAATGTTGTTTATTAATCATCCAATAAGGTAGAATTTAAGACTAACTTTAAATTTATTTGCATAAATTTGGTAAATGAATAAAACAATTACTCCATCTTTAGAAACCATTGAAAGAAATTGGTTTTTAGTCGACGCAAAAGATAAGACGCTTGGGAGACTTGCTACAGAAATTGCAACTGTATTAAGAGGTAAGAATAAACCAACATTTACTCCTCATTTAGATACGGGAGATTTTGTCGTTGTAGTAAATGCCGAAAAAGTAGAGGTAACAGGAAAAAAAGCATCACAAAAGTTTTATAGAAGACATTCTGGGAGACCAGGAGGAATGAAAATTGAAAAATTTGAGTCTCTTCAAGAAAGAATTCCTGAAAGAATTATCGAGCAAGCTGTTAAGGGTATGCTGCCACATAACTCTCTAGGAAGACAGCAATTTAAAAAACTTAAAGTCTATAAAGGTGCTGATCATCCTCATGCTGCTCAGAATCCTGTATTATTAAATAGTTAATTTATTAAAATGAATAGTCAAATAAAAAACAAAGCTGTGTATTGGGGAACTGGAAGAAGAAAAACTTCAGTAGCTAGAGTTCGTTTGATTCCAGGTAATGGACTAATAAAAATTAATGGTCGTTCTGGAGATGATTACTTAAACTTTAATCCTTTGCACTTAAATTCAATAAAAGCTCCTTTGCAAACATTAGGTCTTGAAAATTCTTATGATATTCTGGTAAATGTTTTTGGTGGTGGATTAACTGGTCAAGCAGACGCTATCAAGCAAGGAGCAGCAAGAGCACTTTGCGAATTATCTCCTGACAATAGGAAACCCCTTAAAACTGAAGGACATCTAAGTAGAGATCCTAGAGCTAAAGAAAGAAGAAAATATGGACTTAAAAAAGCAAGAAAAGCTCCTCAATTCTCTAAACGTTAAAGGAATTTATTAAATCATGCCAAAATCAGAAATTCATCCAAAATGGTATCCAGATGCAAAAGTTATTTGTAATGGAGAAGTTGTAATGACGACTGGCTCAACTCAGCCGGAGCTGCATGTCGATGTATGGAGTGGTAATCATCCCTTCTTTACTGGAACACAGAAAATTCTTGATACAGAAGGTAGGGTTGATAGGTTTATGAAAAAATATGGAATGGGTTCAGCTAATTCAGATGCAGATTCATCAAAAGAGCAAAAAGAAGAAAAAGATACTAAAAAATAAAATTTTCAAAAATTAAGCACAATTTCAATTGGAATACTCAACATTAATTAAAAGGTTGAAAACTGCTGCAGAAAGTTTTGAAAATTTGGAAGTACAGCTAGCAGATCCTGATATAGCTAATGATCCTAAAAAATTAGAATCAATAGCAAGAGAAAGGTCAAAATTGGAACCTTTGGTTATGGATTTTAATAAATTAATTGATACTGATAAGGAAATTGCAGATTCAAAAAATTTACTGAAAGAGAATAGAAATGATAAAGAGATGGAAGCTTTAATTAATGAAGAGATAACTAACCTTGAGGAATTTAAGAACGAACTTATTCAAAAAACCACAATCGCTCTTTTACCAAAAGATCCAAGAGATGAGAGAAGTGTAATGTTAGAAATTAGGGCCGGTGCTGGAGGCAACGAGGCTTGTATATGGGCGGGTGATCTAGCAAGAATGTATGAAAGATATGGGCAAAAAATTGGATGGTCCGTAAAACCTGTTAGTGCTTCTGAGTCAGATATGGGTGGATTCAAAGAGTTAGTTATATCCGTTAAAGGCGATTCTGTATATAGTCAACTTAAGTTTGAGGCTGGTGTGCATAGAGTGCAAAGAGTTCCAGCTACTGAATCCCAAGGTAGAGTTCATACCTCTACTGCTACAGTTGCAGTCATGCCGGAGGCTGATCCTGTTGAGGTTAAAATTGATCCAACCGATTTAGAGGTTGGTACAGCAAGATCAGGAGGTGCAGGCGGACAGAATGTTAACAAGGTAGAGACTGCTATTGATCTTCTCCATAAGCCCACTGGAATACGCGTTTTTTGTACTCAAGAGAGATCGCAATTGCAAAATCGTGAAAGAGCAATGGAAATTTTAAGGGCTAAATTATTTGAAATTCAATTAAAAGAAGCTAATGCCAAAGAGAGATCACAGAGGCTCTCTCAGGTTGGAACAGGTGATAGGAGCGAAAAAATTAGAACATATAATTTTAAAGATAACAGGACAACTGATCATAGATTGGGCACAAATTTTTCTCTTGAACCAATTCTCGCTGGTCAATTAGATGAAGTAATTGATGCATGTATAGCACAAGAACAAAAGAGAATGATGGAAGATTTTAACAATGAAGTAAATTAATTTTTTATTTTTTAGATTGCAACCCCTATTACGTATTTGCTCCATTCTTTATGCCTACCAGAGTCAATTTGTCTTGTAGCCTCAAAATTTAGATTACTTAGTGGACGATAAGGCTTTCGTTTTAAAGGCATATTTGCCTCTTCTGGGGTACGGTTGCCTTTTTGTACATTACATCTAAGACATGCTGTAGTAACATTTTCCCAGTTATCAGTTCCACCCCTACTCCTAGGTAAAACATGATCTATTGATAAATCACTTCCTCTATAGTTACAGTATTGGCAAGCATTATTGTCTCTCAGAAGAATATTTTTTCTTGTTAAAGAAACCTCTCTAAAAGGTACCTTGACGTAATAACGAAGTCTTATAACAGTAGGCAATTTTCTTCCACAATGTATTGAATATGATTTATCTTCCTCTAAGCTTTCTGCTTTACCTTTGATCATCAAAATTACAGCTCTTCGCCAAGAAGTGATGTTTAAAGGTTCATAAGATGCATTTAAAACTAGAGTCTGGCCCATGCCAAAATACAATTTACATGTCATGCTAACTGTATATTCCAATAAGCGCATATAATTGTGCAAAGTAAATGCAAATTAGGCAAACAAATCAGCGATTTATTGTAGATAAATATCCAAATTTTGATAAAGATATAGATCCAAAACAAAGAGCATGGATCGAAGTCAATGGTAAAGCAATAGAAAAAAATGTAAGGCACTTAAGATCTAAATTAAGTAAAAGTTGTCAATTTATGGCAGTTGTTAAAGCTGATGGATATGGACATGATTCAAAAGTAGTATCAGAATATGCAATCAAAGGAGGAGCTTCGCAGTTGGGAGTTGCCACTTTAAAAGAAGGGATTAAACTTCGTTCTTTTGGAGTTAAAAAACCAATTCTTGTTTTGGGAAATCTATATACGAAGAAGGATCTAATAATAGCCTTTCAAAATGATCTTATGCCTACTATCAGTAGTCTTAGAGAGTGTTTAATTTGCAATAATATTGGTAAGCAGTTTGGGTTGAAATTTTCTTTACATCTTAAGGTTGATACTGGAATGTCAAGATTAGGATTTGAATCTAATGAGTTTATTAAAGAATTTGAAAAAATAAAATCTTTTGAAAACATTTTAATAGAAGGAATATATAGTCATTTATCATCTGCAGATGAAGATAACTCATTAGATCCCAAAAGCAGTACTCAATTACAAAGATTTAAGTTTAAGAAATTGTTAAAGCAAATTAACGTTGATAGTAATCAAAATATCATGATTCATTTGGCAAATTCTGCAGGCATGCTTCTCAATAAAGATTTTCATTTTCATATGGTAAGAGTTGGACTTTCTATGTATGGATATAGTCCTCTAGCAAAAATAGATAAAAATTTATGTCTTAAACCAGCTTTATTTTTGAAGGTCAAAGTAGCTTTTATAAGAGTTATTGATCAAGGTGTAAGAGTAAGTTATGGAGGGAAATTTGTGAGTATTAGAAAAACTAAGTTAGCTGTTTTAAGTATTGGTTATGCAGATGGAGTCCCGAGAAATCTCTCAGGTAAGATAAAAGTTATCTTTAAAAATAAACTTTATCCCCAAGTGGGATCGATAACTATGGATCAAATGATGGTGGATATTACAGGTTCAGATGAAATTAAAGTTGGCAGTACGATGGTATTACTAGGATCTGATGGGGATAAAACAATTTCTCCTATTGATTGGGCAAGGGAATCTAATACTATTCCTTGGGAAATTCTTTGTTCTTTTAAAAATAGATTGCCAAGAGTTCAAGTTGATTAGACATTTCGATTAAATAAATAATTTTGAATGTTTGCAAAAAAATTGATAATGTATAAGAACTGGAGAGGTGGCTGAGTGGTTGAAAGCGGCTCCCTGCTAAGGAGTTACAGGAGGTAACTTTTGTCGAGGGTTCGAATCCCTCCCTCTCCGTCCCAATTTGTTGCCTGAGGTTGTCAGGAAATTAAAAATTAAGTAATAGCAGGGGATATTGATAATTTATTAAGCCTATGACTAGCTCACAATGCCATAATTCACCAAATAATGTTGTGAGCTATGTTGTGAGGCTAATAATTTTCGCTTTTTATTTTCTCAAGTAATAGTAATGCTTTTGCAGATAAATGTTGTGAGGAAAGATTACTTTTGCTGAATATGATGTCCTAATTGTTGATATTTTAATTTAATAAGTTAAAAGAGATAGAGGTATTTTTTATTTATGTCAAAGATTATTCGTCCAAAAAATGGAAGATGGCTTTACGGCGTTTTCAAAGGACTAGAATTATCTGGAATTGGTAAAGCAAATGGATGGCGAATTGTTTTTTTAATTGCTTGTTGTTTTAGTTTTGGAATACCAGTTCTTATTTATTTTGCTGCGGCGATAATATTGCCTCACGAAAAAAAATAAAATTTATCAATTTCCTTTAAATATTTTTGTTGTGAGGAATGTTGTGAGAAAAATAAAAATTTATAAATTTGATTGTCTAACGTTGCCTATGGTTGCCTAGCGTTGCCAAATATTTCCTGTCCGATTTCCTCCCTCTCCGTAATTAATTAAGAAATTTTTTAATTTATAATTTTTAAAACAAGTCAAGATTAATATCTTGAAGTTCATAAATAGAATTTAAAATCAAGTCAGCGCCAGCATTTCTAAGATTTGTTTCGTAAGAATTACGTTCTTTTAATCGAGAATTTAAATGTAAATGAGGGGGAGCTATTCCTATACTTATGAATTTCTGAGATGGTATTTCTTTTCTGGCATTTATAACTGTATTTATATCTGCAATAGTATCTCCTACGTATGCAATAGGAATATTTGATTCGCCGAATTTATCTGCTAGAAGCTTTTTTGATAAGTTAATAAAACCTTTAGGATCAGGCTTGTCAGGGGCATCTCCCATAGAAATTAATGGTGGCGATTTTAGT
>CACHDC010000031.1 GCA_902578445.1 uncultured Synechococcaceae cyanobacterium
GACGACGTAAATATGTGTTGGCAACTATCTGCTAATTCGAAACAAAAATCATTTATTTATCAAGCAAAAGATGTGATTTATACCGCACCTCCACAATCTTTGCTCAAGCATTTGAAAGATCCTTTGGAAAGAAAAAAAAATTATAAAAATCGACTTAATAATTTGCCTGATCCAAGTGGAGCTGTAGTTTTTTATTCAGCATTAAAAAAGGAAAATATTAAAAAAACATTCTCCAATCATTATCAATTTGTTTCAAAAGAATTTTGTTCGTTATTTGTATCAATTAGTGATGATGGTGATGGAAGAGCGCCAAAAGGTGAGGTTACATTAATTGCAAGTATCTTTACGAAAACTAAAGATTGGTTTGATCTAGATAAACAAACTTACTTAAAGAAAAAAAATGGTTTCATGAAAAAAATATCCCTTGAATTGGAAAGTCAATTTGATATTGATCCTGAAAAATGGCTACATAGAGAATTAGCAACTCCATTGGGCTTTGAAAAATGGACAAAAAGACCTAATGGAATAGTAGGCGGGCTTGGTCAAAATCCAGATATTTTTGGTTTATTTGGATTATCAAGTAGGACACCTTTTGAAGGTTTATGGTTATGTGGAGATTCGATTTATCCAGGAGAGGGGACTGCAGGTGTTAGTCAGTCTGCATTAATGGTTTCAAGGCAAATTTTAGCTTCTAAAGGTATAGAAAATTTTAGTTTATAAAATTTTGTCTGTTTTCTTTTGCTTCAGCAAGTTTTTTAGAAAGTAAATCCCAATTTTTTTCTTTAATAAGAGATTCCAGTATATTCAGCTTATTTTTAAAATTATTTATGGAATTTAAAACATTAATCTGATTATTAATAGCTAAATCTAGGCCTAGTTGTTCATTGCCTCCGCCAACTCTGGAAGTGTCAGCAAATCCTGTAGCAGCTAATTTTTGCGAGAGATCTAATAAAGATTGATTATTTTTTGTTTGCGCAGTTTCTATGAGGGCAGAAGCTAAAAATATAGGCAAATGAGAAATTAGAGATACTGCTTTATCATGCTCTTTTGGCGAAGCTTGGCAAATTTCACAATCCATTGATTTTATGAGCTCGGAAATAGTTCTGACTGAATTTAAATCACTATTTTGTGTTGGGGTAATAATCCATTTTGCATTTTTAAAAAGATCTTCAAAACCTGAATCAACTCCTTTTTTTTCTGTGCCTGCCATTGGATGAGATCCAATAAATAGAGGATGTGAATTTTCCCATGTATTTACAATTGGTTCTTTTACAGACCCTACATCAGTTAGTATTGTTTCCTGAGGTATTGATGCTACTAATTGTTGGGACGGACTGATCAAATCTTTGATAGGCAATGCCAAAATTATTAGCTCACATTTTTTTAATAAGCTCAGATCACAGCTAACAAAATTTGCAAGTTTTTTATCCTTAGCTTTTTTTTCATTAAATTCATTATTTACTATTCCATAAATTGTATGATTTAAACTTTGGAGTTTTAATCCTAAAGAACCACCAATTAATCCTAATCCTACTATTCCAATTTTCATAAATTAATTAATTCAAGACCCTCTTTTATTGATACCAATTTTTTGTATATTAGGTTCATAAATTTTGCATGTTTTTGAAATTAAATTAATTATAAATGCTTGAAATTTTAAGTCATCAATATTTGAAAAATTTTTTGAGAGATCAAAGTATTAATTGGGAGCATATATATTCTTTTGGGAGGATAGTTTCCAAATGTATTGAAAATGATTCTACCTATCTAATTAATTCAGAAATTTTCTCTAGCCATGATTGGTTACCTCCAATTTTGATTTCTTTATTTTTAAAGGAAGAGAATTCAACTTTTATTTTATCTAAAGAAAAAATCCAATTTATAAGCAAATTTCATATTGATTCATTGAAAAATCTAGGTTTTAATTTTATTTTGAAAAATGATCAATTTATTTTTGCAAATCATCATGTTCACTTGATAACTATCGAAAATTTTCTTAATGATCCCAATTCTCGTAATCTTAGAAATCATCGAATAGTTTATTCAGGAATTGAGGATATAAAACAGGATTTAAAAAATCATTTTAGGATTTCTTTACTTAAAAAGGATTGGACAAAAAATTCTAAAGAATTTGAATTAATCAATCAAAAATTTATAAAAGTATATGATTCGTTGAAGAAAAAGTTCTTCTTGAGAAAGGTCTTAGGAAATAGTTATATCAATTTAGATGAAAAAGAAATTAGTTTCTTGTCAAACTTTTTTCATGAAAATTCTTTTTTTTCTGATAAATTTTTAAGCGTCAACAAAGCATTATCTCAAGGTTGGGCATGCTGGGCAAAGTTAAACGATACAAATTTAGATTGGAATTTGTATTTACAGCCAATAGATGAACTTTTTCAAATTAAGGAATTTTTTTCAAATAATAAATTTGTTTTTTTATCAGCATTGAGAAAAGATAATTTTTTCCAAATGTATTTTAAAAAGCATAGTTTAGATATTGACTTGGTTATTAATTTTAAGAGTAATTTTGAAGAGAAAAAGATTTCTTTATATATACCCTCTAAACAGTTGCTTCCTAATAATCCTCTTTTTACCAATTCAATCTTGGACAAATGCAAAAAGTTAATACTTTTTAGAAAGGGTTTAACTTTAGTGTTGTCTGATGATATTGATTTAAAAACTAATCTTGCTACAGAATTAGCTTCTAATTACGGGAAGAGAGTATTGCTAGAGACAATTCCCTCAGGTAGAAATGAAATCCTTTGCTCTAGTTTTGACTGGTGGATTATGAATTCTTATTTAATTCAAATTCCAGAACAAATTATCATTCCTTTACTTCCGATTCCGAATATGTCAGAACCCATTAATGCAATTACTGTCTCTCATAAAAAGAAGCTTTCTCAAGATTGGTTTAGAGACTTCTTTCTTCCTCAAGCTAGAACTAAACTTGAAAGATCTATTTCTCCTTTAAGAAGAAATTCAGGTAAGTTAATAATCCTAGATGGAAGAGCAAATAAAAGAAACTGGGGAAGATTACTTTTGCAAAACATTCAACCCTCAAAACAAATTAACTATATGCTACCTTTTGATTAGGTTATGATTTTGTAAATAACTAAAGAAATATGGGAGAAGCAAAAAGACGTAAAACACTTGGTTTACCTCCAAAAAAAAATAATACTAAAACTAAAATTGATGAGTCTCCAAGATTATTTGAATGGCTTCCCTTTACAATCAATCAAAGAGATAACCTAATTAAATTAAGTATTAAGGCCAGTTGGTTTGGAATCGGAGGGTTAGTAATCTTATGGATTGTAGTAAGATTTATAGGCCCTGCTGCTGGGTGGTGGACTTTAGCTGATTCTTTATAAATCTAAGCTACTGTTTTTATATCATTAACAGCGATTGTATTAGCAGGATTGCTATTTAATGATTTCATTGAATTAGAACTGACTTCAGTTCCTTCTGTTAATTGCTCTTTAACCATAGATTCTACTTTATTCCTGATTTCTAAGTTTTGATCAAGCCAAATAATTGTATTATCTCTTCCTTGTCCAATATTTTCTCCTTCATAACTATACCAAGCACCTCTCCTTATGATGATATTAGTCTCTTCTGCTAAATCTAATAAGCATCCTGTTGTACTAATACCTTTCCCAAAGAGAATATCAAATTCTGCAATTCTAAATGGTGGTGCAACTTTGTTTTTTGCTACTTTCACTTTTGCTCTTATGCCATATTCCTCAGTACCTCTTTTAAGAGTTTGAATTCTTCTGATATCAAGTCTTACTGAGGCGTAAAATTTTAATGCATTACCTCCTGTGGTTGTTTCTGGATTGCCGTATGTAACGCCAATTTTTAGGCGTAATTGATTCAGGAATATTACCGTACATCCAGATTTGCCAATATTTCCTGTTATTTTCCTCATTGCTTGGCTCATTAGCCTTGCTTGGCTTCCAATTACGTGATCTCCCATCTCTCCTTCTATCTCGGCTCTTGGGGTTAGTGCTGCGACCGAGTCAACAACTACAAGATCTACCGCACTCGATCTTATAAGTTGGTCAACTATTTCTAGAGCCATTTCACCAGTATCTGGCTGTGAAACTAACAAATTTTCAACATCAACACCTAAAGAGGCAGCATAAACTGGATCGAGTGCATGCTCAGCATCTACAAATGCTGCTACTCCTCCATTTTTTTGGACTTCCGCAATCGCGTGAAGCGTTAATGTAGTTTTTCCTGAACTTTCTGGTCCGTAAACTTCTACTACTCTTCCTTTTGGATAGCCTCCTCCTAATGCTAAATCTAAGGTGAGCGCTCCAGTAGATATTGTTTCTACTTTCATTCTTGAGGCGTCACCAAGTCTCATTATTGAACCTCGTCCAAAATTTCTTTCTATTTGACCTAAGACAAGACTTAATGCCTTGTCTTTTTCTTTTGATTCAGTTTTTTTCTTTTCTTCAAGGCTCATTGTTTGATCTATCGGTTAAAGTTCTTGTAATTATTCTAAATTTGGAAATTTTTATTTAAACCAAACTTCATAAATAAAAAACTATAGTACACCTGTACTCTAGCTGATTATCTTTAAATTGCAACTAATTCTCTAAGGTTTCCTAATTTTAATAATTTGATTTCATTACAAAACTTATTTTTATCTGATTCTTTCAAATATCCCCAATCAGCTAGGAAGCATGGAATGTGAGAAGTTTCTGAATTTTGTTTAATATCGATTAGAGTTTTTTTTCTATCTTCTATAAAGCCTAAAATTTCATAAGTTTGTGTAAGTTTTTCAGCTATTTTGATTTTCGTTCCTGATTCATAACCAAAAATAAATTCTGGAAAAATATTTAATTGTTTAAGAATTTTTTCTGCAAATATTTTACCTTTAGTTGTTATGACTCCAGTTTTTATTCCTCTTTTGCTTAATTCTTTCATAAAATTTATAATTTCAAAAAAAGGTTTATGTAAATTTACCCACGATTTAAAATCTTTATCAATTTGGTACTTGCGAGACTTATCTAGCATTTTTTGTATATCTTCTGCTGTCCAAGAATTTTCATTTAATATCCTCTGGCAATTTTGATGATAATTATTAATGAAATCATCTTTATTATCACTTTTTAATGGATTTTCTGTTTTTATAATTTCGTGAACAATTAGAATCATTTCCCAACCATATTTAACCCAAGGCCTAATTTCTTTGAAAGAATTTGGTACTCCTTGATAAAGTTTTTGATCAATAGTGATGTTGGGTGAATTTAAATATCTTTCACAAGCCAGCAAGGAGCTATGCCAATATTCTTGCATTCCATCAACTATTACTCCATCAAAATCAAATAGAAAAATTTTTTGAGAAGACACCAATTGAATATTAGAACTGGGCCGCTAGGATTCGAACCTAGGAATGTCGAGACCAAAACCCGATGCCTTACCACTTGGCGACGGCCCATTGAAATTTCATTTTAATACATGAGAAGATTTTTTTCTATCCAAAAAATACAAATTTTTTATAAACATGGCGCTAGTTTTGAAAAATAAAAATATTATTTGAATGAGCTCGATTTCCATGGCTCTAGAAATTTCTGAGCTTTTTTGATCGCCAAACCCATTATTTCAGGATACTCATAGAGTTTTTTGTTATTTTTGTGAGCAAATTCAATAAGGGGCAGCATAATTTTTCTTGCAGCACTTCCAAATGCTATTCCATCTGGGAGATTGTTTGAATTCAACAATTCATGAGTTTTCTCATTTGTTCCTCCTGCTAATTGAATTAATCCTGGTGGAAGATCTGAACCGATTCTTTCAAACAACTTAACAGCATCTCTACTTGTTGTAGGAGCAAGATCTCCAGACATTGGCCTTCCATCTAGTTGCCAAATAAGGGGAATATCTAGCTCATTCAGAATTTCATATCTTTCCCAAAGAGCTTTCAAAAGATCTTCGGGCTCTTGGGCTTTTTTGAAAGATTGATTTAATCCACAACTAATAGATATCTTGTCTAATTTTATTCCAGAACTTTTAAGGATACTTACAACTTTTGTAAAAGAATCTAGGCGATTGATTTCTGTATGAATTTCTACTGCATTAGGCCTTATTTTTTGAAGTGTTGATGCTAAATCATTTTTTGACAAATTATATTCATATTCACTAATTAGACTTAGAGGACAACTATTTAAACATCTTCCACATCCATAACATTTACTCTCTTTAATTCCGAAATTATCAATTGCAAAGGTGGGGCATACTTTTTCGCATGGTCTTGGACAACTAGAGGGACATTTTAAAGGATCAAATTTTGCTTTTCGAAAGTGGATATCATTACCATCACTAATACTTATCATTAATCCAGGGGAGTTTTTAAAGACTTTTTGTGCCCAACCGATTCCTTTTTTTGCTGCATAAACTATAGATTCTTCTGCTGCAACATCTATGTAGTCGACACCAGCAGCAGTATAAATTGCACATAAATCTTCAATGGCAACAATATCTTCATTACTGGCACCGCAAATTAACTTAATCCATTTATCTTTTTTATTCTTGGTTTTAATCAAACAATTTAACTTTCAAATTCATCCAAAATATAATTACTTAATGGTTTCCATTCAAGTTTTCTTGAACCCCCCATTTCAACAACTATTGTTAGTTTATTATCGTTAGTGCAAATCTCTATTAAGCTCTCTAATTCAGATTGAGATAATACTTGACCTTCTAATAACCAAAGTAATTTATTTTTATCATTTTCATTAAATAGCTCAGAAGCTTGTGGGATTACTTGTTGAACTTCCCCAAGCGCTCCGTTTCTTCCTACACTTTGATGACCAAGGTGAGGTGGTCTAACGCCATGCAATTTGAGCAAGAAAACTTCTGGATCTCCAAGCCCTCTTGCTGAAGTTATAAAAGTTTTGAAGCCTTTGGCCCTCATTCTCCTCAAAAGACGAGTTTCATAACCACCTTCAAGAGGAGCAAATATTGCGAGACATTTGTTAGTTTTTAAATCGTTATGAAACTTTTTTCCTGAGAGAAGTAATGGCATAAAAATTTCCTTTTTTTCTATTTTATTTTATTTTATGGTACTTGATGATGTACAATTATAAGTCAGTGAATTTTTAAGCTCGCAAGCTAGCCGAGCCTCTGAAAATTTCACATTTTTTAGCGTTTCGTTAAAAAACTCAGGTGGGTTTATCCCGAGAGAAACTATCTATTATTTCAGATAAGTCTCGACCTTACTAATTGTTTTTTATTAACTTCACCTTCATAACTGAAGGGTTTAGATAATTGAAAAATTATTACGAGCTAGCCTAATTTAGTCTTATGTCTATCGGAATTTTAGGAAAGAAATTGGGCATGTCCCAACTTTTCGATGATAAAGGTAATTCGGTACCAGTTACTCTTATAGAGGCTGGTCCGTGCCGCGTCACTCAATTGAAAACAACTGCTTTGGATGGTTATACCGCCGTTCAGATAGGTTATGGCTTGTCCAAAGAGAAGCATTTAAGCAAACCTGAAAAGGGACACTTATTGAAATCAGGTGAAGAACTTTTAAAGCATTTGAAAGAATATAGGGTTGAAGAAACTTCATCTTATGAAATCGGAAAACAAATAACTGTAAAAAACTTTGAGGTTGGTCAAAAAGTTGATATCAGTGGCAAATCTATGGGTAGAGGTTTTGCAGGTTACCAGAAAAGACATGGTTTTAGCAGAGGTCCTATGAGTCATGGTTCAAAAAATCATAGAGCACCAGGATCTACAGGAGCAGGAACAACTCCGGGTAGAATTTATCCAGGGAAAAGAATGGCAGGAAGATATGGAGGAAAACAAATAACTACCAAAGGATTGTTAGTTTTAAAAATTGATGATCAGAAGAATTTGCTTGTAGTAAAGGGTTCTGTCCCAGGTAAGCCCGGCTCAATTGTCAACATTAAGCCAAATAATGTTGTAGGCAAAAAAGGAGGTGAAAAATCATGACAACACTTGAAACTTTAAAGTGGGATGGTAAAAAATCAGGCAAAGTTACTCTTGATTTAGCAGTTGCTAAAGAAACTTCTTCGGCAGATTTAATCCATAGAGCAGTCCTTAGACAGCTAGCAAATAAAAGACAAGGGACAGCATCAACTTTGACAAGATCTGAAGTGCGCGGGGGCGGTAGAAAGCCATACAAACAAAAAGGTACAGGAAGAGCTCGTCAAGGATCAATAAGGACACCCTTAAGACCTGGTGGCGGAATTATTTTTGGACCGAAGCCGCGTTCTTACAATCTTGATATGAATCGTAAGGAACGTAGATTAGCTCTTAGAACAGCTCTTATGTCTAGAGTATCTGATATGAAGGCTGTTGAAGATTTTGGATCTACTTTAAAGCAGCCTAAAACAAGTGATATCATCAATGGCCTTGCTCGATTAGGTATACAAAAAACTGATAAAGTTTTGGTTATTCTTGATAGCCCTTCCGATATTATAAAAAAATCCATTAATAATATTGAGAAAGTAAAATTAATCGCCGCCGATCAATTAAACGTATTTGATATTCTCAATGCCAATAAATTAGTAATAGGTCAATCAGCAATAGATAAAATTCAGGAGGTTTATGCATCATGAGTAAATTATTTGATTCTCGTTTAGCCGATGTAATACGAAAGCCAGTTATTACTGAAAAAGCTACAAATGCACTAGATCTTAACCAATATACTTTCGAAGTAGATCATAGAGCGGCTAAACCACAAATAAAGGCAGCTATTGAAGCCTTGTTCAGTGTTAAAGTAATAGGAGTTAACACTATGAATCCTCCTAGGAGAACAAGAAGAGTCGGGAAATTTTCCGGTAAACGTTCTCAGGTCAAAAAGGCAATTGTACGTCTTGCTGAAGGAGACAAAATCCAACTATTTCCAGAATCTTAAGGAGTTTTAATCATGGCAATACGTAAATTTAAACCTTATACACCTGGCACTAGGCAGAGAGTAGTTACTGACTTTAGTGAAATCACAAGTGCAAAACCTGAAAGATCACTAATAGTTTCAAAACATAGAGTTAAAGGCAGGAATAATCGTGGAGTTATAACTTGTCGTCATCGTGGAGGTGGTCACAAAAGGCAATATAGATTGGTCGACTTTAGAAGAGATAAAAGAAATATCAATGCTAAAGTTGCAGCTATACACTACGATCCTCATAGAAATGCAAGGTTGGCACTTTTATTTTACGAAGATGGAGAGAAAAGATATATTATCGCTCCAGCAGGAGTAAAAGTCGGACAAAATGTAATTTCTGGAGAAAGTGTTCCAATTGAAGATGGAAATGCAATGCCGCTTTCTTTTATGCCATTAGGATCTAGTGTTCATTGTGTTGAGTTATACGCAGGTAGGGGTGCTCAAATGGTTAGATCCGCAGGAGCTAGTGCTCAAGTTATGGCAAAAGAAGGAGATTATGTTGCTTTAAAACTCCCATCTACTGAGGTAAGACTTGTAAGAAAAGAATGCTACGCAACTCTTGGTGAAGTAGGTAATTCTGAAATAAGAAATACTAGCTTAGGTAAAGCAGGAAGAAGAAGATGGCTTGGAAGAAGGCCTCAAGTAAGAGGTAGTGTAATGAACCCATGTGATCATCCACATGGAGGAGGAGAGGGAAAAGCACCAATTGGTAGAGCAGGCCCAGTTACTCCATGGGGTAAGCCAGCTCTTGGACTAAAGACACGTAAAAAGAACAAACCAAGTAATAAATTAGTTGTTCGAAGACGCCGTCGCGTTTCTAAGAGGAGTAGAGGAGGAAGAGACTCTTGATTACTTCATTTATTATTTCAATTTCTATTACATAATTATGGGACGTTCACTAAAAAAAGGACCTTTTATAGCAGATAGCCTGCTCAAGAAGGTAGAAAAACAAAATACCGATAATGACAAGTCTGTTATCAAAACTTGGTCAAGATCCTCTACGATTTTACCTTTAATGATCGGTCACACAATCGCTGTACATAATGGCAAGACTCACATTCCAGTATTTATTACTGAACAAATGATTGGTCATAAACTCGGTGAATTTGCTCCTACACGCACTTACCGAGGTCATATAAGAGATAAGAGAGGAGCAAAATCATGACAAAAACACCTGAAACAACAAAAACAGCAATTGCTCATGGGAATTATGTTCGCGGATCAGCCTCTAAAGTGAGAAGAGTTTTGGATCAGATAAGGGGTAGATCTTATAGAGATGCATTGATTATGTTGGAATTTATGCCTTACAGATCTACAGACCCCATTACTAAAGTTCTAAGATCTGCTGTTGCTAATGCAGAACATAATCTTGGAATGGATCCATCTACCCTAGTTATTTCCTCTGCATGGGCTAATAGTGGTCCAGTAATGAAAAGGTATAGACCCAGAGCTCAAGGTCGAGCTTTTTCAATTAAAAAACAGACTTGCCACATCAGTATTTCTGTTGAGTCTGCTCCTACTCAAACTAATGCGGAGGTACAAAACTAATGGGACATAAAATACATCCTTCTGGACTAAGATTAGGAATTACACAAGAGCATCGCTCTAAGTGGTTTGCTACTTCTAAAACATATCCAATTCTCCTCCAAGAAGATTTTAAAATTCGTACCTTTATACAAAAAAAATATGGAGCAGCAGGAATTAGCGATGTCTTAATAGCAAGAAAAGCTGACCAACTGGAACTTGAATTAAAAACAGCAAGACCAGGAGTTATAGTTGGAAGACAAGGAAGTGGTATTGAAGAATTAAGATCTGGCATTCAAAAAACTATAGGTGATAAAACAAGGCAAGTTAGAATAAACGTTGTTGAAGTTGAACGCGTAGACGCTGATGCTTTTTTACTAGCTGAATATATTGCTCAACAACTAGAAAAAAGAGTCGCTTTTAGAAGAACTATTAGGATGGCCTTACAAAGGGCTCAAAGGGCTGGAGTTCTAGGTCTTAAAATTCAAGTAGGGGGAAGGTTGAATGGTGCTGAAATAGCTAGAACTGAATGGACTAGAGAAGGTAGAGTACCTTTACATACTTTGAGAGCTGAAATTGACTACGCAACACGTGAAGCTAATACAACTTACGGTGTTCTAGGCATTAAAGTTTGGGTTTTCAAAGGTGAAGTTCTCCCTAAAGAAGAACAAACTATCCCTGTGGGTGCGAGCCCTAAGAGGAAAGCTAGTAGAAGACCTCAGCAATTTGAGGATCGTTCAAATGAGAATTCATAGGAGGTATAAAAATGCTTAGTCCAAAACGTACTAAATTCCGTAAACAACATAGAGGCAGAATGAGGGGTGTAGCCTCAAAAGGTAATACTATTGCATTCGGTCAATTTGCTCTGCAAGCTCAAGACTGTGGCTGGGTAACTGCACGTCAGATTGAAGCAAGCAGAAGAGCTATGACCAGATATATCAAACGTGGTGGTCAAATCTGGATAAGAATATTTCCTGATAAACCCGTAACTATGAGACCTGCCGAAACCAGAATGGGTTCTGGTAAAGGTAATCCAGAGTTTTGGGTCGCAGTTGTAAAACCTGGAAGAATACTTTTTGAAATGGGTGGTGAGGATATCACTGAGGAAACTGCAAAGGAAGCTATGCGTCTTGCTCAATACAAACTCCCTGTAAAAACTAAATTTATCTCCATTGATAAAAATGTAGAAAATTCCTCCCAAGAAAATACAAAAAAAAGTAAAAAATCTCAAGAGGAGGTTAAACAATGAAAAACTCAGAGTCACTTAAGGAATTTAAAAAATTAAATTCTGATCAAATTACTGAAAAGATTGACCAATTACGAAAAGATCTTTTTGATTTGAGATTCAAGCAAGCTACAAGACAGCTCAATGAAACTCATAAATTTAAAATTATCAAGAAACAAGTTGCGCAATTACTCACTCTCAGTAAGAGTCAATCTGCTTCTAAAACAACTTCTGATTAATTATTAGTTATGGCACTTAAAGAAAGAATTGGTACTGTTGTCAGCGACAAAATGGATAAAACAGTTGTTGTTGCTGTTATTAACAGGTATCCACATCCCACTTATAAAAAAATTGTAAGTAGAACTACACGATATAAGGCGCATGATCCAGAAAATACATGTGTTT
>CACHDC010000032.1 GCA_902578445.1 uncultured Synechococcaceae cyanobacterium
AGTTGTTGTAATGCCTACTGATGCAGGAAGTGGTGTTATCAGAGATAAAAGAAAAACACCTGATAAACCCGTTGTTGTTCCAATTAATCCTCCAATTGTTGATAAAATCAATGCCTCAATTAAAAATTGAATTAAGATATCCGACTGTTTAGCTCCTATTGCTTTTCTAAGTCCAATCTCTTCAGTTCTTTCGCTTACAGAAACTAGCATAATATTCATTATTCCTATGCCTCCAACCACTAAAGATACTGCCCCAATTCCAGCCAATAAAAACGTAAGTCCACTTGTTATGTTGGTTACTATATTCAATGCATCTTCTTGTGATCTGACCGCAAAGTCATCATCTCTAATTATTTTATGTCTTTGCCTTAATAAGTTAGTAATCTGAAATTTAGCGGCACTAGTTGCATTTTTATTTATTGCTTCAACACTAATGAAGCTTAAACTTACTCCATATGTCGGGTCCTTACCTGTAATCCTATTGACCATTGTGGTTAATGGAATATAAGCATTTTTGTCTTGATTACTTCCAAATACAGCACCTTTTGGTTTTAATATTCCGATAATTTCATAAGTGTGGTCTTTAATTCTGATTTTTTTTCCGAGTGATGAGGATTTATCTTTGAAAAATTCGTCTTTGAGATCAGGACCTATTACAACATAACTTCTTGCACTATTAACATCACTTTTTGATAAAAATCTTCCCTTATCTACTTCAAAGCTTCTTACTTCAAGAAATTCAGGAGTAACTCCAGCAATTGATATATTTAAACTTTTAGAATTTGATTGCACTATTTCGTTAGCAGATATTTGAGGAGCTACTTTTTTAACTGTTGGTACTTGATTGCTTATTGCGATTGCATCTTCTAAAACTAGGTTTTTAGGAAATGAAATACCCCTTCTTCTTGTGTCATTATTTCCAGGAACAATGAATAAAACATTGGCTCCTAAATTACTTAATTGGTTTTTTGCTAATGTTTGAGCACCTCTACCAAGTCCAACAAGTGTAATAACTGAAGCATTGCCTATAATTATCCCCAGCATTGTCAACGAACTTCTCAACTTGTTTGAAACTAAAGTTTTTGTGGCCATGCCTAAGGCTTCTTTTATTGAGATATTCCTAGACATATTTATATTTATCTATTGCATCATCATCTTCAATTTGTCCCATATAAATAACACCTTCATTAAGCTGGAGTGTAATTAGGTCTCCATTACTGATTTGATGATTATCCATATTTTCTAAATTACAAATTGTAGAAATCTTTTTATTACTTTTGTTAAACAAAGCATAAACATCATTTACATTTTGGTTCGTAACAATGCCAGCAATATTTTTACTAAGTGGAATATTATTCATAAATTCCTTAGGAACAAATAAAATTTCTCCTGGGCAAATTAATGATATATCAGGATTATTTTTAATTATTCTTGCTTTACCTGTAACACCGATTTCCCCTATTGAAATTCCTCTTGATACAATTTTTCTTACTAAACCGACTTTTATTAAATCTGTAGAGCCGCTAATTCCAGTTAATGTACCTGCGGTTTGAACTACTAAATCTCCTTGATTTAGGATCCCCATCTCCTGAGCAATTTGCATAGCCAAGCTAAAAGTTTTTGCTGTTCTTTCATCATTTTTAACTACTATTGGAGTAACTCCCCAAACAAGTTGCAATCTTCTAGCTACACTTCTTTCTGTAGTAGTTGCCAAGATAGGTGTTGGTGGTCTGAACTTACTTACATTTCGAGCAGTAGAACCTGATTTAGTTAAAGGGATTATAGCTCCTGCATCAAGTTGTCTAGCTATATTACTTACTGCTGCACTAATAGCATTTGGGATCGTACTGGGTAAGTGACTATCAATAGCCTTAAGTGGATAATCCCTTTCAATTCTTCTTGCTATGGTTGCCATCGTTTCAACTGCCTCTACAGGATAATCGCCAACTGCAGTTTCGTTTGAAAGCATTACAGCATCTGTACCATCCAGAATTGCATTCGCAACATCACTAACTTCCGCCCTAGTTGGTCTTGGGTTAGAAGCCATAGAGTCAAGCATCTGAGTTGCTGTAATTATTGGGATACCTAATGAATTAGCTTTTCTTATTAATTCCTTTTGTAAAAGAGGAACTTCTTCAGCAGGCATTTCTACTCCCAAATCACCTCTTGCAACCATAACCCCATCGCATAAGGGTAATACTGTATCGATCTGATCAATTGCTTCAAATTTCTCTATTTTTGCGACTACAGGAGTTGAATGTCCATTTTTGTTTATTAAATCTTTTATCTCATTTATATCTGATGGATTTCTTACGAAACTTAGTGCTATCCAATCAACTCCTTCAGATAAACCAAATTTTAAATCCTCTTTATCTTTTTCTGTTAATGCTTTTACTGATAATTGAACATCAGGGAAATTAACACCTTTATTGTTTGAAAGAACCCCTCCTACAGTTACCCTGCATTCCAAATTATTAGCTTTTATATCAACTTTTTCTACAATCATTTCTATTTTTCCATCATCTAATAGTATTCTTTTTCCTTCGCTAACTTCTTGAGAAAGTTTGTCGTAGGTTACATTTGCAATAGTATTTGTACATTCGACTTCATTTGATGTGAGTGTGAATTTATCGCCTTTTTTAACTTTTACTGGCCCATCTTTAAAGCGTCCTAATCGTATTTTAGGCCCTTGAAGATCTTGCAATATTCCAATATCTATATCTAACTTTTTTGATACTTCCCTTATGGTTTTTATTCTCTCAGCATGATCTTTATGATCTCCATGTGAGAAATTTAATCTGAATGTTGTTACTCCAGCTTTAATTAAATTTGTAATTATATCTTCAGATTGAGTTGCAGGGCCAATAGTTGCTACTATTTTTGTTCTTCTTTTTAAATCAATATTCGACATATATAGATAATATTGCTAGATATAAATAAATTTACCATACCCAAAGTTAGTTATTTAAGTTATGGATTTTAAAACTTATCAGAAAAAAGCTAGAGAGACAGCACAATATCCAGATTTAGGCTCAAATAATATTTATCCAACTCTCGGTTTAGTTGGCGAGGCTGGTGAGGTGGCAGAAAAAGTGAAAAAGGTTTTAAGAGATAAAAATGGGGTATTTGATCACGAATCAAAATTGGGTATTAAAAAAGAGTTAGGAGATGTTTTGTGGTACATATCAAATCTTTGTACAGAATTAAATTTCAATTTAGAGGATGTTGCATTACAAAACCTTGAAAAATTAAAATTAAGAGCTGCTAAAGGGAGGATAAAAGGTTCTGGAGATGATAGATAAATTCAGCTATAACCTAAGCTTGCATACTGGAGATTTGTTATTAAATTTTGAATAACATTTAAAAGTAAAAAAGCTAATAAAGATGAAATATCAAAACCACCTATTGGAGGGATAATACCTCTGAAAATGTTTAAATAAGGATCTGTAATAGAAGTTAATGCAGATAAAACACCGTTACTCCAATCTATACCTGGAAACCATGTAAGTAAGATTCTTATTATCAATATAAAAGAATAAATTGATAAAGTTTGGCCCAGAACTGCAAAAATCTCAGATAACATTATCTTGTCGTAATTTAATATATACTAACATTTACTTATTATTGCTGCTTCCTATATTTGAGAGATACTCATTAGTTACAGCAAAAGTTTGAAAAAACTTTTCTGATAATGATAGCCAATATGATCTACCATCTTTTTGCTTCCGTTTGACGATAAATTTCTTTTCTAATAATTCTTTAATATGATCATAAGCACCTGAACCTCGAAGAAGTATAAGATCAGATTGTAAGATCTTTTTTTTGATAGCAATAGTTGCCAATGTCCTTAATTCGGATGTTTTCAAATCAGAAGGAAGTAAATCATCGACGAATTCATTAAGACTAGATTTTAGTTCGAGAGAAAAACTGTTATTAACTGCATTTAATTCAATAGCTGAGTTGGGATTAGAGTATTTATTTTTTAGTTCTTTAATTGCATCATTTATTGAGTTTATATCAGAATTAGTAATTTCTGAAAGATCCTTTTTTGTTATTGGTCTGCCTTTCAAATATAGAACAGCTTCAACTTTAGTAACTAGATCTATATCAGATATTTGCGAGGTATTTAGATCAGATTGATTGATTTTAATTACCGAAATCTTACCTAATTTACCTTAAATTTAATCTGATGCACCAAGGAATAATTTATATGTATCGTTTTGAGTTTCATCCCAGAATTTATAGCCTAATATTCTTACAAATTTATTCCACTCTAAAATCTCATTTTTATCGATTAAAACTCCTATAACAATTTTCCCTACATCAGCTCCATAATTCCTGTAGTGAAAAACGCTTATAGACCAATTAGATTTCATATTACTTAAGAAGTTTATTAATGCGCCAGGCCTTTCAGGAAACTCAAATCTGTATAAAAGTTCAACAAAGTTTCTATGTTCCATCTCTTTAAAATTCCTTGGTAATCTTCCACCTACCATATGTCTGAGATGATTTTTAGATAATTCATCATCACTTATGTCAATGAATGAGTACTCAGAATTTATAAATACATTTAATAGATTCTTCTTATCATTTAACCCATAGACTTGAACTCCTACAAAGATCTGTGCATTCTTAGAATTGGACATTCTATAGCTAAATTCAGTCAAATTTCTATTATCAAGCAACTTGCAAAAATCAATTAGACTACCAGCACGTTCAGGAATTTCAACAGCCATCATTACTTCTTTACACTCTCCAAGTTCTGCTCTTTCTGCTACAAATCTAAGCCTTTCAAAATTCATATTTGCACCACATGCTATCGCAACCATTTTTCTGTTCGAAATATTCGAATTTAAAATATCTTTTTTCATTCCCGCTATTGATAAGGCACCTGCGGGCTCTAGAATTGATCTAGTATCCTCAAAAACATCTTTTATTGCAGCACATATTTCGTCAGTATTAACCCTAATCATCTTATCTATATATTTTCTACCAATATCAAAAGTATTTTTACCAATTTTTTTAACCGCCACTCCATCTGCAAATTGACCAACAGAAGGCAATTCCACAATTTTTTCTTCCTCCAACGATCTTGTCATAGCGTCTGCGTCTTCAGGTTCTACGCCAATTATTTTTACTTCAGGCCATATTTTTTTAATATATAAAGAAATTCCTGATATCAATCCACCACCACCAACAGCAATATAAATTGCATAAGGTTTTTCATTTAGTTGCTGTTCAAGTTCAATAGCTATAGTGCCCTGTCCTGCTATAACATCTGGATCATCAAATGGATGTATAAAACATAAATTTCTTTCATGGCTAATCCTTATTGCCTCTTTGTGAGTTTCATCATAATTATCACCAAATAAAATAACTTTTGCTTTTAAATTTTTTACTGCATTAACTTTTACTAGAGGTGTTGTAATTGGCATTAATATGGTTGCTTGGCAATTTAATTTGAGAGCACTAAGTGCAACACCTTGAGCATGATTGCCAGCACTTGAAGTAATTACTCCCTGAGTAAGCTGAGATTTACTAAGCTTACTCATCTTGTTGTATGCCCCTCTTATTTTGAATGAAAATACATCTTGAAGATCTTCTCTTTTTAGAAAAACTTCATTATTAAGTGTATTACTTAAATTATGTGCTTTCTCTAGCGGTGTTTTTTTTTGCTACTTCATAGACTTCCGCTTGAAGTATTTTTTCAAAATAATCATTCATATATATATTTTTAGCATTAATTATTAATCTAATAAAACATTACATGATCTATTTCAAAAAAAATACTCATTTTGCACCTCCACGTTTTAGATTATATAGATACCTATTTTTGTTAAATGCTTTTAAGTGAGTTAAGTCATCCAAATCAACTTCATGGCTTAACAGTTTCACAACTAGAGGAAATTGCCTGTCAAATTAGAGAAAGACATCTTCAAGTAGTTTCTACTAGTGGTGGACATCTTGGTCCTGGATTAGGTGTAGTTGAGCTTACATTGGCTTTATATCAAACTCTTGATCTTGACGTCGATAAAGTTGTTTGGGATGTAGGACATCAAGGTTATCCTCATAAATTAATAACAGGACGTTTCAATCAATTTGATTCCCTTCGACAACAAAATGGAGTGGCGGGATATCTCAAAAGAAGTGAAAGTAAATTTGATCATTTTGGTGCTGGACATGCTAGTACTTCTATTTCTGCTGCTTTAGGAATGGCAATAGCTAGAGATAGAAAAGGTGAAAATTATAAATGTGTGGCCATTATTGGAGATGGTGCACTAACTGGAGGAATGGCATTAGAAGCTATAAATCATGCAGGTCACTTACCAAATACCCCTTTAGTTGTAATATTGAACGATAATGATATGTCTATTTCACCTCCAGTTGGAGCCCTTTCATCTTACTTAAATAAAGTAAGAGTTAGTCCACCATTGCAATTTTTGTCCGATAGTGTTCAAGAGAGTGTTAAAAATATTCCCTTAATTGGTAAGGATATTCCAGAAGAACTCAAAAATATTAAAGGAAGCGTTAGAAGACTATCTGTGCCTAAGGTTGGAGCTGTTTTTGAAGAACTTGGATTTACATATATGGGTCCAATTGACGGTCATGATATTGGTAACTTAGTTAAGACTTTTAACGCTGCCCATAAACTTAAAAGACCTGTACTTGTTCATGTAGTTACAACAAAAGGGAAGGGCTACCCTTATGCAGAAGCTGATCAAGTAGGTTATCACGCACAGTCTGCATTTGATCTTACAACTGGGAAATCTATTCCATCAAAGAAACCTAAACCAGTTAGTTATAGTAAAATCTTTGGTCAAACCTTATTGAGGATATGTGAACAAGATAGCAAAGTTGTTGGTATTACAGCAGCAATGGCTACAGGTACTGGTTTAGATATTTTACAAAAAAATATTCCAGATCAATATATTGATGTAGGAATAGCAGAACAACATGCAGTTACTCTTGCGGCAGGAATGTCGTGCGATGGTCTTAAGCCTGTTGTCGCTATTTATAGTACTTTTCTCCAACGTGCATTCGATCAATTAATTCATGATGTAGGAATACAAAATTTACCTGTTTCGTTTGTACTTGATAGAGCTGGGATAGTTGGGGCTGACGGTCCTACTCATCAAGGTCAGTACGATATCAGTTATATGAGATCTATACCTAATTTTGTATTGATGGCACCAAAAGATGAGTCTGAATTACAAAGAATGTTAATAACATCAATTAACCATAAGGGTCCAACAGCTCTAAGAATTCCCAGAGGTTCTGGTTTAGGGGTGGCTGTAATGGATGAGGGTTGGGAACCTTTGAATATAGGAGAAGCTGAAATAATTGAAGAAGGAGAAGATATTTTAATTATTGCTTATGGTTCAATGGTAGCATCAGCAATCGAAACAGCAAAAATCCTAAGAAATTTGAGCATTAATGCATGTATTGTTAATGCAAGATTTGTTAAACCTCTCGATAAAAATCTTATTATGCCTTTAGCAAGTAGGATTCAAAAAGTTGTAACTATGGAAGAAGGAACCTTAATAGGTGGATTTGGATCGGCAATAGTTGAATTATTTAACGATAATGAAATAAACATTCCTGTATACAGAATAGGTATACCTGATGTTTTAGTTGATCATGCTTCACCTGATCAGAGTAAAGAAAAACTAGGACTTATGCCTGATCAGATGGCAGATAAAATTGTTAAGAAATTTAAGTTAAATAATTAAAAATTTAATACAAAAATTTTTATAAAACACCACGTGAGGCTAATCCTAAGATAGCTCCAATTCCGAAAATATGACCTAGGCAATTAGCCCCTACAACTGAAGCGTGACTTAAACCTCCATAGAATTTTGAATTAGGTATTTCAAAACCTTCATTAGGTTTTCTTATTGTTGCTCTAGCAATTGCATAAGCAAAAACATTACATGCAATCATTACGACGGCACACTTTGGAGACCAAGAAAAAGTTGCTGGATCTGCAGCTGCAAATAATGTAGTAAACATAAAAAATCTTTATTTTCATATATTCTCTAATACTTTTACCTAAAAAACACAAAATTGTAAAAGGTCTTAAGAGTTGTTTACTTCTAAGCTATTTAACAACCTTATAAATCCAAGCAAAATAACAAAATCACTTAGAGTTAGGAAGGATTCTGCAAAGCCATGCAGAAGGTCAACTTCAACAAGGGTTTTATCATAGTAATTTAGTGTGAAGATA
Organism: uncultured Synechococcaceae cyanobacterium; assembly: GCA_902578445.1. Taxonomy (GTDB): domain Bacteria; phylum Cyanobacteriota; class Cyanobacteriia; order PCC-6307; family Cyanobiaceae; genus Prochlorococcus_A. The sequence continues at coordinate 8,225 of CACHDC010000032.1, forward strand.
GATACCAATATAGTTATGAATACGAATAAAACAGTTAAGGAAAATCCAGTTTTTACAAAGATATTAACAGATTTAATTTTATATAAGTAAAACAAAAAAATTGCATATGGAATTATTGATACTGCGAACAATAATGTGTTATCAATTGAACCTAATTTTTCTATAAATTTTAAAAATAAATCATTCATAAGTCTCTTTTCCTTTAAAAATTATTATTGCAGCTAATGCTAATGTTGAATTTCCTATAAATGTAAATATTCCTTGAAGTGATACTAGACCATAAAGATTTTCTTGGTTGTCATAGATATGCCAGGTGATCGCACACATAGCACCTATTAAGTTTGGTACCATAGCGAGGCTTAACCAAAAAAATAAATTATATTTTTTATAAGTAGAAATTTTGTTTACGACTAATATGGCAAAAATCCATTCTATTACTGATGAGATATGAATTAACCAAGTTCCAAATGATAATTCGTGCAAAATTTATATTTTTTTCTTTAAAACGTTGAGAACTTCTTTAGCATGATTTCTAGGTAGAACACTAATCCATCTATAAGAAATTTTCCCAACTGGAGAAATCAAAAAAGTATTTCTATCTGAGAATGGAGGAATCCAGGAACCATATTTATCGCTAATAATTCCGTCAGGATCAGATAATAAAGTGTAGTTTATGGATTTCTCGCTGCAGAAACTTTGATGAGAATCTTGATTATCAGCGCTTATTCCAACAATTTCGGCATTATATTTTGAAAAATCTTTTTTTAATTCCGAAAAACCTTTAGCTTCAAGTGTGCAACCTGCTGTAAAGTCTTTGGGATAAAAATACATAACAAGCCACTTACCTTCAAAATCACTTAAATCCCATGTTTTTTTTGTTTTTATGTTTTTATTAAAACCTTCTAAATGAAAGTTAGGAGCAAAATCACCAACTTCAGGAGCAAAATCAAAAGATAAGACGGAATTACAATTAAATAAAAGAATAAATGGTATTAATATACTTAAAACTAAATTTCTCATCAAATTTAGAATTTTTTTAAATCAACTCCATTTGATTTAGCAAATTGATCTAAACCTACTTTTTGTATAGACTTTAGTGCTTTTGTACTTATTTTTATATTTACCCATTTTTTGCCCTCTTCCCACCATAGTCTCCTCTTTTGGAGATTAACTTGTTGCAATTTTTTTGTGCGAATATGTGAGTGACTCACTGCCATCCCGTTATTAGCTTTTGCACCTGTAATTTCGCAAACTCTTGACATATTTATTGAGTTATATCTTTAAAAATTCTAACACATGGCTCAATTTGTTGAATTAAGTAATTCTGAAATTAATTCTGCATTATTATTTTGTAAATTAATGATCTGTTCTTGATCTAATCCACCAACGGAAAGCTTAGCCATATCGTAAACATGATTCGCAATTTTAGATGCCAATGGATTCTCAATAGGATCTTTTTCATCAATGATTATTTTGTTGCCTGTAATTTTATTAAGACCAACAATAAGTGGATGCTCTTTGTTAATTAAGAGCACATGATATTCAGGTAAGCCAGGCATCTTTTGTTCCATGTAAGCACCCATATCATTAATTCTTCTCATTTGTTCTGGAAGCAAGATCATCGCTGGTGGAGCATCTTTACTTGATAGTGACTGCACTTTAACTGTTACTTTCTCGTTGTTAAGAGCCTTAACTATAGTATCTCTAAGATTATCTGTATTAGATTTGCCATCCTTATCTACAATTTCTTTTGATTCTTTATCTTCTAGTTCATTTATTTCTGAATCTACTCTTTGGAATTGAAAATCTTCATTTTTACTTTCCAACCATGGAAGAAATTGTGCGTCAATTAAGGGATCTGATTTAATAACTTCTTTATTATCAGATAAACAGATATTTAATGCACTAGATTGCGAAATCAAATCTGAACAGTAAATTATTTTTTTAGAATCAGCTAATTTATTTCGCTCTTTGTAATTTGCGAGAGTTGTGTAATATTTATCATTGGACTTGATGAGGGATTTATGTTCAATATCTTTAGTTACGTCTTTGTCTGAATTGATTATTGTTTCAAAAATAATACTGTTATTGACTAAATCAGCAAATTTTTCATCTTCGATAGCACCAATCTTAATAAAAGCAGAGATTGAATCCCAAATTTCCGCATAAAATTCTGGAGAATTTTTAATTAAATCCTTCAGTTTATTAGCGATTTTTTTTGAGATGAATGATGATATAGACCTTACTTTTCTATCTGTTTGTAATGCGCTTCTACTAACATTTAGGGGTATATCTGTAGAGTCAATAACTCCTCTTAGAGGTAAAAGGTATTTTGGTACTATCTCTTTAATTGAATCGCTTACGAATACTTGATTGCAAAATAGCTTTATTTCTCCCTTTTCCCAATCAGCTCTACCTGACAACCTTGGAAAATACAATATCCCTTGTATGTCATATGGATAATCTGTATTTAGATGAATCCATAACAGTGGATCTCCTTGGAAAGGATAAAGGTATTTATATAACTCAATATAATCTTCATCTTTTAATTCACTAGGTTGTTTTCTCCAAGGAGGATTTTTCTTATTAATTGTTTCTCCTTCTAGTAAAACATCTATTGGCATAAAATCACAATATTTTTTAATGAGTGATTTAATCCTTTCAGGCTCAATAAACTCTTTTTCTTCTTCAAGTAGGTGAAGAATTACATCTGTACCAATTGTC
>CACHDC010000033.1 GCA_902578445.1 uncultured Synechococcaceae cyanobacterium
TTATAGAAAACATAGATAACAAAATTTATGAAAATCAAAAATTTTATAAAATAATAAATTATCCTCAACTTAAGTTTGTTCATAGTGGTATTAATCCAAAAAATTCATACTATATTGAACAAAATCAAATTTTAAATAAGACAAGTCCTTCCATACCCTTGGAAATAAAATTCCAAAATGAAATTAAACCAAGATATAACTATCAAATAAAAAATCCCTCTGAGACTGATCACTTAGTTAATACTTTTGAGAACGGTTCAATTGTCATGGTTAAGAGAGGTAAGAAATACTCTTCTTCTACTGAATTTTTTTTTGTAACTAATAAGATTCCAGAACTAGATGGAAGATATTCAATTTTTGGGAAAATAATTAAAGGATTAGATGTACTTGAAAAAATAAATAAAGAAGACTTTATTAAAGAAGTCAAGATATCTAATTAAATTTCCAAGGTATATTTGTTGATTTTCAGCATTTCTGTATTGACTCCAGAAGAGCGTTTAAGAGCTACTTTGCCAGTTCTTGCTATTTCAAGGATTCCATAAGGCTCGAGTAATTTCTCTAATGCAACTAACTTTCCAGGGTCTCCAACTACCTCAAGGGTCAATGCTATATCTGAAACGTCAACAACTTTTGCACGAAATATTTGAACGATATCAAGGATATTACTCCTGGTATCTTCTTTCGATGAAACTTTTAGTAACATCAGTTCCCTCTCAACAGCTGCGAGGTTAGTAAAATCTACAACTCCTAGAACATTAAATAACTTATTAAGTTGCTTAGTCATTTGTTGAAGAGTTTCATCATCGCCTTCTACAACCATTGTTAATCTTGAAATCCCTTTGGATTCTGCAGGTCCTACTGCAAGGCTATCTATGTTGAATCCCCTTCTAGCAAAGAGACCTGAGATTCTACTCAAGGCTCCAGATTCGTCTTCTACAAGAACTGATAATGTATGTTTCATATTTTAAAAGGTTTTTAAATCTCTAATCCATTCATAAGAGATTCTATTGAATACTGAAGGATCTTCATCATGGATACAATGCCCTGAATTGGATACTATTTTTAATTTTACCCATCTATGGAAATTTGCAATCTTTTTACCAACAAACAAAGGTATGAAATTATCTTTTTCTCCCCAAATCAATAAAAAGGGAACTTTTTTTGAAGCGCTAAGTTTTCTCAAAAGGTAAGAAGCTTGAAAATTTTCATCTCTTGAAGACATTCCTATACACATCGCTCTTAATGATCTAGCTGAAGTTCTCCTTAAAACAGGTTTCGTCACCAAATCTATCAGTTCGCGATCAATATTATCTTTCTTGAAATAGGCAGAATTTAGTCCCAGTTTTATAATCCCTAATTTGGTTATTAAAAATAAAATAATCTCCAAAGGGAAAAACATGAAAAATATTTTTATAAATATATCTTGAAATTTTTTAAATGATGATTTTTTTGTAATCGTCTTCTTATTTTCTTGAATTTGATCTGGCAAAGGGGATGCAATAACTGTTGCAATCTGATTCTCTAATGAGACAGCACATGTTAACGCCACTAATGATCCTAGGGAATTGCCAATAAGAATTACTTTCCCAGGATTCTTTGGTCTTATCACCTGTGCAATAAAGTCTTTCACTTGATTACACCAAATCTCATTATTTAATTTTCCAATTTGTCTTATCCCTGGTTGATCTGAATCTCCAAATCCGATTAAATCTAAAGAATATGAGGCGCAATTCCTTTTCGCGAAAAATTCTAAATTGTTCCTCCAATGTTTTCGACTTGCGCCAAATCCATGGAGAAAGATAATTGGAATTTCATTGTCTTCGCCTAAAACACTCCAACAAACTTTAAGACCGTTCCAATTCCAATAATTTGGAAAATTAATATTTTTTTCTTTAAAGTTATTATTCATATATTCAAAATTTTCAAGATATTTGCATTATCTACATTTTTAACAAATAAATGTATATTGAATGTAAATTAAAATAATGATTAAATTTTACTATGGCTAAAGAAATTTTTAGTATTGCGGCAGTTTTTTGGATTCTGATACCAATAGGATTGGTTGGTGGAGCATTATTATTAAAGTTTCAGGGAGATTAATTCTCACGAACACGTAACAAATTGAGTTATTGTCTACAGGTTAAGTAAATCTTAAAATATGAAGATTCTTTTAGTAGGAGCAACAGGGACACTTGGGAGGCAGATAGCTAAGCAAGCTATAGAAGATGGACATGAAGTTAGATGCTTTGTAAGAAACCCAAGGAAAGCTTCCTTTCTACAAGAATGGGGTTGTGAATTGACAAAAGGTAACTTGTTGAATTCCTCTGATATTGAATATGCATTACAAGATATTGAAGTCGTTATTGATGCTGCCACTAGTAAACCAGATGATCCTAAAAGTATTTACGAAATAGATTGGGATGGAAAACTAAACTTATTTAATGCTTGTGAAACTTTAAATGTAAAAAGAGTCATATTCCTTTCAATCCTTTTAACAGAGAAATTTAGAAATGTTCCATTAATGGATATTAAATATTGTACTGAGAAACTTCTTGAGAAATCTGATTTAGATTATACAATCTTCAAATGTGCAGCTTTTATGCAGGGAGTTATAGGTCAATTCGCTATTCCAATTTTAGATAGTCAAGCAGTATGGATGAGTGGAACTCCAACTAAAATCGCATACATGAATACTCAAGACATGGCAAAGGTTATTGTTGCAGCAGTTAATAATCCAAAAACTCATAGAATATCATTGCCACTAGTTGGCCCCAAAGCATGGGATTCAAACGAGGTCATATCTCTATGCGAAAAATTTAGCGAAAAGAAGGCTAAAATTTTTAGAGTTTCCCCCTTTCTAATTAGTGTCACTCAAAAAGTAGTTTCCTTTTTTCAGGATTCTTTAAGTGTCGGTGAAAGATTGGCTTTTGCTGAAGTAACTAGTAGTGGTGAATCATTGGATGCTGATATGAGCAAAACTTACGAAATATTGGAACTTAAAAAAGAAGATATGACATCACTAGAGAGTTATATAAAGGAGTATTACCAACAAATTCTTAAGAGATTAAGGGAAATGGAAGCAGATCTAAATATTGAAGAAAAAAAGAGATTACCTTTTTAATATTGCAATTTTAGACATACATAGTATATTTGTACTATATAATATTATTAATTATGTCTGTTTCTAAGTCTAAAAATCTTGAACGAAAATTAGATAATTTTGCAAAAGAAGCAAAAAATGAACTGAATAATGTTTGCGGATCTTCATTATGGGAAAGCCTTGGGTTTGTTTTTTTTGATCAATTAGAAGATTCTGAAAAAATTGCGAAAGCAAATTTTTACTATGGTCAACTTCAAATAATTAATGAAATTAAATTTTCAATTTGAATTGAATTGCATATTTTTACGTATGTAATTTTTTTTAAATCAATTTTGGCCAATCTTTTTCTGATAATATGTACTTAGTAAAAGATTAATTAATGATTGAAACTTCAGGTGTAATAGAAAAAGAGCAGGGGAATGGATTTTATTTGGTTACCTTAGAACAACCTGAAGGACATCAATGTTTATGTAGAGCTGCAGGTAAATTGACTAAATTTAGAATTAAATTATTAGCTGGAGACAAAGTGTTAGTTGAGATAAGTCCTTATGATCTTTCTAGAGGGAGGATAACTTATAGAGAGAGGAATGCAGGCAATGCTAAACCTACTACTAATAAAAATAATCCCAAGAGAAATAATAAATAAAAAGTTTTTTTAGATAATATTTTTTATCGCTTCTTTAAACTCACTTCTTTGTTTAACACCTTGCCATTGTTTTTTTAATAATTTTTCTTTAAAAAGTTGAACTGTTGGTGTGCCATTAATACCAGCTTGTTTTGCAATATCTTGATCTTTATCAATATCTATTTCAACACCAAGAACTGCACCATCAAGTTCTTTGATTACCCTTTTTAACTGAGGTTTTAAAACATGACATGGGCCGCAACTTGGAGAACTAAAAATTACTAAGATAGGTTTTTTACTCTCGTGATAAAGTTTCCTTAATGCATAACTACCTTTTTGCCATTCAGAATTTGAATCGAAAGTATCTTCGTTAACTTCTTCTTCATTAAAATCTGATGTATTAAGTTTTTTTTCTGGTTCTGGTGTTTCTCTGACTATAGTTTTTGCTAAGTTTTTCTCGGCTAGCCACCTTTCGGTAGCTAATGCTGCCATGCACCCAGTTCCTGCAGCGGTAACTCCTTGTCTCCACTCAGAATCAACAACGTCACCTGCTGCGAAGATGCCTTCAATAGATGTTTCTGGTCTTCCTGATTTGCAAGCAATATATCCTTTATTATCTAAATCAATTTTGTTGTCTAAGAACTTCGTATTTGGTGTGTGCCCTATCGCGTAAAAAAGACCTTTTATATTGATTTCCCCTTTACCTTCTAGAGAGTGAATAGTTTCTATTTTCTCAAGCCATTCAGAGCCATCCGCTTTATTAACTTTTGTGTTCCAATGAATTTCTATCTTTGGATTAGCTTTTACTCTATCTACCATTGCTGCGCTAGCCCTTAATTTTTCTGATCTAACAATCAAATGCACTTTGCTTCCATACTTCGTGAGATATGCTGCTTCTTCACATGCAGAGTCGCCCCCTCCAATAACAGCTAATTCTTCACCTCTAAATTGTGGGGTCGCTCCATCACATATTGCACAAGCACTTATTCCTTTACTCCAGAATTTATCTTCATTTATCACGCCTAATCTATTTGCACTTGCTCCAGTTGCAATAATAATTGAGTTAGATTTTATAGTTCCTTCTAAAGTTTTTAATTCAAAGGGATGTGAATCAGTATTTATTGAGACAACATCACTTTCGTATAAATTAGTACCCCATCTTTCGGCTTGAGCTTTCATTAGATCCATTAATTCAGGACCAAGTACACCATCTGGAAAACCTGGATAATTTTCAACAAATGTTGTAGTCATTAATTGGCCACCAGGAATCCCACCAGAATTAAATCCTGTAACGAGCAATGGTTGAAGATTTGCTCTTGCTGCATAAATTGCAGCTGTATATCCTGCAGGACCTGAACCAATAATTACAACATTTTCTACATTTGAAGTGTTCTCTTTATTCTCCATTTATTTGCTAATTTCAATATTTATAATAATAAACTAACCCAAATAATGTAGGGCGGATTTCACTCGATAGATTTATTACTCAATCGTTGACTTTTTGATCTAATAACTTTTTTAATTCCTTTGGGAAGTTTAAAACAGAATCTTTTAAATTTTCGTTCTTTTCTCCAATATGTAATATCCACTCTCTAAATTCTTCTGCGATTGCATAACTGTCTTCATACCTTTCTAAAGTGTCCATTGCAGAAATTCTATTGGTTGCCCAACAGGTCGCTATGTCGATCCTTTTTCTAATGAAATTGTCCATTCGAAGATTTAAGTTGTATATAGATAAACACACCAGAGAACCTATGTATTGTCTAATAAGTTACAACTTTGTACTTCCAAACAATAATTTAATCTTTAATTTATATTTGAGCCAATTTTTGGGTAAATTATAAAGAAAATATAAAGGAATAGAGTTAGACTGCTTCGCTGTGATTCGCAAGTAGCCTTTCAACTTCCTCAAAACCCTCTTTAGCTGAATTTATCGCAAGTTCCTCGCTAACTTTTTCTTCTGATATTAATTTTGCGGATATTTTTTTTAAAAGAGTTTCTTTCTTCTCTCTTAGTGAACTAACAATTTCTTCTTCAATGATAGATTTTATTGCTTTAGAAATTATTTTTTTATCATTTGCTTCCTCGAATGTGCCCTGAACTAATTCTTGAATAAATAATCTATGCACCTCACTACTCCTTAGAAAGCTTTCTGTGGCATTAATAATTCCTTCAACAAGAGCTTCATCAGGTTCAGAATCATTTTCTGCCAGCTTAAATTCCCAATCTAAATGTCTTCTTTGCCAGCCTGCTGAATGGAGACTGGGCATGACTGTCTGTGAATAAGTATCAACTGACATTTCATAAATTCTCTCTGCTAATTTCTCGCACCAGTCTTTACCATGCTTTTCTAGGTTTTTCTGCATAGCTTGCCTTGGAACAGCATGTCCACCATGATGACTGTGACATACTCCATCAGGACATTCGATTGCTTTTATACTCATTAGATTATTAAGTACCTTTATATTCTAGATAGCTATTTTTTATAGAAAAGAAAATATATTTTTAACAAAAATCCAAGACTTTTGACTTTCTTCAATTTATATTTAGTATGTTAAAAAAATAAATAAATTGACAAAGATACTTATTCCTTCCGAAACAAGCTCTGGTGAAAGGAGAGTTTCAGCTACACCAGAAGCGGTAAAGAAATTAAAAAGCCTTGGCTGTGATGTTTATATTGAAAGTTCAGCAGGAAAATTATCAGGATTTAGTGACTTATCATATAAAGAATCGGGCGGAACAATAATAAACAGCTCAGATCAAAAAATTTGGGGTGAAGCGGACTTAATATTTTGTGTTCAAACTCCATCAGAGGATAATTTAACTAAATTAAAGAAAGGCGCTGTTCTTCTTGGTCTTCTTAACCCATATGGCAATAAGGAGCTTCTTAGGATTATAAATAGTACTAGGATTTCAGCTTTATCACTAGAGTTGCTTCCGAGGATTAGTAGAGCTCAATCTTCTGATGTTCTTTCTTCACAGGCCAATATTGCTGGATATAAAGCAGTTCTTTTGGCTGCAAGTGAGTTAGATAGATATTTCCCAATGCTTATGACTGCAGCAGGGACAGTCCAACCTGCCAAAGTAGTTGTTCTTGGTGGAGGCGTAGCAGGATTGCAGGCAGTTGCGACAGCCAAAAGACTTGGAGCAATAGTATTCGTATCTGATATTAGACCTGCTGTTAAAGAACAAGTAGAGTCCCTCGGAGCTAGATTTATAGAACTTCCTGAAGTTGAGGAAAAGCCTGGAGAGGCAGGAGGTTATGCAAAAGCTGTAACACCGGAATTCCTCTCAAAACAGAAGGCAACTTTAACTAAATATTTATCTGAAGCTGATGTTGCTATATGTACTGCGCAAGTTCTAGGTAAAAAGGCCCCTGTTTTAATTGACGCCCCCATGATTGAAAAAATGAGGCCTGGAGCAGTAGTTATTGATTTAGCAGTTTCTCAGGGTGGCAACTGCGAAGGAACAAAATCAAATGAAACTATTATCAAAGATGGGGTAAAACTTATAGGAGCGGGCGAATTACCCTCTTCAGTTCCTTATGATGCAAGTTCACTTTATGCTAAGAACTTAACATCTTTGATTACACCGTTTATAAAAGATGGTGTAATTAAATTAGATAAAGAGGATGAACTCATTTCTGGATGTTTATTAAGCGATGAAGGAGTTGTTCTTCAAAATAAAGTTTTTGAAAATTGAGGTTTTAAAATTATGTCTTTTATAAGTCTTCTTTGGGTTCTTTTACTTGGTAGTTTATTAGGTCTCGAGTTAATTGGAAAAGTTCCTCCTACTCTTCACACACCTCTAATGAGTGGAGCAAATGCAATTTCAGGAATAACAATGCTTGCAGCTTTGACTCTAATTGTAAAAGCAGAAGGTAACGTACCACTTTTAATCATTGGTTCAGTTTCTCTTGGATTTGCTCTTTTCAACGTTGTAGGAGGTTTCTTTGTAACTGATCGAATGCTCGCGATGTTTAGTCGTAAACCATCAAATAAGAAGTAATTTTTAAAATGAATCTACCGGTAATCATTAAATTCGTTATTGACCTTCTAGCAGTACTTTTACTGGCGTTGGGAATAAAAGGATTGTCAAAAGTAAAATCAGCAAGAGATGCCAATAGATTAGCTGCATTTGCAATGTCGCTATCAGTAGTAGGATTACTTTCTTATTATTTAGGCACTTCTGGAATTGCTATTCAGTCTTGGATTTGGATAATAATTGGATCAATCTTAGGTAGTTTATTCGGAGCAATTCTTGCAAAAAAAGTACCTATGACCTCCATGCCTGAAACAGTGGCATTGTTCAATGGTTGTGGAGGAATGTCATCCCTTTTAGTGGCCTTAGGAGTAGCTATTTTTCCTATATCTGGTGGCCAAGAAAATTTTGATTTCTTTAAGTCACTGATTAACGAAGTTTCAATATCCGTTTCTATATTTGTTGGTGCCATAACTTTCACAGGTTCAATTGTGGCGATGGCAAAGTTACAGGGTTGGTTGTCAACTCCAGGATGGACTCAGAGCAAAGTTAGACATTTTGTAAATATTGTTTTTGCAGTTGCTTCATTGATAGCCTTTTTTGATTTGATAAATGGCAATACAAGTTCTATTTGGCTTTTAGTTATAGTTTCTTCTTTATTAGGTATTGGAGTTACTTTACCAATTGGTGGAGCTGATATGCCAGTCGTTATATCTTTATTAAATAGCTATTCAGGGATTGCAGCAGCAGCAGCAGGTTTCGTTGTAGATAGTCAGCTTTTGATAGTAGCAGGTGCAATGGTTGGAGCAGCAGGCCTAATACTTACTCAAGTAATGTGCAAGGGTATGAATAGATCATTGGTCTCAGTTCTTTTTGGAGGATCTTTATCCACACAAAGTACAGCCTCTTCTGGTTCAGGAGAATATACAAACATAACTTCTTGCAGTGTTGAAGAATGTGCATTGACTTTAGAGGCAGCCAACAAGGTAATTATAGTTCCTGGTTATGGTCTAGCGGTAGCTCAAGCTCAACATACTTTAAGGGAAGTGACAAAAAAACTAGAGCAAAATGGTATTGAAGTTGTTTACGCAATTCATCCTGTAGCAGGGAGAATGCCTGGACATATGAATGTACTTTTAGCAGAAGCAGATGTTCCTTACGAACAACTTAAAGAGATGGACGTTGTAAATCCTGATTTTCCAGCAACGGATGTTGTTTTAGTTTTAGGAGCAAATGATGTGGTTAATCCTCAAGCTAAAAATGATAGCTCTTCTCCTTTATATGGCATGCCAGTTCTTGATGTGCAGGAAGCAAGAACTGTATTTGTAATTAAACGTGGAATGAGTGCAGGTTACTCCGGAATAAAAAATGATTTATTTGATTTGCCAAATACCTCAATGGTCTTTGGTGATGCAAAAAAGGTACTGAATGATTTGATTGGAGAATTAAAGGATCTTGGAGTTGGGGAGAAATAGTAATATATCTTTTAGTTTTTCAGATTACATAAAAAATAAGCCATTTCGAGAAGTTTTACCTTGGATAGGTGGCGACTTACAAACTTTGAGAGATACTTTGGTTATTGATCTTGGTAAATCAAAAAAAAATAAAAAAATATTCTTTCCGATTAATAAAATTCTTTCTAAAAAATTTGAATATGATTATCTTCTAGGGTTTTTAGAATTACCTGACAACTTAGACTCACTTAGGGGTTTTGTAATCGTTACTCATGGTTTAGGGGGTTCAACTAAACGGTTTGGTTTAAGAAGAATTTCTAGGAAATTAGCAAATAATGGTTTTGGAGTTCTTAAATTAAATCTGAGAGGATCTGGATC
>CACHDC010000034.1 GCA_902578445.1 uncultured Synechococcaceae cyanobacterium
GATGAAGAAGTTTTTAAACAAAAAATAATTGCAGATTTCAATAAACTCTTTGAAGATAATTCTGTAGTTAATAAATTAACTTTTGATGAAAAAATTTCTATTATGAAATGGAGAGCTTCTCAACCTACTGGCATTGCCGTTCCATTATCTTTACAAGTTAGTAGAAAATATAGAATTGGATTTTGCGGAGACTGGTTTGAAGGAGATGGATTTGGCAGAATTGAAGGCTCAATATTAAGTGCTTTAATATTAGAAAAAAAAATTAATGATTTAATTAAATAATTTTTTCATAATGTTATCTAAATCAGAGTTTTTTTCAATAATTAATCTATTTGTATTATTTTTTATGCTAATGGGCTTCCATTTTTCGTAATAAATGTCCCAGGATTTTAAGAAATCATTTTCAGCTTGTTTTTTATCTTTCCCCCTTTGTTTTATATCTCTTTGGACAACTCTTTTCATGCACTCATTTTTGTTAGTTTTTATTTCTAAAAAATAATAATCTTGAATATTTAATGTGCTTGAGAATTCTTTAGCAAAAATACCTTCAACAATTAAAAAACTAATATTATTTGTTTCGTTTAAAATAATTTGAATAGATTTATTTTCGAAATTATAATAACGATCACGTATTGAAATTCCATTCTTATAAATAAAATCAAAATCTTTTTTGAATAGTTTGTTATTAAAACTAATACTCCTATCAAAATAACCTTCTACAAATTTTGAAAGTAATTTACTTAATAACCCAGTCTTATAGTAGTTGTCGGTACTTAAAACAATACCATTTTTATTTTTTTTAATTATTTGATTAGATAAAGTTGTTTTACCGCTTCCAGAAGGCCCACTTATAAATATAAGCTTCATTTTTAAGATCTGCTCTTTATTAAGATTTTAACTTTACTAATAATTATTTTTAATTTTTGTAAGTGCATTTTTTTTATAATTATTTAGACTAATTTTAAACACCCTGCAATGGCTTGTAAGCTTGCATAAATATTAAATCTGTGTCTTTATATAATTGTAAATAATTTACTTCTATTCAATTAGCTATTTTTTTATTATTAATTTCTCAGTAATTTGATAATATATTAATTTGAAGAGGTAATTTTATTACTTATATATTGCAATGATTTCTAAATTTCTAAGCAAACTAAAATCAATTCTACTTAAAAGCGCAGTAACCACTGAAACTCCTTTAAAGAAAGAAAAAAAAGCAGCTAAGTCTGCAAAAACATCAAAAACAAAAACAAAAACCAGGACCAAAAAGGTTAATTCTAAGAAAAATATTGAAACTTTAACCACACTTCCAGGTGTTGGGGCAAAAAGCGCAAAAGCTTTGTATGAGGCTGGATTTAAAACAACTCAGGCAGTTATCGCTGCTGATGAAAAAGATCTTCTTGCTGTTTCAGGAGTAGGAATAAATCTCGTTAAGAAGCTAAAAAAACTAAAATAGTTAAATTTTTATTTATAAACCTCTTTAAAATTAATTATATTAAAGATTTGCAAAAACTTTATAAGTTATAGCAGGTTATCTTCTTCTTGCTTTTCTTCTCTGTTGCAACTTTCTTTTGTATTTTTCTATAGGGGTCTCATGATGTCTAAGTCTTTTTAGATCTGCAAATATCCCAGATTTAGATACCTGTCTCTTAAATCTTCTAAGGGCAGATTCAATCCCCTCGTTCTCTCCTACTGTAACTTGTGTCAAAATTTTTTAAATAAAATCTATTCTATCACTTTAACAGATATATTTAAAGTTAAAAACTTCTAATTATGGGTTGATTGTTTATTTGACTAATTTTCAGCCCACTCCACAAATTTTTTTTTATTACTTTTTATATCTTGTAATGATTCAAAATAATATTTTTCCCAATTATCTTTAGGCAGTCCTAGAAACAACATTAGGTTTAATGGGTATTGATTGCTATCAGCACAATTTCTAAAATCATCCCTGAATAAAAAGATTTCCTTTTTTAAAGCAATTGCGATACCTAATTCAATCATTACCCCTTCATCTGGTGGATTTCCATTAACAATCGCAAAAATACAATCACATTCTTTTAAATCATGGAAATTACTTCTTGCAACCTGATATGCCCACTCACTTTCTAGATTTATTAATGGTTTTGATCTCTCAAAAGGTTCAAATACTTCTACTTTTAAATCATTGAAGATTTCAATAAATTCATGTAAGAGGGTTTTAGTTTGTTTTGAAAATCCATATGGATTAGCCAAATATAATTTCTTTCTCAACTTAAACCTCTTTTTTTGATGTACTCTTCGCGGTCAATTTTTGAATTTAAAGTATTTTCCCAAGGGAAAACAATCCATTGACTTTTTTTTGATAAATGTACTGTATTCCACCATATAGGTTTGATTTTACTAAATAATACAAAAAACATTGCTCCTTCAATATTCTTGAAGGTCGTCAAAGTAATGCCTGTTTCATAAACATCATCTACAATTAGTGAATTCTTTATTGGTTCTGAAATTAATTCAATTTTTAATTTATGGCTTAGTGCTACTGCAAGACATAAGCCGCCACGAGGCACTCCATATATTCCAGAAAATTCCTTAAACCTACATTTATTAGCTATTTGCTCTACGCTCTTATCAAATTCGCTCCAAGTAAAATAACTTACCATTTTAATTTTCGTTTTTTTCTGTTGTAATAGCGTAATTTGAAGCAATTACACTTAAAAGTGCTACTACTTGCTCATTTGGGCAATTAGTATTTTTTTTTAAATTTTCACATTCATTTATTATCTTGGCGTATGTATCCTCGACTATCCCGTTCATTTGATCGATACTAAAAGAATATGGTTTATTCATTTTTAAATTATTAGTAATTTTATTTTTACTTAAATATCCAACGAAGTAAATATTTTTAATATTAAAAGTTAAAATTACTCCCACATAGGATCATTTAATTTTTCATTTCTAAGTGAAGAAGGAACATAAGTATGTAAAGTTTCAATTTTAATAGCCCATTTTTTAGAGTTACCCTTTAAACTTTCGCTTACAATTAGGTTTGTTAAGGGAATCCTTTTTCTAACTTTAAGAAGTCCTAAACAAGCTTCCCAGGCTTCATGATTTTTATAAATATCTAACCAAAAATCAAAAATATTTTCCAAGATTTCTAAAGGTATATCAAATGGAATCCCTATTGAAGGTCTTGCAATTAAATAATTTTTGTTTCTTAGTTCATTTAATAAATTATTCACGTTTAAATTAATAGCTAAAAGGATATCTTTTGCTGATTCATTACCTATTAATTCTTTTCTATGGCAATCTAAAAGATTTTCATCCTCAAGTATATTTTCATCACAATTTTTCATTCCCACAATCCAAAAGCCTTCCCCATTATTCACTCCACTAGCGAGAAATAGATATTGAGGTGAATTCTCCAAAATTTTAAATTATGTTTTCCATTTTTAACATTTTTTGCTTGATATGAAAATAATTTAGCTTTGCTATTAACAATATGAAGTCCTCGAAAAAAAATTTTTGTTGTTATTGTAGGGTTTTAGAAAATGTTTGATTTAAGAGAGCTAAAACTAATGTTTTTAGATCCTACTGATTTAATAATTAATAATATAAATAAATATCTTTATAGTAATAAAACAATTAAATTTATTTTTTCTTAGGAAATAATTTTCCTATCTTCTCCTTTTGCAAGTACTCTTTTTTAGTTCTTATTTTTTTGTCTTCTATCGATTCTTTATTAGTACTTACTGCATAAATAATATAGAAAATCATGCCAGTAAATATTAATCCTACGAAAATTATGAATATTCCTATAGGTTCACTGGGACTGAATATTTTAAGATCTAAAGCTGTATTAAGGGAAATTATCATCAATAATCTGATTCCTTTAATAAATTTTATAGAAATCTAATTGATTTCCTCGTATCCAAAAAATGTTGCATTGTCTGAATTTTTATACCCATTAGCGGCTTCCTGTGGATTTTGACTGTCAATTTTTCTTGCTTTAGCATGAATCATGTTGAATGGAAAAATCACAGCCCCTACAAAAAAATGAAGAATTAAGAAATCTGAAGGTAATCCATTTGTCCAATCAGGAAAAAATAGCAATGTCATCAATGATTCGTACATATTTGTAGTCAAATAAACCTCTGACTATTATTACTGAACTTATCGCAATACTTTTAATTATTAATAAATTGAAATTTAATTTGCTTTTAATAATTATCAGTTTTAATTGAAAAGACAATTTTAAATACTATTATATTATTTATAAACCATTGATTAATAGCTGTTGTTAAAATTATTTTTTGCCTTACTTTTATTTATAATTTTTCAATTAAAACCTACAATAGGTTTAGCTTTTGATACTTCCGATCCTAGTGTTAGTTTGCTACAAAATAGGATCTCTAATAATTTTTCTAAGAAATATTGCAATGCTATCCAAAATGGTCTTTCTAAAGATGAAGCAATGAAATCAGCTATTGTTAAAACTGAAAACATTATATCTTTCTCTTACAATCCACAGAAAAAATGGATTGAGAAAAGTGACTTGGCAAATCAAATTTCATTGCAAGTAGTAAATGATTGTGGATGGTCGTTTGGATTAATTGGAAAGGAGGGGGTCGATTATTTTAAATCATATTTTCTAGAAATTTACGAAAAAACTACTCCTGACAAAAATTTTTCAAGATAGATTAGGTTAATGAATAATATTTCAGACAAATTAGTATTGACTATAATTTTGATTACTATTCTTTTCGTATTTGGATTGATTTTTTCAGTAAAGTCTCCAGAGAGAAAGGTTATAGATTCACCAATAATGTGGAAAGATGATTATTCTAACATCGCGATTTTTAAGAGCAATAATATAAATTCAGAAAGAATAAGAATAATTTAATAAAAACATTGCTTACTAAAAAAAAGAATTCTATTCAGGCATATACAAAAGTATTTTTTGAATCATAATCAATTTATCATTTCATTGTTTAATTTAAGTATTTCAATAGAACTGAAGCTAGTTTTAAATCATCATTAAACCATGCTCTTATCGCCATAGCTCTTCGAGGATCATAAAAATTTTGTTTTCTGTACCAACTAAGAACTTCTGAATCTGATTTCTTACCATTACATGACAAACAACATGGCACACAATTACTTGTACTGCTAATTCCCCCTTTTGACATTGGATGAAGGTGGTCAAGTGATTCTGAAGGTTTACCGCAATAAATACATTTATAGTTAGTAAGTTTATTAAGTGACTCTCTCCAATTTTTATTACTTATCTTGGGACAAAACTGATCAAGGTAAATTGCATCTTGTCTATGCATAAAATTCTTGATAATTTTTTCTGATAATAACAGTTTTTTTTAAAGTATGATTAAAAAAGATAAGAGGAGACTTCTTAAAGCAAATGTTTCTTATGAAAAGAATAATTTTTTCTTATTAATACAAAGGGCAGTTTATATTTAATGCTTTATTTATTAACAATATTATTAGGAAATTTTGATCATTCTTTATTTAAAAGTATTTATATCTTTTTGATATCGTTTTTTTCTAATTCGTTCTCAGCGATTTCTGGAGGAGGAGCGGGATTGTTACAATTGCCAGCATTGATTTTATCTGGAGTTCCTTATTATCAGGCTCTTGCTAGTCATAAATTAGCAACAGTAGCACTAGGAATAGGGGGTTCCTTAAGAAATTACAAATCTTTAGGTAATGATATAACTGTTGCTTTGCAAATTTTAATTTTTGGATTACCAGGAGTAATTTTTGGGGCTTCTGTAGTTGAATATATATCAGAAAAGTATTTGTACTTAATTTTAGGAATAATATCCATATTATTAGCTTTTTACTCATTTCTTAAACCAAATTTAGGTTTATCATCTGGTAATAAAAAGCTTAATTTTGTTCATAAAATTAGATTTTTAATTTTTATTTTTCTTATAGGTATATTAAATGGTTCTATTTCTTCAGGAACTGGATTGCTTGTAACGATACTTTTAATAAAAACTTTTGAAATGGATTTTCTTAGAGCTATAAGTATGACACTCTTTACTGTTGGGATTTTTTGGAATTTTGTCGGAGCAGTTTTTTTGGCAAGAATAGGAACTGTCCCTTCAAATATATTAATTTTATTAATAATTGGTTCCTTTTCAGGAGGATATTTCGGGGCTTACCTCTCAAAACTAAATGGGAATGTTCTGATTAAAAAAACTTTTATAACAGTTTGTATTTTGGTTGGTATAAGCTTATTGATTAAATCCATAAAAATTTTTTTATGAATTAATTGTGAATAGCAGTACAATTTTTGGAAAAAAGTCCAAAGCAGTTTTAATAATTAAAAATAAAATAATTAGTATCTTAATTCGTTATCAAAGGCGTTAATAAATAACGCGTTTTATTTGATAATACTTTTGGAGAACTTATTGTAAAAACAAAAAAAAGGCCTCACATATGTGGGGCCGGGTGATGGGGAACCTTATTTTTAAACCAATTTCTTAAAAAATGCAACCCCCTATCTGTAGCGCTACTTGAACCTTTTAGAAACACTACAGATAGTGCTTTAATGATTTTCTTATATGAAAATTTAAAAAATCTGAAATAATTTTGTAATTTTTAAGTTAACAAGTAAACATTTTATTTTATGATTTCAAATATTTTTGGTAATTTTACTTGTTAAAAATGTCCTGCACAGTATTATTCGTAAGAACTTTGCTTGTAAAAAGCTTTAATGATTGAATTAACTTTATTAACTCTTTTGAATTACGTTGGGGATAATTTCTGTGAGTATAGAAATCTAGGTCATGATAATTATAAATCTTTACTTCTTTCCTACAGTGATGCAAGTAATGAATTTGGACCATTAGAAGTTAAAAAGGTTATTGAGAATTCAGAAAATTTTAAAGTTACGGCTGTTGCTATTGCTGCAATTAAGTGCCCTCAGCATATAGTTAAGTAATGAAGTTTGAATTAAAAACTGAAAATGAATATTATTCAAAATCAATTTCACAATTTCTCGGTACAGTTTTTATTTTTACTTTAATAATTATCCTTAGTGATGTAGCACTTAAATTAGGAGTCATATCTAGAAATTATAAAATTGAATATAACTGTAGGCTTTTATCTGTTGAAAAATCTAAACCTCATTTTAAGAAACTATCAAGGCTTTCTAATCTGAAAAGTAAACAACAAATTTGGGAATATTGTAGAGAGGTTATGAAATAATAGTTAGCTAGATGCTGATGAATAAGACTTTAATGCAAATAACCAGAACTTTCTTGAAGTTATAAGAAATACTGTAGCAACAATAACTTCAAGCAATATTTTCCAAAATTGAGAAATTCCTAGAAAAACTTCAGAAGGAATAGTCGTTATAAAAGCAATAGGAATGAAAATACTAAAAAAAATTCTTAGAGAAAATGAGAATGAATTTAGAGGAAATCTTCCAATATAAAGGAATGATCTTAATACTTCTATTGCATTCCAAGTCTTAACAAACCAAATAGTTGTAGTAGAGATAAAAAACCATAGGCTGTATAAAATAAAAATCGAACAGCTTATCGTAATCAAAGATAGGATCAGAAAACTTAAATTTAAATTTATTTGATTTATTCTTATGCAGAAGAACAACAAAAAAATTCCAAGCATTATTTCTAAAAATCCAGATGGATTTATTTTTTTTAATGAAATAAAAAATTGACTATCAATAGGTTTTAAAAGTACGAAGTCTAATGTTCCTTCTCTTATATGTTTAACTATTTCTGTAAGATTAGGATTGAACCATGTATTTGTTATACCATTCAAAATCGTATAAATACCTTGAATTATTAGTGCCTGTTCAAATTTCCATCCTCCAATATATCCATTATTTTGAAAGAAAATAGATAATAAAAATATACTCCCTATTAAACTTAAAATTGCAGTAATTAAATCAACTAATATATTTGTTTTATACTCCAATTCAGAAGCCAAAGAAGTATGTAAGAATTTTTTATAAACTTTTAGATATTTTCTTAAATTCATGACCCCATAGCTGTATATTTTTTCGTTCCATCAGACCAGATTTTCTTAAATAATGGTAAAAGTAAGAAAATCCATAGAATTTGCATACTTAAACCTCCACTAATATTCGTATCATTACCTGATAGTAAGTTCGCAGGGAAATCAATTAGATATGGAAAGGGAGTTAAATAAATCCAAGATTTAACATATGCGGGGAATGAAGCTACTGGAGCTAAAAGACCTGAGAGAAATAAAGTTGGAATAAATAACAATCTTTCTATAGATGATGCTTTCTCTGTCCAGAAACATAGACAAGCAACTATTGATTGAATTAAAAATTGAATCAAGAAGGATAAGAAAGTTGATACTATTGATAATAGTAAAATCCCTAAATTTGGAATCCATATACTTTCTGGATTAAAAATAAAAAAGAAAAATGCGATTATTAGTGCGAAAGGAAATCTTGTTATTTGTTCAGCAAGATGTTGAGCAAAATATCTAAAAAATGGATTTAAAGGCTGGATTAAATACGGAGATACTTTCCCCATAAGAGAATCCTCTTCGAAACTAAATACAACCCAAACTACAGAAAACTGTCTTACAAAAAAAGCACTTAGGAAATACCTAGAAATCAAAACATCACTAAGGTTTATGGATTCATTTAGATTATTATTTGTCCAAATGTTTAACATAAAAAAAGGAATAATCCCTGAAATTGCCCATAATGCAATTTCTACCCTATATTCCATCATGTTGGAATATTGTACTTTTAATAAGGTAAAAATTTTTCGGTTAATCAAATTAGATATCATAATCTTTTTTTATTAATACCTTCCCAATAATTTCATCTACAGGTGGTTCATTTATAAAGAGGTCTTCAATATCAAAATTATTAAGGATCATTTTTAATGCAGAGGTAATAGATTCGTTTTCAATTTTTATAGTGATTTCATTCTTTATTTTATTTTTAATAGTAAAACCGGAATTTTCTAATTTGATTGCATCGTCTTCTGATCGACAAACTATTAATATTTCTTTAACAGGAGATAGTCTTTTTAACAATAGGTCAAGTTTCCCATCATATGATATCGATCCATCGTGCACGCATATTACTCTCTTGCATAGCGATGTAATATCTTTCATGTAATGACTGGTTAGACATATCGTTGCATTAGTTTCCTTATTATATTTTTGAAGGAATTTCCTTAAATTTCTCTGTGCATTAATATCTAATCCAAGTGTCGGCTCATCTAAAAATAGAATATTTGGTTCATGTATCAAGGCTGCTAGTAATTCTGACTTCATACGTTGACCTAGTGAGAGTTTTCTAACGGGTATGAAAAGCTCTTCATCAATTTCAAGCATTTCTGATAGTTTTTTTATTCTCTTTTTTGCTTCCAACTTATCTAAGTCATATATTGATGCATTCAAATAGAATGATTCAATTGGCGGAAGATCCCAAATAAGCTGTTGCTTTTGTCCCA
>CACHDC010000035.1 GCA_902578445.1 uncultured Synechococcaceae cyanobacterium
AATCATAACCACGAAATGATGAGTTCTAATTCTGAAAAAATATGGGCTGGAATAAGTCAAAATTCTGATAATGAAATAGCAATAAATAATTTATCAATTGAAGTTTCAGCTATGCAATTTGCATTTCTATTCAATTATCCCAAGGGCAATTTCATATCAGGAGAACTACACGTTCCTGTTGATCAAAAAGTATCAATGAAAATGGAATCCAAAGACGTCATTCATGCTTTTTGGGTGCCAGAGTTCAGAATTAAACAAGATATTATTCCTGGGCAGCCTACTATTCTAAATTTCACTCCTACAAAAGTAGGAAAATATCCGATAATTTGCGCAGAATTATGTGGCCCATATCATGGAGGGATGAGAGCCTCCATAATTGTTGAAGAAGAATCTGATTACAACGAATGGTTTAACAAAAATAAAACCCCAGAGGTAAATTTATGACAATATCAATTGATCCACAAAAAACTAATAATGAAAGCCTTCAACCTAAAGGCTGGCTTAGATACTTTAGTTTTAGCCTTGATCATAAAGTAATTGGGATACAATATTTAGTCTGCGGTTTTATTTTCTACTTAATAGGAGGAACCTTAGCGAGCGCTATAAGAATTGAACTAGCAAGTCCAATGTCTGACTTCATGCCGAGAGATGTTTATAACCAAGTTTTAACTCTACACGGAACAATAATGATATTCCTTTGGATAGTGCCTGTAGTTAATGGTGCTTTTGGAAATTATTTAATTCCATTTTATGTAGGTGCAAGAGATATGGCATTCCCAAGATTAAATGCCGTTGCTTTTTGGTTAATTCCTCCTTCAGGTTTGATGCTGGTAGCAAGCTATTTTGTTGAGGGTGCTGCTCAGGCTGGATGGACGGCTTATCCTCCTTTGAGCATAACTACTCCTCAATCGGGACAAATTATTTGGATTCTGAGCGTTCTATTACTTGGAGGCAGTTCTATATTTGGTGGAATAAACTTTATCGCGACCATTATCAAACTCAGAAGGCCAGGATTAAAACTTATGCAATTGCCAATGTATTGTTGGGCAATGCTTGGAACAAGTCTATTAGTTGTTTTATCAACTCCTGTTTTAGCAGGCACTTTAATTCTACTTAGCTTCGATATCATTGCTAATACAGGCTTTTTCAATCCTGTTTTAGGTGGCAATGTCGTAGTTTATCAGCATTTATTTTGGTTTTATTCTCATCCAGCTGTTTACATTATGGTCCTTCCTGCCTTTGGTTTAGTTAGTGAAATACTTCCTGTACATGCTAGAAAACCACTTTTTGGATATACAACAATGGTTTTTTCAATAATGGGGATAGTAGTTTTAGGTTTAGTTGTTTGGGCGCATCACATGTTTACGAGTGGAACACCCCCTTGGATGAGATTATTCTTTACTATAGCAACTGCATTTATTGCTGTTCCGACAGGTATAAAATTTTTCAATTGGGTTGCAACATTATGGGGAGGCAAAATTTCTATTAATAGTGCAATGTTATTCTCTTGCGGATTTATTATAAATTTTGTTTTTGGAGGTATTACGGGAGTTGCTTTGGCACAGGTACCTTTCGATATTCACGTACATGATACCTATTTCGTTGTAGCCCATTTTCATTACATAGTTTATGGAGGGACTGTTTTTATTATTTTCTCTTCCATTTATCATTGGTTCCCCAAAGTAACTGGAAAAATGCTCAATGAAAAATTAGGAATTTTGCACTTTATCATTACTTTTATTGGATTTAACTTGTGCTTTGCACCTCAACATTGGCTTGGTTTAAATGGAATGCCAAGAAGAGTTGCAGAATATGATCCTCAATTCCAGTTCGTTAATCAAATTAGTAGCCTTGGGGCTCTTTTGATGGCTATAAGTACAATTCCTTTTTTAATTAACGTATTCCTTAGTGTGAGAAATGGGAAAAATGCTGGAGATAACCCTTGGAATGCTCTTACACCTGAATGGTTAACATCTTCTCCACCTCCAGTTGAAAATTGGGAAGGAGAAGCTCCATTAGTTGAAGAACCATATGGATATGGTAAAGAAATTTCTGAACAGAAATAAAAACATATGACAACACTAGATAGCTCAAAAGAAATTCAAAAAAATAATTCTGAAGTTAATGAAACACATGAAGACTTCAGAATGTTTGGTCTTATAACTTTCCTAATTGCTGACGGAATGACTTTTGCTGGGTTCTTTGCTGCTTATTTAACTTATAAAGCAGTAAACCCATTACCAGATGGTGCTATTTATGAATTAGAACTACCAATACCTACTCTTAATACAATTTTGTTACTTGTTAGTAGTGCAACTTTCCATAAAGCAGGCAAAGCACTTTTAAAAGATAAAAACTCAGATTCCCAAAAATGGTTATTTTTTACTGCTTTTCTTGGAATTATATTTTTAATATGTCAATTATTTGAATATTTTCATTTACCTTTTGGATTAACCGATAATTTATTTGCAAGTACTTTTTATGCTCTCACCGGTTTTCATGGATTACATGTCACTTTAGGCACTTTAATGATTTTAATTATTGCTTGGCAATCGAGAATCAATGGCGGAAGATTAACCAGTCAAAATATGTTTCCATTGGAAGCTGTTGAATTGTACTGGCATTTTGTAGATGGAATATGGGTTGTTTTATTTATTATTTTGTATCTTTTATAAAAACTAAATTTAAAAAATTAAATATATTTTTTATTAATTTATATTGCCACAGTTCTCCTTTTTAGTAAGAATATATAATTATGAATTTCTCAGATAATGCTAGAAGGAAAAGAACTTCTTGAAAAAGCAAAGTTATTAAGTAAAGAATCTGAAGATGAGATAGCAAAAGGTTGTGGGTACGTAGGTCCAAGTGGAAGAATCTTAAGAAAAAGTTTTTATAGGGCGCTTATCGAAGCAAAGGGTTACAAAATAGGAAAGGGTCGTTTGGGGAAAAATGGTAATAGAGCTTCAAGAGGCAGACAGACAGAATTCAAAACTAAAGTTCATGGCAATGGGAACCTATTAATTGGTCATGCCTACACCAAAAAATTAGGTCTAGAACCTGGTCAGGAATTTAAAATAGATCTTAAAAAAGAGTCAAAAACAATTTATCTGATTCCATTAAATTAAAAAATATATTTTACCAACCGTTTTCTTTAAGCCACTCGGAAGAAATATTATTAGAAGATAAATCTTGATTACTATTTTTGTTAAATAAAAGTAATTTCTCTACGTATTTTATTAGAGCATCTGCCTCAAGGTTTACGCTGTCACCTATATTTAATTTATTCAGATTTGTGTTATGCCAAGTATGAGGAATTATCGCAATAGTAAATATTTCTCCTTCCCGCTCATATTTTGCAATCGTAAGACTTATACCATTTACACAAATACTCCCTTTATTAACTACATATTTTGAAAAATTATTATTTTTCCACTTTATTGATAAGAGCCAAGATTTCTCTAATTTTTCTATATTCTCAACTGTTCCAAGTCCATCAACATGTCCGCTGACTATATGCCCTCCTAGACGGTCAGACACCCTAAGAGCGGGCTCCAAATTAACAATCTGATTCAGGTTCGACTTTACTCCTAAAGTTGTTTTTTTTAATGTCTCCTCACTAACATCAACAGTAAATTTATTTTGAAAAATTTCTTTAACTGTCAAACAAATTCCATCAACAGCTATGCTGTCGCCGATTTCTATATCAAATAAATTATCTAGAATTTCAATTTCTAAAATATTTTTTTCTTGTCTTAGTTTTCCAACTGATTGAATTATTCCTGTAAACATAGATTTAAGAAAAATATTTTTGCAAAATTTTGTATTTACTTTAATTTACTTTAAATGATTTTCAACTATAAATAAATTAAAGAGTAAATAAAAAGAAATTGATCATATTTAGATGATTATTAATTCACAAAAAAGATCATTTGGTAGAGGGGCGAAAGTAAGCTTATTCACTTTAGGGACAATGCGAGCAACTGAAAGTCTCGAAAAAATGTATAGCATAATAAAAAATGCATATTATGTAGGAATTAACCACATAGAAACAGCACCCTCTTATGGTGATGCTGAATCACTTATTGGAAATTCAATAAAAAAATTAGCAATAGAAGAGAATATAAAAGAAAAAAATTGGGTGATTACTTCCAAAGTTTTACCAAAGGGTGATTTTGACTTTTTAAAAAATAATTTTATAAAGTCTCTTAAAAATTTAAATCGCGAGAAAATTAATAATCTTGCAATTCACGGACTCAACTTAAAACAACATCTAGATTGGGTTCTTACTGGAGAGGGTAAGAGATTCATATCTTGGATACTTGAGAAGGAACTAGTTGATCAAGTCGGTTTTAGTTCTCACGGAAGTTATTCATTAATTAAAGAAGCAATTAACTGTGAAGTTTTTACTTTTTGTAGTCTTCATTTACATTATTTAGATCAATCTAAGATTTCTTTAGCAGAGGAAGCTATAAAAAAAGGTATGGGAGTTTTAGCAATATCACCTGCAGATAAAGGCGGTAGATTGTATTCTCCAAGTGATATTTTGATAGAGGCCTCTAAGCCTTTTCATCCATTAGAATTAGCATATCGATTTCTTCTAGCAAAAGGCATTACAACTTTATCCTTGGGGGCGACAAACAAAAAAGATTTTGAATTTGCGCATAAACTTAGAAACTCATTCGAGAAGCTTACAAAACTTGAAAAAAGCGCCCTTAATAAAATAGAGGAAGTTTCTATTGAAAGATTAAACTCAACCAAATGTGAACAATGTAGATCTTGTCTTCCATGTCCAAATGAAGTACCTATTCCAGAAATACTTCGTTTAAGAAATATATCTGTTGGTTATGGCCAATTAGAATTTTCAAAAGAAAGATACAATTTAATAGGAAAAGCTGGCCACTGGTGGGAAGAAAAAAATTCCTCATTTTGTAAAGAATGTAATGAATGTGTTCCTAAATGTCCTAGTAAATTAGATATACCAAATTTATTAAAGGAAACTCATAACTTATTAATTGAAAATCCTACAAAAAGATTATGGGGATAAGGACTCATTCCAGATATTTTTAAGATTAATTTTTTGTTCATTTGTTAAGACAGGGAAAGACCAACTATTTTCCCAACATTTCTCTGAAGGTCCTGAGATGGGGAGCATTTCAGTTTTATATTTACTTTGCAAATAATCACTATTGAATGGAAGATACCAACCCTGCCTTACTAATTTATCTACTATTGATTTATTTTCTAAAGATTTAATCCATTTAATTAATATTACATTATTTAGATTTGATCGACTAAGTAGAAAATGCCACATCAAAGGTACGCCTTGACTTGGAAAAACTAAAGAAAGCCTTGGATCTATTTTTAAATATTTTGAACAAAGACTGTAAGGAACTATTGCGACAATAGCATCAGAATTAATCAACCAATTGAGCATATTTTTATCATCAAATAACATTGCTTGTCTTTTGAGTTTTTTTAAAGAATTAGATGAATTAATTTTTTGAGCAATTGACAGTATTACTCTGGGACTTTGTGGAAAAATAATTTTCCCAGTTAATTTTTTAGAAAGAAGAAAATCCCAAGATGTTCTTGCTGAATTTATTAATTCTTTATTATTTTTAATGATAATTGTATAGGGCACTACGCCAATAGGAAATAATTTATTCCTCTGATTTTGATTAAAGCTTCCCAAAAAATCTATCGATCTCTTATCCAAATTTTCAAACAGTGCATATTCATTTATTTTTTCAAATTCTGAAAAATCTATACTAGAAATCCATCCATCATTTATTAAAGTAAAGTCAGAATTGAAAATTGTGTTTCTATTTTTTTGTAGCCGAATATTTTCAAAATTAATATTTTCCTGCTTCCAATCTTTTGGAATCGTATCTTTAAAAGATTCTGGATAAAAAGATTTTTGCAATGCAATTTTTACTTTATTAGGTAAATTACTGCAAGAGTTTAAGAAAAATAAAAGCGAAAGCTTACCACAATTTAAAAATTCTCTTCTGGTTGCAAATTTTGAAAACATTCAGCAATCCTTCTCTAAAGAAATTTGACCTAGGCCCTTCATCATTTCCAGATTTTGTTGACACAATGAAACTATTTCTTCATTTTTAAATCCATCTAAGAAAGCAAGCAATGATATTCCACCAGCACCTACACCTTCTTTTACATGACCTAATTCATAATCCTTCAATTCTTTGTATTTTGAAGATTTGAAATTTAAAGGACTGGCTAAACCTAATAATTTGACATCATATTTTTCATTAATTAGATTTACTAAATCATTTAGAGAATTATCTTTCACAAGCCACCCAGTTGTCGCAATAAAAATATCTTCAATAAATTCATCTTTATTTTTTTTATCTAAAAATTCTAATACAAGCAAAATGACCGCTAGCATCTGACTTCCTCCAGACAAAATTACAGGTTGTTTAGCTAACCTGGCACCAATTAGAAGACCCATTGAAAAAGCTTGGAAAGGATCACCTACCGCCGCGACAACATCAAAAGAGTCGAAATCAGCCTTGAAATTTGCATTTAAAAGTCCTCTTTCAACTACTTGTCTTCTTAATTCTCTTGGAGCTTTAAATAAACTACTCCCTACTAAATTAGATACCTGCAAACCAAAAGCTTCCATTACTGCCTGAGCAGTTGTGGTGCCCCCCGGTACAGATTCAGAAATTAAAACTGGTTGTTTTAAGGATTTCCCTATCGCAAGACCTTTTTCATAGAGGTTTAAGACTCTCTCTTTAGTCATCGATTTACCAGTAGTAAGACAATTTGATGGGCCCAAATTTCTATCTTCTACAACCAAATGATTAAAATAAGGCTTTGCTCCTATTCCCAGAGGAACAACAACTGGATAAATATTTATAAGCTTTGAACAAACATGACTAATTAGGGCAGGAGTTACTCCTGCATTTAGAAGAGGCAATTTATATTTATGATCTTTGGCAGCACCCTTAAGCAAAAATTCGGCATCTGCGAGCGCAGTTGTTAGCCTTGATTTTGCATTAATACCTGCTGCGGAAATTCCTGGAATTTGAGATGTATTAGTGCCAGCAATTATAAGAAATATTTTTAAATTTTTAATATTCTTTTTCAGTATTTCTATCTTATTAAGTTGTCTTTTTTTATTGGATTCATTACCAAAAAAATTTATCCCTAATTCTGTACGGTACATACTTACTTTTTTTAATTATTAAAATCAACTAAGGTATTTAATAATCTTGGAGGATCTGGAATGGTTAATTTAAATTTAGGCAACAGAGAATAGGCAACTACATGTACAGTTAAAACATAAACTATTTCTTGAAAAATTATTAATAAAATTGCACCTATTTGAATACTCAAAATTGAGGGATATAAAGGTAAATTAAATAACCCAATGAACTTTTCTATTAGACCATAACTCGCTCTAGTAATTAACACCCAAAGATTATCTCCAACCAATGTAGATAATGCTATTACTCTTATTAAGAAGCCAAGGGTTCCAATAACAACTCCCCCAGTTAAACTAATTTTCCAACTCTTTTCTTTCAACCAACACCAACCTAACCAAAAAGCCAAGATCCCATAAGGAAATAAAAATAAAGTTCCTCTAACAGGACCCATAATTATGAATAAAAGTAGAAATTGTATTAAAAGTCCTTCCAATGCAATTTTAGTTCCTCTTCTCAAGTGCAAC
Organism: uncultured Synechococcaceae cyanobacterium; assembly: GCA_902578445.1. Lineage (GTDB taxonomy): Bacteria > Cyanobacteriota > Cyanobacteriia > PCC-6307 > Cyanobiaceae > Prochlorococcus_A. Next base: position 7,694 of record CACHDC010000035.1, read on the forward strand.
AAGATGATTGGGAGGGGTAAAATCAACCTTAATAAAGCTCCCCCAATTGGCAGATAATATAATGCAACCCATAATAAAGACGAAAGAGAGGCTAAATAAGAGGTCTCAACAATATTTAATGCTTCAGTTTTTGTTGTTATTTTCATTTTTTGTTGAATATTTTTAATTAATTTTTATTCATACTTTTACTTTTTGAATCTAAGATACGTTCAATC
>CACHDC010000036.1 GCA_902578445.1 uncultured Synechococcaceae cyanobacterium
ATAAGTAAATTTATTAAATATAAATATAAAAAACTAAACTGTAGAGAAAATATTTTGCAGTGCACTTTTTGCAATGTTTAGAGGACTAAAAGTATCTCTAATTAAAGCTAAGAGCTTTTTCGCGTCAGTAAATTCTAATTTTTCATCTTTTATAAGGCTCAAAAGAAGATTCTTCCTAACTTCGGATCCTTTATTACTAACAAGTAATTTCAATCCAGCGTTAGCTACTGGTATAAGGTCTGAATTAATATTCTCTGAATCTTTAAATAAAATATTTAATAAACTTTCAACTTTTTCTATTTGAATTTGACCTTTTTTATCAAAAACGACTTCTAAAAGGATGTCTAAAATCTCTTCAGAATTATCAGTAAGTAGTTTTTTGGCAATATATGGGTAAGCGATTTTTAAAATTTTAAATTCAGGATCTAGTCTTAGTGCTAAACCTTCTTGACTAACAACGGCTCTTATTATTAATGCAAACCTACTGGGAACTCTGAAAGGATAGGAATACATTAGTTTTGAGAATTTATCAGTAACATTTTTAAGATTAAAGTTACCAACTTCGGCACTCAGAGATCCTCCAAGAACTTCTTTTAATGGTTCAACAAGTTTTTGAAGATCTTGTTTCTTAGTTAAAAAACCTAATTTCTGGAAATCTTCTGCCAGAAGATAATATTCTTCATTTATTATGTGGACGATTGCCTTAATAAGAGTAAGTCTATCTGAATTTGTGATAGTATCCATCATTCCGAAATCAACATAAGCTAAATTCCCACAATCAGCATTTCCTCCTTTGAGTGCAAACATATTTCCTGGATGTGGGTCTGCATGAAAATATCCAAATTCAAATAATTGCTGTAGTCCACTAATGACACAAGTTTTTATAAATGAAGCAGGTATTAAGTTGTTTTCTTCCAAAAGAGTGCGATCTCTTAACTTCACTCCATCAATCCAAGAAGTTGTGATAATCCTTTTGGATGAAAACTGTCTTTCTAATCTAGGTATAAAAATATTAGGGTTATCTTTAAATAAATTTGCAAACCTCAAGGCATTTTCGGCCTCTTTTTGATAGTCAATTTCATCAAAAAGTGCCTTTCCGAATTCATCTATTATTTCTCCAATTCCGACACCTATATTTAGTGGTAAGAATGGGGATAAGAAAGTTCCTAAAAACCTTAAGATTACAACATCCCTTCTAATGAGAAAATACAAATTTGGCCGCTGTACTTTCACAGCTAGATAAGTATTATTTATTTTTGCTTTATAAACTTGACCTAAGCTTGCTGAAGCAATAGGAACATCTGGAAACTCATCAAATAATTCTTTAGCAGGTGCTCGAAGTTCCTCCTCAATAATTTTTAAAGCAATTTTGTGATCAAATGCTGGGAGATTATCCTGTAATTTTGTAAGTTCTGTAAGCCAATCTTGTCTAACAAGATCTGGTCTAGTTGAAAGTGCCTGACCTAATTTTATAAAACAAGGTCCTAAATCTGTAATTACATCAAAAAGATATTTCGAGAGATTTTTTTGTACATTTTTATTTTTACTGTTACCTTGAAAAAGTATTCTTAAAAAAAGAAAAATAAAAGTTAAAAGGATATATAAAACCCTAGGGATAAAAATCCATGGTCTCAACATCAACCAAATTAAATCATACTTTGCTGAATATTTCGAATGAGATCTTTTCATTAAAGTTAAAAAATATCAAAAAAAAATACAACCTAGTCCATTCTATATGTCAATAATATTTTATGAGCATTTCATCTTTCCTAACTAAAAAGTATTTAAAGTCTCTATTCTTTCCTGCTCATAACAGAGGAAAAGCTTTACCAAAGAAGTTAGTGAAATTATTAGAAAATCCAGCTGGATATTGGGACTTGCCCGAACTACCAGAAATAGGTTCACCACTATCCAAAAGCGGATTAATTGCCAAATCTCAAAGAGAATTCTCTGACAAATTTGATGCTAAAGGATGTTTTTTTGGTGTTAATGGTGCCTCTGGATTAATACAATCAGCAGTAATTGCGATGGCAAATCCTGGCGAAACTATCCTGATGCCTAGAAATGTTCATATAAGTGTTATAAAAACCTGTGCAATGCAGAACATAAGTCCAATATTTTTTGACCTAGAATTTTCAACAGAAACAGGGCATTACAAACCAATTACAAAAATTTGGTTGAAAAATGTATTTAAAAAATTAAATTTTGATGAGAATAAAATTGTAGGGGTAATTCTTGTAAGCCCCTCCTATCATGGCTATGCAGGAGATTTAGAGCCTTTAATAGATATTTGTCATAAAAAAAATTTACCTGTTTTAGTTGATGAAGCCCATGGCTCTTATTTTCTTTTTTGTGAAAACCTTAATTTGCCAAAACCAGCCTTATCATCAAACGCTGATTTAGTTATTCATTCATTGCATAAGTCACTAAATGGTTTAACTCAAACGGCGGCACTTTGGTACAAAGGGAATCTAATAAATGAACGTAATTTAATCAAAAGTATTAATTTGTTGCAAACCACTAGTCCAAGTTCCTTATTACTCTCTTCTTGTGAAGAGTCTATTAAAGACTGGCTTAATAAAAAAAGTTTATCAAAATATCAAAAAAGAATTTTAGAGGCAAAAAATATCTACAAAAAATTAATTCAAAAAAATATTCCTCTTATAGAAACCCAAGACCCCTTAAAAATTGTGTTAAATACCTCTAAAGCTGGAATTGATGGTTTTACTGCTGATAATTTTTTTTATAGAAATGGTCTTATTGCTGAATTACCAGAAATGATGACTCTCACTTTCTGCTTAGGATTTGCAGATCAAAAAGATTTTATTAATTTATTTGAAAAGTTATGGAATAAATTACTATTAAATTCTAAAAAATCAAAAAGCTTGGAAGTGCTTCAAACACCCTTTAAATTAGTTCAAGCCCCCGAAATTGAAATTGGAATTGCTTGGAGAAGTGAGACTCGAAGTATTCCTTTCTCACAATCATTAAATAAAATATCTGGAGATATTATTTGCCCTTATCCTCCTGGGATTCCTCTACTTGTTCCTGGAGAAAAAATTGACATAGATAGGTTTAATTGGATAAATAATCAAAGTTTATTCAACAAAGATCTGATAAATTTTAATATAAGAGTCATAGAAGCATAGAAATTCCATATGAGATTAAAAAGCGGATTAGTTATAGGAATTTTTGGTTTAATTGTTGTTTTGTTAGGTGGATGGTTTTTTACATTTGCAACTGCGTTGCTTACATATTTAGCATTATTGGAATTTTTTAGAATGGCAGAATTTAAAGGTATAAAACCAGCCACAAAAACCACATTATTTTCATCTTTCATTATTATTATTTCTACTTATCTTGAGACCATTGGTGTACTTGAAAGAGAAATATCAAATTCAATTTTGCCAATATGTTCAGTTGGAATATGCACTTGGTTACTTTTGCAACCAAAACCTGGAACAATTTCAGATATTGCAGCATCTATTTTTGGATTATTCTATTTAGGTTTTTTACCAAGTTACTGGATTAAGTTAAGGGGATTAGATTCAATGATAATAAGTTCAAATCTAGGTTTTATTTCATTTGATAACTTACCAAATACTACAGGTCTTCATTTAACTTTAACTTCTTGTTTTTTAATTGTAGCTAGTGATATTGGTTCTTATTTTATTGGGAAGTCATTTGGTAAAACATCTCTTTCTCCAATATCTCCGAGCAAAACTATAGAAGGTTTAATTGGAGGAATATCCTGTTCAATTTTTTTAGCAATATTTTTCGCATTTTTATTGAATTGGGAAAAACCATTATTTGTTGGAATCTTATATGGAATTTCAATTTCTCTTATGGCATTAGTTGGAGATTTAATTGAATCTATGATGAAGAGAGATGCAAAAATAAAAGATTCCGGAACTTTTTTACCTGGTCATGGAGGGATTCTTGATAGAATTGACAGTTACATCTTTACTCCATCTGTTTTGTATTACATTTTTGTACTTCTCAAGTATCTAAATTAATCAAAAATTCTTTTATTCCAAAAAATAATCTTGGATAATTTTACTAGATAATGACGGTAAATCTACATGTGGAAGATGACCGCAATTTTGCAAACCTACAAAATTTAATTTTTCAATATTACGTATATTTTTAATCTCTTTTTTTCCAAGAATTCGATCATTTTCTCCACATAATGTTTTAATTGGAATATTTTGGATATATTTATGAGTCCCAGCAAAACCTCCACTTTTTGCAAATGATGCGAGTGAATTCCTCCATCCTTTACAACCTAAATGAATTGAAGCAATTTGCTCTTCCATCTCACCCACACATTCATCTGGGAAAGCAAATGCTTGCCTACAAAGACTTTTTCTGACCTGAGGCAAGCCAAGAAATGAAGCTCCAATTTGGTTAAAAGGGAAAGGAATGCTCTTAGGTTTACCAAATAATCCAGCGGGGGACAAAAGGATGATTTTATCAACAGAATCAGGAATTTCAAAAGCAAGTTTTAAAGCTGTTGAGCCTCCCATAGAGGCACCAATAATTTTTAGATTCTTTGTTATATGTAAGGTCTTAAGGAGATCAGTTAAATACGAAGTTAATTTCGAGGCATTGTATTCATTTGTTGCGTATCTAGGACTAAAACCAAAACCTAATAAATCAGGGACAATAACTTGGAAATTTCTTTTTAGTGATTTATATATTCTCCTAAATTCTAAAAAACTACTATCAAAACCATGTAGAAGAAGTATAGGTTGACCTTCTCCGCCTATAACTACAGGGAATTTAAATGAATTCCAGTTTTGGTTGAGTGATATCCACTTAACATCATTTGCCAAATATAGACCTAAAGGATCTAATAATGATAATTTGGCACTTTCAAAATATTCGATATTTAAATTATTTAATTGTTCAAAATTATTTTTAGTCAAAAAATATTTATGTTTTTATTTTTTGTTGTTCAAAATTTATAATGACATCTTCTATATCCTGTTTATTAATTTCAAAAGGCAAAAAGTGAATCTCAGATTTATCTCGACAAGTAAAATCAACAATTTTTTCTAAGTTGTTATTTTCAAAAACATTTATTCCAAGTTGTTTAATAGTAGTTGGCAAATTCAATTCTTTCATAAGGACAAATAATTGATTAATTAATTGATCAGCTAATTTATTATTATTTTTCATTTCTTCTAGTCTTAATTGCAATAATAATCCAACCCCAACAATCTCGCCATGTAAGAATTTATTAGGAGTAATTATCTGAGTAATTGCATTATGAATAGCATGTGCTGCTGCAGTCCTACACTTTTCTCCACCAATACCACCTACTAATCCTGCTGTAAGTCCACATGCTTCTACAGTATTTCGCCAAGAAGGATTATTTTCAAATTGACCCTTGAATGCTTTCTCTCCATCAATTAAAAGTTGATCTCTTAAAACTCTTGATATCTGAATTGCTTGTTGAACGAGACCATCATCTATTGTTGAACTTGTAATTGAGGATTCGTACCATTTAGCCAAAGCATCTGCGATCCCACTTGCAAGTGTTCTAGATGGAGCTGTTTGAATAAATTTGTGATCATATACGAGTATTTTCGGACATGATCCTAATGCAACATCCTTTATGAATTTGCCATCTTTTGTATAAATATTTGTTAAGGCTGTCCAACCTGCACATGTAGAGGCGCTAAGAGGAACTGTAATACAAGGGATGTTAAGAGACTCGGCTATATATTTTCCAGAATCTAGAACTTTTCCACCTCCAGCTGCGATAAGAGAATCATTTTTATTCTTCAAAATTATATTCTTAACTCTTGAAATATCTTCATAACAGCAATCAAATTGTAAATTAGCAGAATTAACAATAAGATTTTGATTTTTTAAATCAATAAAAATTTTATTTCTCAGATCACTTGTATGAATGCCCCTTCCTAAAATTAATGGACTTTTAGTTAATTTAGAAATTAAAGGTAGAGATTCTTCCCAAGCAGAATATCCCCTAAATATAGTTTCTGGTGAGATTGACTGCATATTTACTTTGCAGAATTAGAAGTTAGCACTAGCCAATTCTTGAGAAGATTCTTCAGAGGAAATGTTTATTGTAACTTTTTTATTATCATCTACATCGACAAGAGCCTTATCTCCATCTTTTATTCTCCCAGAGAGAACTTCTTCAGCCAGACTATCTTCAAGTAAACGCATAACTGCCCTTCTCAAAGGTCTTGCTCCATAGGAAGGATTGTAGCCTTCTTCAACAAGTCTTTCTTTAAAAGCATCTGTTACGTTTAACTTAATGCCTTTATCTTGAAGTCGTGCAAAAACTTCTTGCAACATTATTTCAGCAATCTCTTTGACTTCATTTTTAGTTAGTTGCCTAAACACAATTATTTCATCAAGTCTATTTAAAAATTCTGGCCTAAAGTATTGTTTAAGTTCTTCATTAACCAAAGATTTTATTCTATTGTATTGGCTATCTTCGACTGAATCTCCTGAGAATTCAAATCCTAGACCTCCTCCGCCTTTCTCAATTACTTTAGAACCGATATTAGAAGTCATTATTAATAATGTGTTTTTAAAGTCTACGGTTCTACCTTTTGAATCAGTTAATCTTCCGTCTTCAAGTAGTTGCAGTAATAAATTGAATACATCAGGATGTGCCTTTTCGACTTCATCAAATAAAACAACCGTATAAGGACGTCTTCTTACAGCCTCAGTAAGCTGACCTCCTTCATTAAAACCAACATACCCTGGAGGCGAACCTATAAGTTTACTAACTGTATGTCTTTCCATAAATTCTGACATATCTAATCTAATCATGGCTTCTTCACTACCGAAGAAATATGAAGCTAATGATTTAGTTAATTCAGTTTTACCTACACCGGTAGGACCAGAAAAGATAAAGCTTGCTATGGGTCTATTAGGATTCTTTAATCCAACTCTTGCTCTTCTTATAGCTCTAGAAACAGCCTTTACAGCTTCATCTTGTCCAATTAGCCTTTGATGAAGTGTTTCCTCCATATTAAGAAGCTTGACAGATTCAGTTTCTGTTAATTTTTGAACAGGAACTCCTGTCCAAGAAGCCACGATATGTGCTACATCCTCTTCACTAACAAGGGGACTTTGTAAAATTTTTGAATCACTTTTTACGGAATTATTCTCCTCATCAGATTGATCTTTACTTGTAGATTCTTTTTTATTTTCCAATACCTCTTTAATTTTTGCTGACAATTCCATTTCTTTTTCTCGTAATTGGCCAGCTTGATCAAAATTTTGGTCTCTTACAGATTCTTCCTTCTGTTTTTGAACCTGTCTTAATTCTCTATCTAACTGTTTGGCTTCAGGCGGAAGTTTAGAGTTTATTAAACGTACTCTACTTCCAGCCTCATCAATGAGATCTATAGCCTTATCAGGTAAAAATCTATCTGATATGTAACGATCACCTAAATGAGCTGCCGCTTCAAGCGCATCATCAGTAATTTTTAAACGATGATGTTGCTCGTAACGCTCTCTAAGACCTTTTAAAATTTCTATCGTATCTTCAATAGATGGCTCACCTACCATTACAGGTTGGAATCTTCTTTCAAGAGCAGCATCTCTCTCTATATGTTTTCTATATTCATCGAGAGTCGTAGCTCCTATACATTGAAGTTCGCCTCTTGCTAATGCTGGCTTCAAAATATTCGCTGCGTCTATAGCTCCTTCAGCAGCTCCAGCACCAATTAAGGTATGCACTTCATCTATTACAAGTATTACGTTACCTGCAGATTTAATTTCTTCCATTATTTTTTTTAACCTTTCTTCAAATTCGCCTCTGTACTTCGTTCCTGCCACCAAAAGTCCTATATCAAGTGTTAAAACTCTTTTA
>CACHDC010000037.1 GCA_902578445.1 uncultured Synechococcaceae cyanobacterium
CTGATGTTCCAAGAAATTCTAGAGGTCGATTTAATGACGATTATGATAGGTTTGAAGAATCTCAAAGACCATCTAGAAGATTTAAACCTCAAGACGATGAATTTGAAGAAGACTATACGGAAGGGAGAACTCGTAGGAGGAATGTTTCAAGAGCTATACCCTCTGCTGCAGCAAGTAGAAGTAGGCCATCTACAAGGGAAATAAGTCAGTTTGAAGATGACGAGCCTATAAGAAGGAGAAGACAGACTTCTGAAGATAGAAATAGGAAACAACCAGAAACAAATAACTTTGGTGAAAGAAGAAATTTATCTCGCGATGGAGTTAAAACAGGGTCAAGACCCAGAATGAATCGTACAGTTTCTGGACAAGATAATATCTCTCCTCCTGCTGATTCTTCTCCATTAAGAAAGAAACCTACTAGATCCCCTATTAGGCAGCAAACTTCAACAGCTCAAGTAGAAGATGCTTCATTTAAAGATGCTAATCAAGTTAAAAAACCACGTGAGACTCGAAGAGTAAGCTCAGCTAGATCAAGTTCAAAAAATCAAAATACTAGATATAACGTTGGAACAAACAAGAAAAAACCTAGAGATAACAGTTCTAGATTTGATGATTAATTATAGGATTCCTGCCCATTTTAAAAACGATTGTTTACTAAATAATTCAATCAATATTATTGAAAGAAATCCTATCATTGCAAATCTTCCATTAGTTTTTTCAGAATAACTACTCCATCCAAATTTATATTCATCTTTACTTTCTATCGATTTTTCATCTAATTGATTATCTCCAATTTGTTCATTGATATAATTTGGATTTTTCTGCTGTTCTATAAAACTCTCATTCTCTAGATTAGTGACTTCTGAGTTAGTTTGTTCTTCTTTCGAATTCATTTTTTTTTGTTAATCCTTAAAATTATACTTATCAGACGTCAATAATTTCCAGTCTCCCTGTCCATTTAATTCTAAAATATTCTCGTGAAAATCTTTTAAGCTAGGTCTATGTCCAACACTAATAAGAGAAAGTTCTCTTTCCTTAAGTAAGCCATATAGTTTTTTTTCAGTGTTAATATCTAAAGCACTTGTTGCTTCATCAAGTACTGCAAATCTTGGGGAATTTAGTAAGAGTCTTGCAAAAGCCAATCTTTGTTGCTCGCCTAAGGAAAGAATTCGTGGCCAATCTTGTTTGATATCAAGGTTAGGATAACGATCCACTAAAGTTTTTAAATTTACTTCATGAAGTACAGAAGTAAGATGTTCATCACTAAATTTCTTGACTTCTGTGGGATAACATAATTGTTCCCTTAAAGAACCAAGTAGCATATATGGTTTTTGAGGTATGAATAATAATTCCCCAATTTTTGGTTTTTTAATTACTCCCCGATCGGGTTCCCATAAACCACTGATCATTCTTAGTAAAGATGTTTTCCCGCACCCAGATGGTCCTACTACCAAAAGTGATTGATTATTGTCGATGCTCAAATTTAAATTTTTAATTATTGTTTTATTTGATCCTGGTGGGCAAAGGTCAGCATTATTAATCAGAATTGAAGGGTAGTCTGAAATAACGTTTTGATTGCTTGTTGGGGTGGTTTGACTAATGGATTCAACTTTTGATTGGAATCCTTCTAATCTGCCAATACCAGCAGTAAATTTTGCAAGTTCTTCGATTTGATTAACAATGAAAAATAACGAACCTTCAACCATTCCAAATGCAAAGCTTGCCTGAATAAAGCGTCCATAATCAATATCACCTTTAAAGTAAGGTATTGCCATTATTAAATATGGAAAGAAATTTCCAGCATAATTAATGGATCTTCTCATGACGTCTATTATTACTCTCCATATAATCAGTAAATTAAAGTTTCTCACCACTTCTCCTAAGCGTCTTTCAGTTTCACTTCGCTCAGGATTCTCTCCAGAGTAAAAGGCTATTGATTCAGCATTATCTCGAATATGTACTAAGCCATATCGAAAATCTGCTTCATATCTGAGTTGATCAAAGTCAATCTTTACAAGATTTTTTCCAGCAATTAAGAGGATAGAAGTTGCAAATGCGGCGTAACCAAATAAAGAAAAAGTAAGTGTTGTACTAATACTCCATAAAATAAGAATATTAAGTGAAAATGTTAGTAGGGCATCAAAAATACCTAATGTAAAAGAGAGACTTTGTCCGGTAAAAGCTCGGGTATCATCTGTGATTCTTTGATCGGGATTATCTACATCGGTTTGTTCTTCATCATTGGGATTTAACTGGTAATAAGCTTTATTAGTCATATAATCTTTGACAAGACTTTTTGAAAGCCATTCTCTCCAAATTATTCCTAACTTATATGTAAAAAATATTTGGGAAACTCGTATTGGTAGAGCTACAGCGAAACAACAAGCATAAATCCCCAATATCCGATAAAATCCATCTTCTTGTTTTTCTACTAAAGCATTTGTTAAATCTCTTGCAATGAATCCAATACCTGCGTTTATTCCGTTTACAGCTAAAAGCATTAATACAATTATCGCAAGGAATAACCAATGTAACCATCTACGGTTTTTTAATTGACGTCTTAAGCTAAAAAAGCTTCCTGATCCAATTAGAAATAATGCAGAGAAAAGTAATCCCCAACTCCCAGCCCAAATTGAATTGACAGTACTTACTACACCTCCGAAATACTTTTCAAGAAAAATTGGTTGAAAGCTTTCAAAAAAACTTATTATTCCTGTAAGACCAACAAGTACTACTCCACCAACACAAAATAAAAGAGAAATCAAAAGCCATATAAATTGGAATCCATTACATTGATCTATGGGAAGAAAAAATGGCTGAGATAGCTTCCTTAATTTTTGTAATTGGTACAATAATTTAGATTTATTATTAACTGCTTTATTCATTACTCGACTAATGTTATGAAATAAATTATAACTTTTAGCAGTCTATTGACCAAAGCCAATAAATGAAAGTGCCCAGTCAGGTAAATTCAAGTAATTCAAGATTGTTGCATCAAATTCGTGAACTTTTGGAAAAGATTTATCTAATGCCCACCATAATAGAAAAGGTAAATTAAATAAAATTTGTAGTTGCCATTTATAAGTTAAAACATTCCAAATTTTTATTAACTTAGTTTTGAGTGAATCATCTAGCTCTTCCCAATTTTTTGAAATTAAATTAAATAAATTTTTAGATTCTGTATTTAAGGACTCTGGAGTATTCATTTTGTTTTTATTTATTTATAACCCATTAATATTTCTTTCGAGAGTTTTAACCTGGAGGCCAATTCATTTTTCTTCCAGATAAAAAATGAATATGTAAATGAAAAACTGTTTGTCCCGATTCTGCTCCAGTGTTAATTACTGTTCTCCAATTAGTTAAATTTTTTGATTTAGCTATTTTGCTACCAACAAAAAGTAAATGCCCTAATAAATTTGCATCTTGCTCAATACACTCTAGTAAACTGATGATTGGCTTTTTAGGAATTACTAAAAAATGTACTGGAGCTTGTGCCTGGATATCATTAAACGCAATACAAAACTTATCTTCATAAAGCTTATCGCAGGGTATTTCTTCATTAATGATTTTTTGAAATATTGTTGTTTCAGTCATTAAATTAATTAATTGAGATAACGTCTTTTTCGTTAAACCCTTCTTTTAAAAGTTCTTTGTTCAAATCATCTTTTGATGTAACTCTATCTACAAATAATATTCCATTTAAGTGATCCATTTCGTGTTGAATACACCTTGCTAGAAGTCCATCTGCTTTCATTTTACGTGGTCGTCCCATTTCATCTCTAAATTTTAATTTTATAGTTGAAGGTCTTACTACATTCAAATAGACGCCAGGTATACTCAAGCAGCCTTCTTCGTATGAATTAAGGGTTGTTCCAAAGTCTGTAATTTCTGGATTGATTAATATTAAAGGTTCTGCTGCTGAATCTTCAAAATTTACGTCTATGACAAGAAGCTCTTTGTTGATTCCAATTTGAGGTGCAGCAAGTCCAATTCCTTTAGCTGCATACATGCTTTGAAGCATTTTTCTGGCAAGTTTTCTAATCGCTTCGTCAACTTTAGTTATTCTTTTGGAATTTTGTCTTAATATATCATCACCAAGTTTATAAATGTCTAGAGATGGCTTACCTGGTTGTTCTTTTGCAATTTTTTCTACGTTTCCATTTGTTCTTGACTTTTTTGCAAGTTGTGAAAAATGGTTTGCCACGTGAAAAGAAGGTTTTTACTTAAGAGTTTAGCTATAAAAATACTAGCACTTTAATTTGCATTCTTTATAGTTTTTTAAAATGAGTAATGATGATCAATTAAAAGTTAGGCAAACTGTATCTAAAAAAAAATCTTTTAAGGAATTAACTATTGTAAGGGATATCATTTTTTGGATTGATCTTGTTGGTGAAGGTCAAAATGAAAATGCTATTTTTGCAAGACCATTTAATGAAAAAGAGGCTTTTCCTCAGAAATTAACAAGTAAAAAATATAATATTAAAAATAACTTTCACGGATATGGTGGTAAATCTTATAAATCTATATATTTAAAAAATAATTTTTATTTGATATGGATAGATCAGATTACCAACGCAGTATGGTTTCAAATTTTTAACGATGTAGCATCAAATTATAGAAGCCAAAAAAGATATCTCGATTCAGTTCAAGAACCGAGACAACTATCTAAATCAATTGATGGAAATTTCGATTCTTCATTTGTTATTTCTCAAAACAACTTTTTGTATGGTATGTGTGAAATAAATAATAGAGATTACTTATTTTCTTTAAACTTAAAAAAAACTAAACAAGATATTTACCGAATAAAAAAATTTAAAAATTTCGCTGGAGAATTATCTTCTAATACTTCTGTTAGCTTACTTTCTTGGGTCGAGTGGGATTCTCCATACATGCCCTGGGAGAAAAATGATCTTTGTTTTGCTCAAATTGACTTAGATGGAGAGATAACAAAAATAAAAAAATTTGCAGATAAGCTGATTAATGCTAAAAAACACGTTTCTTTTTTTCAACCTTATTGGATAAGTGAAACTCTTTTAGTATGTTCTGAAGATAGTTCTGGATGGTGGAACTTATTGTTTTTAGATGTTAGTAAAATTGAGAATATTTTTATTAAAAAAAGAGTAGAGAGAAATTTTGTTGAATATGGAGTACCTCAGTGGGTCTCAGGAATAACACTTTTTTCAGGGGATATAAAAGATTTATTTTGTTTAGCAAAAAAAGAAAATAATTTAGTAGTTGAACAATATAAGGATCTTCAATTCGTTAAACAATTTTCTACTCCTTTTACCTCAATAAGTGATTTTAGTGTTTTTGAAAAGAAAGTAGTTTTGAAAGGTCATGGATCTGATTTTCTTGGAAATTTATTTGAAATTGATTATAAAAAGGAAGTTTTATCAAATGTTTTTGAGGAAATAAATGCTGAATATATAAAAGATTGTTCAAAACCTGAATCTTTTTGGTTTAAAGGTTTTGAAGATAAATCTACTCATTCTTTTCTATATAGGCCGCTTGTTGAAAAATTTAGAAAACCACCACTTTTTGTTAGAGCTCATAGTGGACCAACTTCATTTTTTGATGGATCATATAATTCTGAAGTTCAATATTGGACGGCGAAGGGATTTTTTGTTGCTGAAGTCAATTATGGAGGATCATCAGGATTTGGCAAAGCATATAGAGAGAGGTTGAATTATAAATGGGGTATTGTTGATTCTTATGATTGCAAAGCACTTGCTCTCGAATTAATTAAATTAAATCAAGTTGATAGTGAAAAAGTAGTAATTTTTGGGAATAGTTCTGGTGGGTTAACTGCCCTGAATTGTTTATTATATGGGTCTATTTTTAAAGCAGCAATTTGTAAATATCCTGTTATTGATTTGAAGGATATGCATCACAATACTCATAGGTTTGAAAAAGATTATTTAAATTCTTTGGTAGGAAATTATGCAAAAAATCATGATCATTTTATAAATAGATCACCGATAAATCATATTAAAAAAATAAAAAAACCTATCTTATTGTTTCATGGAAAAAAAGATACAGTTATTTCTTATAAACAAACTTTAAAAATTCAAGAAATTTTGATTCAGAATAATAAATATTCAGAAGTTATTTTTTTTGATAATGAAGGGCATGGTTTTAGAAATATTGAAAATAAAGAAGTAGTAAGGCAAAAATCTCAGGAATTTTTAAAAAATGCTTTGAATATTTAAGAATTGATTTTTAGAAAATCAAGAGTATCTTTTAATTTTTCTATAAACATATCAATTTCTTCCTTATTGGTTGTGAAATTCATGCTGATTCTAGCTGTTGATTTAATTCCAATGTATCTGTGAAGAGGTTGACAGCAATGGTGACCACTTCTGATGCAAATTCCTTTTGAATCAAGAATTTCAGCAATATCATTTGAATGTATATTTTTTATATAAAAGGTGGCGAGTGAGGCTCTGTCTGGATCTATCTCCGGCGATGGACCTATGATTTCAATATTTTCTATTGCATTTAATTTTTCAAATAAATATTTAGTAATATTCTTTTCATATTCATGAATTTCTTTTAATCCAATAGTGTTTAAATAATTAATTGCTTCTGCAAGACCTATTGCTTCTGCAATGGCTGGAGTTCCAGCTTCAAATTTATGTGGTAGATCTGCCCAAGTGCTTGTCTCTTCAAAAACATCTTGAATCATTTCGCCACCTCCAAAGAGAGGTGGAATTTTTTCTAGGATTTCTTTCCTTGACCAGAGGAAACCAATACCTGTAGGACCGCAAAGTTTATGTCCTGATCCCGCTAAAAAATCTATATTAAGATCAATCACATCTAGTTTTTGATGGGCCAAGCTTTGACATGCATCTATTAACACTAAAGAACCCTTTTGTTTCGCTAATGTAGTGATCTCTTTGATTGGATTGCAACAACCTAGAGTATTACTAACATGCACTAGGCTAACGAGCTTAGTTCTAGATGTTAGTTTTGATTTAAAATCGTCTATGTCTAATTTCCCATTTTTATCTATACCTATAAATTTTAATTTGCATTTATTTTTTGCTGCAACCATTTGCCATGGAACAATATTGCTATGATGTTCCATTATTGATAAGAGAATCTCATCGTTTTCTTTTAATGAAGATTCGCCCCATGATCTAGCTGCTAGATTGATTGCCTCGGTAGCATTTCTTGTGAAAATAATTTCTTTTGTTGAATTCGCTTTTATATATTTGCTAATTAAATATCTTGCATTTTCAAATTCTTCTGTCGCTTTAGCACTTAATTGATGTGCACCTCTATGTACATTGGCATTAAAGTTTCTATAATATTCATTAATTTTTTCTAAGACTTGTATTGGTTTTTGAGTGGTTGCAGCATGGTCTAAATAAATAATCTGCTCACTACTTTTTAAGTTCTTATTTAAAAGAGGAAAGTCTTTCTTAGTTATTTCAGGAAAATTTTGAACTGTTTCCATTAATTTTCATTTAAAAGTTTATCAAGCAAATCCCATCTATCTTTTGAAACGGGAATAAATGAAATTATTTCTTGAAAGTAAGAACTTAATTGTAGTTTACTTGCTTCTGTTAACGTGATCCCTCTTGTTCGCATATAAAAAAGTTCTTCTTCATTTAGTTGTGAAATTGTAGCTCCATGTTTGCATTTGACATCATCAGCAATTATTTCTAATTGAGGTTTGGTATCTATTTGTGCGAGATTTGATAAAAGTAAATTTCTGCTTAATTGGGAAGCATCAGTTTTCTGGGCAATTTTCGGAACTATTATTGAGCCTTCAAATATTGCA
>CACHDC010000038.1 GCA_902578445.1 uncultured Synechococcaceae cyanobacterium
CACTTTCAATCCTGCTTCTTACACCTAAAACACAATGCAAAATACTGCATGACTTCAAGATTGTACCCTCACAAACTATTGAATCAGTAATTTGAGCATCTACTAGTTTAGAAGGGGGGAAGAAATCTTGGTCTTGTATATATTGGAAATTTCTCATCATAAAAACTAAATGGAGGTTTTGGTTGCTCAGTCAAGGCAAGATTTGACTCAAAGAATGCCCCAATGGTTCCTATATCTTCCCAATAATCATCGAATACATAACTTTTAAGAGTATCTCCCCTATTAAGGGCTTCAGGAATTATGTCCTTACCAAAATCCGTATAACTAGGAAATTTATTTAAAAGATCGAAAAGAGTATTTCTGCTAAAAACGTAAATACCCATAGAGGCTAGATAAGGTTTTTCAGCAGCTGACTCTTTACTTAATCCAAATTTTGAAGTATCTACTGCCATTGCCTTCAACTTCTCACCAGTGGGTTTTTCACTGAATTCTTTTATATTTCCTACATCATCTGTTCTCATGAGGCCAAAACCTTCTGCTTGAGCTTCATCAACAGGCAAAGCTGCAACGGTTAAATCAGCACCATTATCTCTGTGATGTTGAACAAATAAACTGTAATCCATTCTGTAGAGTTGATCACCTGACAATATTAAATATTCATCAACATCCCATTCTTGAAATAACCACTGGTATTTTCTTACAGCATCAGCAGTACCTTCAAACCACTTAGGGCTATCAGGAGTCTGTTGAGCGGCTAAAACCTCAACAAATCCTTGGCCGAAAGGGCCATTTAAATTATAGGTTCTTCCTATATGTCTATTTAGAGATGCACTATTGAACTGAGTCAATACGTACATTTTTTCAATGCCTGAATTTATACAATTACTAATTGGGATATCTATTAAACGATACTTACCCGCCAATGGCACAGCAGGTTTAGCCCTCATTTTTGTTAGAGGGTAAAGTCTAGAACCTTTTCCTCCTCCGAGGATTATGGCCAACACACGCTTCATTCAATCTAGTAGAGGTAGATATACAATTACTTAAAGTAACTGATTATGGGCATATTTAGAAATACTAATGGTCAGTTTACGAAGGTATTTCGATAAATCACTAGAAAAACTTAATATAAATGAGAAAAATTAGTTGTTTTTGTCCTCTTCTACCAAAGAAAATAATTTTTCAACGATTTTCAAAGAAGCTTGTCTTTCTTCTCTTGATTGAGGACTTCTCAACTTGGTAACAGGCGTATGAAGTATTTTATTGATAATTCCTTTAGTAAGCGCTTCCACAACTTTTCTTTCTCGTGCCGAAAAATCTGGTCCCATCCTACTAAGAGCTTTTTGCAATTCCTCTTTTCTAATTAACTCCAAATCTGATCTAAGTTTATTAATTACTGGAACCGCCTCTAAACTTGCCCACCATTCTAGAAAAATGATCCTTTCTTCTTCTACTAAAGATTCTGCTTCCTTTGCTATTTTCTGTCTAAATTCTTGATTTCTTGAAACGACCTCTTGTAAGTCATCAACATCAAATGATTTTACAAATTCATGTTGCTTAACATCATTGGATATATTTCTCGGTACACCAATATCAATAAATTTAAGTCTATTACTCAAATTTAATCTTTCAATTTTTGCGAGATCAATAATTGGCTCTTCAGAAGCAGTACTGGTGAAAACAATGGAAGATAGTGAAATGTTTTCTTCTAATTCGTTTAACCCTCTACAAACAATATCTAAATCAGGGAAGTCTTGAGCAAGATTTAATGCTCTATCAATATTTCTATTTAAAAGGATAAGTTTATGACATCCTTTTGATTTTAAATGAGTTACTAAAAGCCTACTCATTCGTCCGGCGCCAACAACAAGAATATTCTCTGATTCCAAACTTACAAGAGTATCCAAACCCTTTTCTTGTCCAATTTTTAATTGGGCAAGTTCTACCGCTGCTGAGCTAATTGATACGGCTCCAGTCCCTAAATTTGTTTCGGATCTTACTTTTTTACCCGTACTTACTGATTGAGTTAATAACCTATTAAGAATTGGTCCAGTAGATTGATTCTCTTGACCTAATCTCATCATTTTTTTTACTTGCGAAAGGATTTGTCCTTCCCCTAAAACGAGGCTATCGAGCCCTGCCGAGACTTTCATTAAATGCAAAACTGCTTCTTCCTGTCTAAAGCAAAAAAGATGTGGATTTAATTCTTCAAAAATAATTCCAGAATATTCTGATATAAATTCTTTTATAGATGAAATTCCAGTATTTTTATCCTTTACTAGTGCATATATTTCCAGCCGATTACAAGTACTTAAGATTGACACCTCTAATACATCAGAGAAAGCTTTTAATGCTTTCAATGACTCTGTTATGGATTGTTCAGGAATACTTAACTTCTCACGCACTTCGACAGGTGCCGTGCGATGACTCAGTCCGACGACAACAATATGCATAAAATCAAAAGTGAATTTTTAAAGGCTGATACTCTTAGCACCATCTTTTATATGGACAGTATTTGTGAACCTTGCTGTACTATCTAACGTACTAATAACAAGACTACTTGTTCTAACACAATCCCTTTCAAATTTAACTCCGTCAAATAATAATCCATCAGTTATTCCACTTCCAGCGAAAACAACATTTTCTCCCGATGCCAGTTCATTCGCTTCATAGATTTTATCAATATCTATTATACCCATTTCATTAAGACGTTTGATATTCCCTTCTTTTGTGTAATCAGCCCATTCAGAAGTTTGAGCGATTGCTGGATCATAAACTAGTTGTCCTTGAAAGTGTCCACCTAGAGCTCTCATTGCAGCAGCTGAAATAACACCCTCTGGAGCTGCACCTATACCCATCAAGCAATGTGTTCCAGTACCTGCAAAACCACATGCAATCGCAGCTTGAACATCACCATCAGAAATCGGTTGTACTTTTGCACCACATCCTCGAATCTCTTTAATTAAATCTTTATGCCTAGTTCTATCCATTACAACAACAGTAAGCTCATCAATAGAAAGGTCCAAGCAATCACTTAGTATCTTCAAGTTTTCAGTAGCTGAATTTCTAATATCTACTTTACCTTTGGCCGCAGGTGGCGCTGCTAATTTGTTCATGTAAAAATCAGGCGCATTGAAAAGACCACCCGTATCAGAGGCAGCTAAAACCGCCATAGAACCCCTTTGATTATTCGCACAAAGATTTGTTCCTTCACAAGGATCTACTGCAAAGTCAACCCCAGGGCCACTTCCACTACCAACCTCTTCACCTATATAAAGCATAGGTGCTTCATCTCTTTCACCTTCTCCAATAACAATTTTCCCTTTCATTTCAATTTTGCCCATTCGCAATCTCATTGCTTCTACAGCTGCAGCATCAGCTTCATCTTTTTGACCAAGTCCTGTTAGTTTTGCTGAGGCAATAGCTGCTTGCTCGACAACTTCGAGAATTTCTTGAATTAAAGTTTGATTCACAATTAAATTTTGAGGATTTTCTTTAAGGTTTTGAGTATGATCTCATAAAAAATGTCATTTTTATGAGAATTATTATGCTAGTAAGCTTTTTTTAACTCTTTACAGCTGATACTTTATCAGGCCGTGACTTGAAATTAGGAATAAACAACTAAATATAGTATCTTTATTAAATATTTTAAAAATTAAATGACTGAGTCAAATCAAACAATTTTAGCTGGTGTTAATAGACCAATTCAAATAATTCCTTCAGTTTTACCAGCAGATTGGGCAAATATGGGGGCTTGTGTGAAAGAGCTCGAGGAGGCTGGGGTAGATAGAATTCAATTTGACGTAATGGATGGGAATTTTGTACCAAATCTTACATTCGGTCCTGAAATGATTGCTGCATGCAGGAAATATTGCAATGTTCCTTTTGAAACTCAATTAATGGTGAGCCAATACAACTGTGAAACCATGCTCGAATCTTATGTAAACGCCACAAAGGGGGCAAATGGTGAACCAGGAGTTGTAATAGCTCATGCCGAAGCAAATATTCATTTGCATAGAGTTCTCGGAAGAATAAGAGATCTAGGAGGATCTCCTTCTGTTGCGTTAAACCCTCATACTCCTTTTGAAATGATTAAAAATATTATGGATATGGTTGATCATGTTTTGGTTATGACAGTTAATCCAGGCTTTGGAGGACAAGCTTACATACCAACAATGCTTAATAAAATCAGAGAAATAAGAAACTTTATTATCGAAAAAAACTTAAATATCGACATTGAAGTTGATGGGGGTATAAAAGCAAATTGGACTATTTCACAATGTGCCGATGCTGGTGCTAATTGTTTTATTGCAGGTAGCGGAATGTTTGCTTACCCAACATTAAAAGAAGGATGTGATGACTTAAGAAGAGTTGCACAAGAAGCACAAAATGGGAATGTTCTTTCAGAACCGCAATAAATATTCTGGATAATTAAGAAATCACCCAAATATCCATCCATAACTATGCAACCCTATTCCTAAAAAATTAACTCCTAAATAACATACTAAAACAACTAAAAAGCCTGTAGAGGCTAATAATGCTGGTTTGCGTCCTTGCCAACCCTTGCTTATTCTCATATGCAGATAAGCGGCATAAAACAACCATGAGATAAATGCCCATGTTTCTTTTGGATCCCAACTCCACCATGTGCCCCAGGCCTCATTAGCCCAAACTGCACCTGAAATTAAACCGAGAGTCAAAAGAACAAAACCTACTAATATAGAACGATAACTTAGGGTATCTAATTCTTCTGAATGAGAAAATTCAATAGGTTCAACTAAATCATTTACAGGATAGCTGTTTGAAAGTTTAAATCCTCCTATACCTGTAGAACTACTTCTGATTTGAAGCGGCTTATTTTTATTAATAAGCAAAACGGTCATTGAAAGTAAAGAACCTATTATTAATGCTGCATAACTAAGCATTACGACGCTAACATGCATTACTAACCAACTAGACCTTAAAGCTGGAACTAAGTTTGATGATAATTTCAAATCCTCAGGTAAAACAAAACAAGCAAAAGCCACAGTCAGTAACTCAATAGGTATAGCAATTGAGGGAATTATTGGAGATTGGTATTCTCTTTCAACCAATAGTTGACCTAGTGTGATACCCCAAGTAAGGAAATAAAGAGATTCATACAAATTGCTAATAGGAAAGTGCCCAGAAATTGACCACCTAAAAAGTAATTGTAGTGTTATTAATAAGTTCACTAAAATCGTGATAAGTCTTGCAGATGAAGAAGACTTTTTTTTAAAAACTGCACCCAAAGATATCGGTAAGTTAATTAATAAAAAATAAAAAACTAAAAGACCTAAAACTGAAACCGGTTCATAAATTAAATTTTTTAAAAAATTATCTAGTATCATTTCTAGAAACTTCTCAAGTTTTAATATCTAATGACAAACAAATAATAATTTAAATCATTCCTTTATGAGTAAACCTTTAATAATAAAGTTTTAATTTATTTTTAAAAAGCATTTCAAAGTTTGAAATTATCTCCTAGATAATATTTCTTGACTATTGGATTATCAGCCAATTCACTTGATGAACCGTTAGCTAAAATTCTTCCTTCACTCAATACATATGATTTGTTAGTAATTAGAAGGGTTTCCCTTACATTATGGTCTGTAATCAGAATCCCCACCCCATCACTACTTAATTTAAGAATTAGTTTCTTTAGATCATTAACTGCTAGAGGATCGATCCCAGCAAAAGGTTCGTCTAATAACAAATATCTAGGTCCTTTTCTGCCTACAGTGAGAGCCCTAGCTATCTCACACCTCCTCCTCTCTCCTCCTGAAAGTTGATAACCATAATTGTCTACAAAGTTATTCAAATTAAATTGATTAATTAATTGTTCTCTTCTATTTCTTATCGCTGCACTACTATAAGATGAATTTTGTAAAGCCAAATCTATATTATCCTTAACAGTGAGATCTCTAAATATACTCGCTTCCTGAGTTAAATACCCTAACCCAAGTCTTGATCTAATTGGTAGTGGAAGATTGGTAATATTCTTCCCATTCATTAAAATTTCACCTTTATCTGGTTTTATATTCCCAACTGCAAGATTAAAAGTAGTAGTTTTCCCAGCACCATTAGGTCCCATCAAACCTACAACTTCCCCTGGATTAACAGTTATGGAAACATCATTTACGATTAATCTTCCTTTAATTGAAAGAGATACATTATGAATCTTTAAGTTCATTTTCCTTGAGATAGATTAGTTTTCTTATTTTCTTAAAAAAAAAATGAAATAGATAATAATAATTTAATTGTAGATAAAGATATATTCATCAAAGAGGTTTCAAACAAGGCTTATCGTTCTCGTTTAATAGTTCTTTATATTGTAATTTCCTCAATAAATCTTCCAAACATTGGCAGAAAGACTCAAGATCAATCCCTAAATCAATCTTGGTTCTAGTTTTTATTCTGCCTAATCCCTCTCCAAGCAAAATAGTAGCTCCATTTAAATTACCTTTACTTAAGTGAAACTGAGAAACAGATACTTGTAAAATTCCTTGGATAACTTGTCTTTCGTCACCATCTACAGAATTCCATATTTCTTCAAAAGCATCATGAGCCTCATACCATTTATGATTGTTAAAAAGATTTAAAGCTGTAAAAAGGGAATCTTGAAAACTTTTTGTACTTTCTTCGTTCATTAAACCAATTACTAATTTTTTT
>CACHDC010000039.1 GCA_902578445.1 uncultured Synechococcaceae cyanobacterium
CGTCTAACGTAACAACGCTAAAACCTTCCATTGCCGCTTGAAGAGCACAAATTGGATCAACTTCAGCAACTTTTACGATTGCACCTAGTCCTCGCAATGACTGGGCTGAACCTTTACCTACATCTCCAAAACCCATTACCAAAGCAACCTTCCCAGCAATCATGACATCAGTTGCGCGCTTTATACTATCTACTAAAGATTCGCGACAGCCATATAAATTATCAAATTTACTCTTAGTTACTGAATCATTAACGTTGATCGCAGGGAAAGGTAAAGCATTTTGCTTTTGCAGTTGATAAAGTCTTGCGACTCCAGTTGTAGTTTCTTCAGTGACACCAATGATATTACTTTTAATTCTAGAATAGAAGTCACTATCATTTTCTAATTTAGACTTAATAGAATTGAATAAAGCAATTTCTTCTTCATTACCAGGATTATCTAAAACAGACAAATCTTTTTCAGCTTTACTGCCGAGTATCAATAAACCAGTTGCATCCCCACCATCATCGAGAATCATATTTGGAGAGTCTGAACCCCAATCAAGAATGTAGTGGGTATATTGCCAATATTCATCAAGTGTTTCACCTTTTTTTGCGTATACAGGAATTCCTTGATCTGCAATAGCCGCCGCCGCATGATCTTGAGTTGAAAAAATATTGCATGAAGCCCATTTCACTTCTGCCCCTAGATCAACAAGAGTTTCTATTAAAACTGCAGTCTGAATAGTCATATGCAAACTTCCGGCTATTTTTGCACCTTTGAGTGGCTTTTCTGATTGATATTTATCTCTAAGTGCCATTAATCCAGGCATTTCCGTTTCAGCAATTTTAATTTCTTTACGGCCAAAATCTGATAAGGAGATATCAGCAATTACATAATTTGGTGTAGAGGTTTTAACTGAATTTGCGATAACCATATCTAGTAAATACATTTTCTATTAAACTATAAATGATTTTTGTGTAATTTTGTGTTTGTTGAGAATTTAAAAGAAACTTTAAATTTAGGGAAAAAACTCTCACACAAATTAAATCCCCAATCAATTGTTTTATTACAGGGTCCAATTGGGGCTGGGAAAACTTCATTCGTACAAGGGATTGCTAAAGGCTTATCAATCTCTGAGGACATTACAAGCCCTACATTTGCTTTATCGCATCACTATAACTCTGGAAAAATTCCACTAATTCACCTTGATTTATACAGGTTAGGAAATGTTTCTTCAGCAAAGGAAGTTTTTTTTTCTGAAGAAGAAGAGGCAATACAAAGACAAGCTATTTTAGTTATTGAATGGCCAGAATTAATAGAACCAGTTATTGATAATTTCTGGAAAATAGAAATTAGTTACGCAAAAGATTATGGAAGAAACTACGAAATAAGAGATCCCAAAAATTTATTAACCTTTTCATAATATGGCTGTTGCTCGATGGCGCCTTCACCAAGACAAGTTAATAATCCACAAACACCTGCGAACTTAATACAATCTTCTATCTCTTGTTCATTTGAAGGATAGCCAGAAGCAATTAATTTTGAAATTAAGCCGGCTAGAAAAGCATCGCCTGCGCCAGTTGTATCAACAATTTTCTGTGAATTCAGAGTTTCAGTAATTCCCTGCAATCCATTGATATACCATTCAACGGGATTTTTTCCATCAGTTATTATTACATCTGGTCTATTAGACAACTGTTGAGATATTAGCAAGGGATTTTCATCCTCAAAAAACAAAGTTGCTTCTTCCTTTGCAAGCTTTAAAACATTTGCATGATTTAAAAAATTCTTGATTAAATTAACTCTCGCGGTTTTACTAATGTCTGATAAGAAACTTGCTTGATCCCAAAAGACCTCTCTCCAATTCAAATCAATAACTATTTTGACTTCAAATTTATTAGCCTGTTCAATAAGAAAAAAAATAGTCTCTGCTGATATTGGAGATGATAATAAGTTCGTACCTGTTACCAAATATTTTATTTCTAATAAAGATTTCTCCAAATTTAAAATTTCTTTTTCTATTAATTTCTTGCTAAGAACTTCGTCTGCATAGCAAGCATGAGAACTTTCCCCAAAGCCTGAAAAAAAACGATCTCCAAATTGATCTCTATCTACATTAACCACACGAGTAGATGAATTATTACTCAATTGCAAGAAATCTAAATTAACGCCCAATTCATTAAATTTCGTAATGAATTTTTTTCCATAATCATCATTACCCAAACTTCCTATAAATGTTGAATCTATTTTTAATTTTCTTAATGCACAAGCAACATTTGCCGGCGCACCACCCAAAAAATCTGTAAATCCTTGATTTGACTTATTTCTGATTCTATCTATTAAAGCCTCTCCAATACATATGACCTTTTTCTTTTTCATAAAATAAACTCTTTTTCTAAACTAAGAATAATTAATTAAAAACAAATAATTTTTTTTTGAATTAAAGTTTAATTAAAAGCATATTCATAGTGTCTTTAAATAAATCTGAAACTTGGAAGTGGAAAAATTGGGAAATTTCTTGGTCTTTATCCAAAGAATCTACTTCTGAAAAAAATATTAAAATTTTATTAGTACATGGATTTGGGGCATCAAAAAACCACTGGAGACATAATCAAGATTTTCTTGGTCAATTTTCTAACTGCTACGCAATTGACTTATTAGGATTTGGAGAAAGTAGTCAGCCTAGTGCTTTATTAAATTACGAACCTGACAAAGAAAACTCAATTAAATATTCATTTGACTTATGGGGTACTCAAATATCAACATTTTGTACAGAGGTAATAAAATCTCCGGTTTACTTGGTAGGAAATTCAATTGGTGGTGTTATTGCTTTGAAAGCTGCTGAAATACTCAAAAATAATTGCAAAGGTGTCATTTTGATTGATTGTGCACAAAGAACTATGGATGATAAACGTTTAAAAAAAAGTGATATCTTAATGAATCTACTGAGACCGGTCCTTAAAACGATAGTCAGACAAAGATTAATTAGTAATACACTGTTTACAAGAGCCGCTAATCCAAAAGTGATAAAGAAAATACTTGCACAAGCTTACCCTTCCGGAAAAAATATCGACAAAGAATTGATTGAAATACTTTATCAACCCTCTCAACGGAAAAATTCTAAAGAAGCATTTCGTGGTTTTATTAACTTATTTGATGACTATCTTGCTACTGACCTTTTCGATAAGGTTGATGTTCCAATCCAGTTGATTTGGGGAGAAAAAGATCCTTGGGAATCTTTAAATGAAGCTAGACAGTGGAAGAAACAATTCAGGAATATAAAAAGATTAGACATTATAAATGGGGCTGGCCATTGTCCTCATGATGAAGAACCTGAAAAAACAAATAAATTAATAAATGAATTTATTCAAGAGACAAAGTAAGCTTCAACATTATCACTAAGTCTTCTCAAGCCTCTTAATCCATCTCGTTCTAGGTTTCTTACTCTATCTCTACTTATCCCTAGTACCCTTCCAATACCAGTAAGAGACATTGGCTCATCACCATCCATTCCATATCTCATTCTTAAAACTCTACATTGCAGATCAGGCAATTGATGCAACAGAGAATGCAGATCACCTCTCATACAATCCATCTCTATTTGTTCGTCTGGCAATTCCTCGCCCCCTGCTAGTAAATCTAATAAAACAGTATCTTCACCATCGCCAACTTTTGTTTCAAGACTAACTGGCTGTCCTGCTTTACACATCAAATCTTTAACGTCTTCTTCGGGAAGCTCTACATATTTCGCAAGTTCACTTACAGTAGGAGTTCTTGACATTTCTTGACTAAGCTCTCTCTGACCTTTTTTTAACTTATTCAACATTTCAGTTATATGAATTGGTAGCCTTATCGCCCTACTTTTTTCAGCTATTGCTCTTGTAATACCTTGTCTGATCCACCAGTAGGCATATGTTGAAAACTTATAACCTCGGGCTGGATCAAACTTTTCAACTCCTCTGACAAGTCCTATAGTTCCTTCCTGAATTAAATCTAAAAGTTCCATATTTCTTTTTGTATATTTCTTTGCAACGCTTACTACCAATCTTAAGTTCGCTGCAACCATTCTTTCTTTAGCTCTTTGTCCAGCCCGCAATCTTTTTTTAATTATGGAAGTGGATAAATTTAATTTGGTCCCTAATTCATCAATACTAGGCTTATCTCCTGTTAATTCAATAATTTCTAATTCTGCTCTTTCAACTTCCATATACTCTTGAACCTGTCGACCTAAAGTAATTTCTTGCTCATGCGAAAGTAATGGAACTCTTCCTATGTCTCTTAAATATGATCGAACAAGGTCTACATCGTTACTAGCTTTTATGCTTGCAATTGACGTTAGTTTATTTTCACTTATTGTTTCAGAGGCCATGAAAGTTGGATGATGTTTTGTAAACAATACCATTAAGAAATGTAAAGTTAAACAAAAAAATCCACATTTTTACAAAAATGAGAATAAATACCTAGTTAATTTACACTAATGAAGAGCTTAATAGCCATTTTGCTGTACTGAGATAAATAAATACCCCAGCAATATCAGTGACGGTTGTAATAAAAGGGGAGGACATTAAGGCTGGATCCAGCTTCATTCTGTCAAACAATAAAGGGAGAATCGCTCCTGTTGTAGCAGCTAAAGTTGTTATAAATATTAAACTTATCCCCACCGCAGAGGCGATTAAAGGCCCTTCTCCTTGCCACCAAGCGAAGGGAAATACTACAAGCATCATGAAAACACCTAAAAGAGCTCCTGTTATTGCCTCCTTTACTACTGCCTTAATTGCACCAAGAGACTTCAATTTTTGAGTACTTAAACCTCTAATGACAACCGTTGAACTTTGAGCACCAACATTGCCCCCAGTACCTATAAGCAGTGGAATAAATGCAGCTAATAAAACTATTTCTTTTAATATTTGATCATTCATAGCTATAACTCTTGTCGTTAAACCATTCGCCAAAACCAAAATTAATAACCATAAAATTCTTCTTCGAGCAATTGTAAACAAACTACTTTGGAAATAATCATCTTCATCTCCAGGTTGTACTGCACCAGCTGCATAAATATCTCTTGTTGCTTCTTGTTCTATGACATCAATTAAATCATCAACAGTTACTATCCCAACAAGTCTTTTTTCTTTATCAACAACTGGGAGTGCTAAAAAATCATATCTTTGTATTGCTCTAGCAACCTCTTCTTGATTCGTATTAGTAGAAATATTAACTACGTCTCTTGTCATCACTTCTCCAATTGGCCTAGAGGGATCAGCAGTTACAAGATCTCTTAAAGAGAGAATACCAGTTAAATGTCTTTCTTTATCCGTAACATATAGACTATAGATAGTTTCAGTAAACGGGGCTCTTTTTCTAACTAAAGAAAGAGCCTCACCTGCTGTTTGCATTTCTTTAAGGTCTATAAATTCAGTTGTCATTAGTCTTCCAGCAGTTTCAGGCTCATATCCAAGTAATTCAGCTGTTACTTTCCTTTCCCCAGGACTAAGAGCAGACAAAAATTTTCGTACAACTTTTGCAGGTAATTCATCAAAGAGTTGAACCCTATCATCAGGAGACATTTTTTCAACGATTTCTAAAACTTCTCCTGAACGAAGTCTTTCTAATAAAGTTTGCTGAACTACTGGATCTAAATATTCATAAACTTCAATTGCCTCATTTTTCTGTAATAATCGAAATGCTAATGCCTGTAATATTAGTGGAAGACTTCCAATAGCATCTGCAATATCAACAGGTTGGGAAGGCTCTAAAAGTAACTTTGCCTCATCATAATTTCCCGCGATGAGTAATTCCTCAAGTTTAATAGTGATGTTTTCTCGTGTATTTAAATCTGAAGATATGGATGTAACTATTTCGAGATTATTTTCTTCCATAGATATTATCCCTTGTCAAAGTAACAACATCATTATATGAAATCTAAGTAATTTTTCTACCTATCCAGTCGCCTACAATCATCGTGAATAAGTTTAAAATAATTATTAAATTAAAAAAAATTATAAATTTCATCCAATCCCCTTGGTTTAGAATTTTATACAAAAAATATATAAATCCGCTAAAGGATGTAAAGCAAGAAAAAAATCCACTCAATAAAATTGTTTTAACTGAATGACTTAATCTTTTACTATTAAAAAAACCAACTAAAAATGATCCGATTATTGAAATAAAAAAGTTATTGTTTATAGTTATTCTTAAAAAAGTAGCCAAGTAAGCCGCTAAGATAATATAAAAAAAACTGTTTTTTTTCACTTTAAAAAAAACTGAAAAAGAA
>CACHDC010000040.1 GCA_902578445.1 uncultured Synechococcaceae cyanobacterium
CAAGGCTTAGAGAACCAATTAAAACTAATCTGTAAACAGAGTGAGCTGTCTATAAAAGAAGGTTGCTCTTTAATTATCATTTCTGATCAGGGAATTAATCCTAAAAAGACTTTCATACCTCCTTTACTTGCTGTTGGAGCAATTCATCATTATCTTCTTAAAAAAGAAATCAGGCTAAAAGCTTCTCTAATAATTGAGACCGGCCAATGTTGGAGCACCCATCACTTAGCTTGTTTAATTGGATATGGTGCAAGTGCAGTTTGCCCTTGGTTGACCTTCGAAGCAGGTAGACACTGGTTAAAACATCCAAAAACACAAAAACTCATTGATAGCAAAAAAATAAATCCAATATCAATAGTTGATGTTCAAGAAAATATTAAAAAAGCTCTAGAAGACGGTCTAAGAAAAATTCTCTCAAAAATAGGCATCTCACTTTTATCTAGTTACCATGGTGCACAAATTTTTGAAGCTGTAGGCCTTGGATCTGACTTAATAAAAATTGCTTTTGATGGTACAACAAGTCGTATCGCTGGCATAACATTAAAAGAATTAACTAATGAAACACTCTCAATACATACGAAAGCCTATCCAGAGATCGATTTAAAGAAATTAGAATTTTTAGGATTTGTACAATTTAGAAATAATGGAGAATATCATTCCAATAACCCAGAGATGTCCAAAGTTTTACATTCGGCGGTAAAACAAGGGCCAGGATACGATCATTTTGAAACTTACAAAAAACTTATTAGTAATAGACCGACAACATCTCTTAGAGATTTACTAACAATTAATTCAAAAAGAAAAAGTATTCCATTAGAGGAAGTTGAAAGTGTTGAATCAATTTGCAAAAGGTTCTGTACTGGAGGAATGAGTTTAGGCGCTTTATCCAGAGAAGCACATGAAGTTTTAGCAGTTGCAATGAATAGAATTGGTGGGAAAAGTAATAGTGGAGAAGGGGGAGAAGATCCAGCTCGTTTTAATGTTTTAAATGATATCGATGAAAAGACTCAGTCAGCGACGTTGCCATTTATTAAAGGCTTAAAGAATGGAGACACCGCATGCTCCGCTATTAAACAAATAGCATCAGGAAGATTTGGAGTTACACCTGAATATCTAAGAAGTGGTAAACAACTCGAAATTAAAATGGCTCAAGGTGCAAAACCCGGAGAGGGGGGACAATTACCTGGTCCAAAAGTTGATTCTTACATTGCAAAACTAAGAAATAGTAAACCTGGAGTAGCTTTAATATCTCCTCCCCCGCATCATGATATTTATTCAATTGAAGATTTAGCTCAACTTATCCACGACTTACACCAAGTTCATCCAAAAGCGAAAGTTAGCGTTAAACTTGTTTCTGAAATTGGTATAGGTACTATTGCTGCTGGAGTAAGCAAAGCTAATGCAGATGTCATTCAAATATCAGGCCATGACGGAGGTACAGGTGCTTCACCCCTGAGTTCTATTAAACATGCAGGTTTACCATGGGAACTTGGTGTTGCTGAGGTTCATAAATCTCTTTTAGAGAATAACTTACGCGAAAGAGTAATTTTGAGAACTGATGGAGGTCTTAAAACAGGCTGGGACGTAGTTATTGCAGCTTTACTTGGTGCTGAAGAATACGGTTTTGGTTCAGTAGCGATGATTGCTGAAGGATGCATAATGGCTCGAGTTTGTCATACAAACAAGTGTCCTGTAGGAGTTGCCACTCAAAAAGAAGAATTAAGAAAAAGATTTAAAGGTATTCCAGAAAATGTCGTCAATTTTTTCTTGTATATTGCTGAAGAAGTAAGACAGATAATGAGTAATATCGGTGTCTCTAATATGGAAGAACTGATTGGTAATCAAGAATTTCTTTCTGCAAGAAATATCGATCTTCCAAAAACTTCTAATATTGATCTTTCTTCTTTAGTAAATGAACACTCAACCTCTAGTAGATCATGGTTAAAACACTTAAAAACTGCCCATAATAATGGTTCTGTATTAGAAGACGAGTTTTTGTCTGATACTAAATTTATAGATTCAATTAAAAATCACAAAATATTAACCAAAGAAATTGAGATAAAAAATACAGATAGAAGTGTTTGTGCGAAAATATCAGGCGAAATCGCTGAACTTCACGGCAACACTGGCTTCAATGGCGAACTCAACTTAAATTTCAAAGGATATGCAGGACAAAGCTTTGGTGCCTTTTTATTGAAGGGAATGAATGTTCAATTAATCGGAGAAGCTAATGATTATGTTTGTAAAGGAATGAATGGAGGAATACTCACAATAATTCCACCAAAAATAAATGAAATCTCCTCCGAACAAGTCATCCTAGGAAATACTTGTCTTTATGGAGCAACAGGTGGAAAATTATTTGCATTAGGAAAATCAGGAGAAAGATTTGCGGTTAGAAATAGTGGCGCTACAGCGGTAACAGAAGGAGCAGGTGATCATTGTTGTGAATACATGACTGGTGGAAAAGTTGTTATTCTAGGTTCCACAGGAAGGAACATTGGTGCGGGCATGACTGGTGGAATAGCTTTTATAATCGATGAAAATAATGATTTAAGTAATAAAGTAAATAAAGAAATAGTAAGCATTCATCAAATAACTTCATCAAAGCAGGAAAATATCTTATTGGAAATTATTAGAGAGTATCAAGCAAAAACAAATAGCTTAAAGGCTGCCAAAATAATTGAAAATTGGTCTCATTTTAAGAGTACTTTCAAATTGATTGTTCCCCCAAGCGAAGAAGAGATGCTTGGTATAAAAAAAATGTAAATGCCTTTCTTTGTAAAAACTGAAATTATCAAAAAAGAATACTTAATTAATAATGATTTAAAACGAAAAATAATTAACGAACATATTGACTGGGTAAAAAAATTAAAAAAAGAGGGAATTAATATAAAAAGTGGCTTTTTGGTAGATGAGTTAAATAGGCCAGGTGACGGCGGATTACTTATTCTTGAGATGAATAATTATAGAAATGCACTAAAAATAATTAAAAATGATCCAATGATTAAAAATGATCTAGTTGAGTGGAAATTAAATGAGTGGGTAGATCCAAATAAATGAATATAACTATCTTGGATACTTTTTCATAAGTTTTTGAATCTCTTCAGCATGGTAGCTACTTCGAGTTAAAGGAGAACTAACTACTTGCATGAAGTTTAAATCTTTTTCCCCAAACGCTTTAAAGTAGTTAAATTTTGAAGGGCTTACAAATCTTGTAACAGGTAAATGATTAGGGCCAGGAGATAAATATTGGCCAATAGTAACAATATCAACGAAATTACTTTTTAAATCCTTAAGCAGACTTAAGACCTCCTCGTCTTTTTCCCCTAAACCAAGCATGAAGCCTGACTTTGTATAAATTTTGGGAGAATAGTCTCTGGTTCTTTTAAGCAACTCAAGAGTTCTTTCATATTTGCCTTGAGGTCTTACTTTTTTATATAGCGAAGACACAGTCTCAATATTGTGGTTTAAAACGTTTGGATTTGAATCAAGAACTTTTTCAAGCGCTTTCCAGTTGCCACAAAGATCAGGTATTAGAAGCTCAATAGTAGTTTCAGGAGATTTTTCTCTTATTTGATGAACACATTGAAAAAATTGAGATGCGCCTCCATCCTCAAGATCATCTCTATTAACTGATGTGATTACAACATGCTTAAGCTTCATTCTAAAAACAGCTTCGGCTAAACGATATGGTTCAGTTGGATCTAAGTCTCTCTTAGATCTATCAAAATCAATATCGCAATATGGACATGCCCTAGTGCAACCAGGTCCCATTATGAGGAAAGTTGCAGTTCCACTAGCAAAACATTCGCCGATATTTGGACAGCTTGCTTCTTGACATACGGTATTGAGATTTAAATCATTTAATAAATTTGCAGTATTACCAATTCGCTCAACTTGAGGAGCTTTGACCCTTAACCATTCAGGCTTTGCAATTAAACTATTAGGATTACGAGTCACATTAAATCTTCTTGACCTGTGATTTCATTTTACTAAAAACAAGATGAATTAACTATTTATAATTTCAAAGACGAACCCCATTCAACAGAAGTAAATAAATGAATTCAACTAATCCTTCTGTAATTTAGAAAACCTTAATTAAATTTACTCGTTACACAACGTTCTTGTTTCATTAACTAAAACTGAACTAGATTTCATAACGTTATTTTTAATACAGATATCAGAACATACAAACTTAAAAAATATAGCCTTAAAGTATTAAATAGCTGGACTATTTTGTACTAAAAAGTGTTTTTTTAATTATTTTTTGATACAGTAAAAAATATATGTAATAAAACATTGACTTTTAAATTTAAAAGAAAACGTATTTTATTATCGGAAAAAAGTAAAAACTCTAAAGCAATAGGTTATGCTAGAGCTACTAATAACGAATATGAATATTTAGAAGAGCAAATAAAATTTTTGAAGGAAGAGGGTTGTAGTTTAGTGTTCTCTGAATTTATAAGTTTAGATGAAGAAATCAAACCCCAACTCAATAAAGCTATAAATTCCTTATCAAAAGGCGATCAATTAATAATAACTCAGCTTGATCGAGCATTTAAAAATAAAAAAGAATGTTTGATAACAATAAATAAACTTATTAATAAGGATATTCAATTGCGAACTTTGACTGGTTTTTTTGCTGCTAATGAATCTTCTAATGCAAATTCTTCAATTTTTAAGATTTTATATGAATTAGATAATTTAGAAGACAAAAGTTTAGGTGAAAGAAAAAAAGAACAACTATTACGCAGAAAATTATCTGGAAATAATTTAGGAGGAAGGCCCAAAATAAGTCCTCTAAAAGAATCTTTAGTAATCAGATTGCGTAATGAAGGATATTCTTATCGATCAATCAGATCACAAACAGGAATTGCGTTGTCAACAATAAGAAGAGTAATTTTGGAAGGAGAAATAACATAAAATGAAGAGGAAAGAAATTGAAAATTTAATTAAAGAAAATTTTAAGGATACAGCGTTGCGTATTTATGAATTAGATAATGAAGATAGAAAAAGTTTATTAGCTGAATATAGAGAATGGATTATGAATGATTTAGACTTTGAAGAAGTAATGATGTTGCCTTATGAAGCATATACTGACAAATTAGATTCTAATTTCTTAGATGATTAAATTTAGTCCTAAACAGTATATTTTTTATTAAATTCATATACTTCTTTTGATATTAATGGTAAGAAAGAAGAATCTTGAGAATATTTTTCACCATCACAAAACACAACTAATAAAGTGTGTAGAGATTGACTATTAGTCCACCAAGCAGAATCATGTCTAACTTCTGACATTAAGCCTGCTTTACTCCAAAGATTAATGTTTTCTGGTAAGCCTGCACCCAAAAAACCATCTATTTGATTATGAGAATCATTTTTAAGAACAACTTTATCTAAATTTCTTTTTAAAAAACTTCGTAAATTTAAATCATTTTTTTGATAATCAATATGAATCATAATTTCCTCCAAAACCCTTGCAGCCGAATCAGAATTCATAGCGTTTCTATTTTTATTATTATGTCCATAAAATTCTTTTTCACGACCAAATGGTCCATCATCCCAGGTCTTCTGACAGCAATTTAAACCAATCAATTCCTCCCAATGTAAATCATATAGCCAATCGTTTATTATACTTCTTTGATATTTCCAATTTTCCCATGATTCGCCCTCAATACAAGGTCCACTTGTTGTTCCAGTAAGTAAATCAATTAAGAAGCTTGTTGCATTATTACTTGAGAAAGATAACATTTTCCTTACAGCATCAATAATTTCATCCGATAATAATAAACTTCCTTTTTTAATCCAATAATATGTAGCAAGACCATAAACCAACTTGACTATGCTGGCAGGGTAAACCATTTTTTTATTATTTATGCCAGTGCCAAAACCTTTAAATACACTTTTATTTCCACTTTTATAATTAATCCAAGTTATGGCAATATCTTCACTTGAAAAATCTTTATTATAAGAGCATACTCTCCCTAAAATATCATTTAAGGCTAGACCCATCTCTTCACTTAAATAGTAAAAGGAC
>CACHDC010000041.1 GCA_902578445.1 uncultured Synechococcaceae cyanobacterium
CAGGATAAAATTTTAATTAATGAGTATTTGTGTTTAAATTCGGTGCTATATATATGTAGTCTTTATTTATCATGACATCCATGAACATAGCTAAGAAAGCTTTGGTTTTCACTTCTGCAGTAGCCATTGCTGCTGGTACAAGTGTTCCTGGCACAAGTGTTTCTGCTAGAACAAGATTAAGTGGTGCTGGAGCATCATTCCCTGCAAAAATTTACACTCGTTGGTTCAAAGATCTAGCCACTTCAGGCGGACCAAGAGTAAACTACCAGGCTGTTGGTTCAGGCTCTGGAAGAAAAGCTTTTATTGATCAGACCGTAAACTTTGGTGCTTCTGATGATCCTATGAAGGATAAAGATATAGCAAAGGTAACAAGAGGATTAGTTCAGATTCCTATGGTTGGAGGAACTATTGCTTTTGGTTATAACTATGATTGTGATTTGAAACTTACTCAAGAACAAGCAGTACAAGTTGCTATGGGTATGATCAAGAATTGGAAAGAAGTTGGTTGTAAACCTGGTAAATTAACTTGGGCACATCGTTCTGACGGATCAGGTACAACTAAAGCTTTTACAAACTCTATGGAAGCTTTTTCAAAAACTTGGACTTTAGGTACAGGTAAGTCTGTTAAATGGCCTTCAGGTGTTGGTGCAAAAGGTAATTCAGGTGTAGCAGGTGTTATACAAAATACTCCTGGTGCAATTGGTTATGTTAACCAGTCTTACATAAAAGGTAATGTCAAAGCTGCTGCACTTCAGAATCTTTCAGGTGAGTTTCTAAAACCATCTGTAGAAGCAGGAGCTAAGGCTCTTAATGGTATTACTCTAGATGAAAATCTTGCTGGTAAAAATCCTAATCCAACTGCAAAAGGAGCATACCCTATAGCTTCATTAACATGGATACTTGCTTATGAAGAGGGTAATGGTAGAAACACTAAAGCTATCAAACAAGCCTTTAATACATTGTTAAGTGATGAGTATCAAGATAAAGCTCCATCACTTGGATTTGTCCCCTTAAAAGGAGATATTCTTGAGAAGTCAAGAGCTGCTGTAAAAAGAATCGGTAAATAAACCGTTAGACAATATTTAAAAGGAGGAATTTATTTCCTCCTTTTTTTATGCAAACAAATATTTTGATAAGCCTAATATTAAAGAAAAAAGAATGAGTATGTATGTTGGAACTATTTTTAAAAAAGATAATAGTGTGGAGATTAAAACTATAAAAATAGAGCTAATTAAGAAGAATTTTGATGAAAAACTATCTTCCATTAAATTAAATCCAGAGAAAATAACTGCTCCAGGAATTGTATTGATTACTCCTTCGATAAAGTAATTAATTGATTTAATTCTGTTTTTTATAAAGCCTTTTCCAAAAACAAAAATCAATATAAAACTTGGTAAAAAAATTGCAAAAGTTGATATAAATGAATATTTTAAAGCCTCATTAATACCTCCAATTGAAAAACCTGCTTTATATCCAATAAAACTTGTAGTTAATAAGACAGGCCCAGGTGTTATCTGGCCAATCATTATTCCATCTATAAATTCATTATTTGTTAACCATCCTTGCGAGACAACATAATCACTCATAAGAGGAATGATTACTAATCCACCTCCAAAAATAAAAAGTCCCGATTTAAAGAAGAAAAAAAACAGATTAAGGTAATCTACTAAAAACTTTGAGTTTATAGACTCTCTTAAAAAATTATAAAACTTTGATACATCTAAAAAGACCGAGCTAATCAAAAATGAGGTTGTTGAAAATATAGATAAAGGGACCAAGCTATAAAAAATATTTTTGAATTTCTTTAAAAATATATTTATCAATCCTGCAATACTAAGAATTGTTATGAGTGGAAATTGAATACTATTATATTTAGCAAATATAAGCAGAAATAATATTGAGCTGGAGAATAATATTCGATCAAACTTTAATCTTTTTTTTAGTAGAACTAATGAGAATGAAAAAATTATTCCTGCAATAATTGGCGGATTAAAATAAATTAAATCTGTTAAGAATTTTGATCCAGAACCAATTTGCCAAAAAAAACTAAGAGCTAATACCGAAATGAATCCTGGGATAATGAAACTTATACCTGATATCAATCCACCAAGATAACCATTTATTTTAAGACCTATATATATTGCCAATTGAGTAGATATTGGTCCCGGAAGTATTTGGCATAATCCAATACCTTTTTCAAAAGATTGAGTTGATATCAATTTTTTATTATTTATAAGTTCATCTTCGAATAAGGAAATATGAGCATAGGGTCCTCCAAAACTTAAAATACCAATTTTTAAGAAAGTTTTTGCGAGTTCAATTAAGGATATTTTTGCCATTAAAATATTCTAATTCCCAAAAATTAGTCTTTATGGAGCTGATAGGCTTTGTTTGAACGAGGGTAATTTAAGACTGGAGATCCAAGATAAGAATATTAAAAGTGATGAAAAATAAAGACAATATTGAAGACCAACACTTGCATTTCTCCCAATCATAAATAATAAGCCAGAGAGTAATGTTCCAATTAGTCTTCCAGTAGCATTTGCCATGTAATAGAAGCCAACATTTAAACTGACTTTTTCATTATCAGAGTAGGCCAAAATCATATAAGAATGTGTAGAGGAATTCATTGCAAAAACAAATCCAAAAATAGTGAGTCCTAAAATTATTGCTATCGATGGAGAACTTTCTCTCCATAATGCGATTCCTATCAAAGATGGTATGACCATTAATACGGCACTCCAAAATTGAATAGCTTTACGATCTGGACTTTCTTTTTGTCCCCACATCTTTCTAATTGCTGGAGCAGAAGCCTGAACAATTCCATAACCTATTACCCAGGCCCCAAGAAATAATCCTATTTCCATGTAGTCCCAACCAAATGCCATATCAAGGAATACTGGAAGAGCTACAACAAACCAAACATCTCTTGCTCCAAAAAGAAAGAATCTTGCTGCTGAAAGAATATTTATGGCATCTGATTTTGAAAAAAGATCATTAAAAGCTGGTTTGGTCTTCATCTTACCAATTTCACCAGGTAAAATTAATGTCAATAAAAAGGCTAAGCAGAGTCCAAAACCCATAATTCCTACAGCATTATTGAATCCAAATAACTTATATAAAAGTCCACCCAAGAAGAACCCAACTCCCTTAAGAGCATTTTTAGATCCAGTTAAAATAGCAACCCATTTAAAAAGTTGTTTTTGGCCAGTATCATTGCCATTACTTGTTTCTGGAACAACTGTCTTAACAGCACTTTTAGCACTCATTTTGTTTAAATCTTTTGCTATCCCACTGACTGCTTGAGCAACCATAACGTATACGACACTAAATATCACTGGCCAATCCTCCTTAACTGGAATAAGCATGAAAAGAGCAATGATTTGAAGGATAGTCCCAATCCATAAAGTAAGCCTTAAACCATATCTTGCTCCTATCCAACCACCATATAAATTAGTAATTATTCCAAAAAACTCATAAAAAAGGAAAAGTAAAGCAATTTGTAGAGTTGTGTAACCTAGCTCATGAAAGTGACCAACAACTAATAATCTTAATGCGCCGTCAGTAAGCGTGAATGCCCAATAGTTTGCTGTTACAACACTATATTGTTGAATATTAGATAACTTCATAAAGACATAAATTAAATCTCTTTTTTGATTACATATTCAGTAAGATCTGCAAGTCTGCAGCTGTAACCCCACTCGTTGTCATACCATGCGTATATCTTTAATAAATTTGAATTAACAACCATAGTTGATAAACTATCAACTATTGAACTTCTAGAGTCATTTACATAATCTGCAGAAACTAAAGGTCTTTCTTCGTAGCCAAGAATTCCTTTTAAATAAGTTTCTGAAGCTTCCTTTAGTGCCATATTTACTTGTTCAGTTGACACTTCATTATTTAATTCAAAAACTGCATCAGTTAAAGAACCATTAAGTAGAGGAATTCTTACTGCATGCCCATTTAATTTTCCTTTTAATTCTGGGAAGATCTCAGCGATAGCTTTAGCAGATCCAGTAGTAGTAGGTATTAAACTTTGCATACATCCTCTTGCTCTCCTCAAATCACTTTTATAAAAATCTACAGGAACTTGAGTGTTGGTAACATCGTGAATAGTTGTAATAGCGCCGTGCTTAATTGAAAAATTTTCATTGATTACCTTTACTATCGGAGCTAAACAATTTGTAGTGCAAGATGCTGCAGTTACTAATTTATGTTTAGAAGGGTCATAAAGACTTTGATTTATACCGTAAACAATATTAAGTGATTCCTCTCCAGCTACAATACCCTTTACTGGACAAGCTACTATTACTCTTTTCATCCCAAGAGAATCAAAATATGGATTAAGTTTGTCTGGCTTTTTATTCTTTCCTGTACATTCCAAAATAATATCTACAGAAGATTTTTCCCAAGGAACATCAAGATAATTTTTAAAAGATGTGTAGGCTAATTTCTTTTCCCCAATAATTATTTCTTCTTCTTTGACCTCTATATTTTTCCCCCATCTACCATGGACCGAATCGAATTCGAGTAAATGCGCAGCGGCATTCGAATCTCCTGCTATCTCATTAATGTGAGTTATTTCTATATCAACTCTATCCCATAATGCTCTGAAAACTAATCTGCCAATTCTTCCAAAACCATTAATTCCAATTTTCATAATTTTGAAATTTTCTATATTAATCATACATCAAAATATTTTGATGTATCAAGTTGTTTTGATTAATGAAATCTTTTTTATTTAAGCTATATTAAAGAAAATTTTATTTCCTCATAAGTGTTAAAAGAGATTAGCAAAGTAAAAAAAGAAAATATACATAAGTTGATGGTTTCATTTTCTGATCCTTTTAGACTAGAAATAATTGACTTAATGATGGATGGAGAAGTTTGTGTATGCGATATTATGAAATTAACTAATTTATCTCAATCAAGAATTTCATATCACATAAAAATATTGAAAGAAGCTGGTCTTATCTCAGATAGGCAAGAAGGTAGATGGGTGTACTACAGCCTAAATAAAGAATCTCTCTTTTTGATCAAGGAATGGATATTTTCTTTGACAGATTATTCCTCAAATAGAAAACGTTGCTGCGAATAAATTATATTTTAGATTTTATTAATTGACCTCTGATTCTCTGTCATAAGTCATTCCTGATTGTTCCATCCACTCAGCTTTAGTTTTGCAATTTTGTTTGTGATTAAAGATGTGAAAACCTTCAATAATAATCATTATGGATAGAAGCAAAACAGGAATAAAATATACAGGGGAAGATATTACTTCTTTATATTTGATTTGAGCAATGAATTCCCTGTATTTAAACATTCCCTCTGTTGTTATTCAATAAATAATATTCACCTATGGTTAAGTAAAGTTAAAGAAAAAATCTTTTTAAAAAATTTAGTTTAAGGATGTTTACTAAAAAAATAAAACCTTTCTAAATGAACCTTTTGATAATATTATTTTTTCTATGTTGGATATTTGCTCTGATTTTTTCCGCTAAAGTTGGCAGATTTGGTGGCTCCAGCATTAGATAAACTCT
Organism: uncultured Synechococcaceae cyanobacterium; assembly: GCA_902578445.1. Lineage (GTDB taxonomy): Bacteria > Cyanobacteriota > Cyanobacteriia > PCC-6307 > Cyanobiaceae > Prochlorococcus_A. Next base: position 5,544 of record CACHDC010000041.1, read on the forward strand.
TCCTGATTTTTCTAAATAAACATAGTCTTCTAATAAATCTCTGTTGAGAAGTCGATAGATTGTTTTGGTGAAAGTAGGAATTGTTAGGATCAATCCTTTTTAAATTCCTTACTAATGAGTCAAACTCTTGATCTGATATTTTGGCTCTACCTTTGCGGTAGGAAACATCAAATTCTTTGATTGTTTTGGATAAATTTGCGTACATATGCGTACAAGGGTGAATTATGAAAACGCTTATCCTAGTTACTGCAATACTTTATGTTCTGAGGGTGTATGCTCCCAAAGCACCCGCGTTACCAAGCTGCGCCACGCCCCGTTCATAAGATATTAGTTCATAACAGTCAACTATAAAAGACTA
>CACHDC010000042.1 GCA_902578445.1 uncultured Synechococcaceae cyanobacterium
GGGAAGAATATTTAAATTGGAAAAATATGTCAAAGGAACAGAAATTAAATTTTAAGAGGGCGTGCTTGTTCCCATTTCTAGTATATATAGTTTATGTTTTTCTTAATCAGTACTCCTTGGCAATTCTTTTGTTACTAGCTTTTTATTTTTTAATTAGATTTAAAAATAGAAATAAGTTGGGAAGATGAATATTTTTATATTTTGATTTATTTAGATTTGTTTTAAAATTATCTAGTTTTTCTAAATAACTTTATTGTCGTATGACAATAGTGTTAGATAAATTTTTTTTATGAAAAGAATTATTTTATTTTTATGTGTATTAGTTTTTTCAATATTTTCTAATACGAGTAACTTATTAGCAAAAGAAATTGAAAATAACATTAAAGAGAATATTTCTAATGAAATTGAAGAAATTAAGCCTGATAATAAAAAAAATAATATTTCTAATTCTTCAGCAGAAGATATTTTTGGTGATGAACAAACTTTTCCATTCGTTGCAGGTTTGGGGAAAAATGCAGCCCATTGATTTCAAGGTTATTGATAATTTAGAAAAAGAATTTTTAAATACTAATGAAAGGTCTTAGGGTTCTAGAGCTTTCTGAAGCACTTAATGTTGATAGCGCTGATTTATTAGCTGTTTGTGCAATTCTAAAAATAAAAGCCACATCTAGATTAAGCATGCTTTCTTTTGAAGAATGTAAAAAGATAACTGATTACTATGAAAATAAAAATTAGAATTTTTTTACAAATTATTTTATTTTTTAATGTCTTTAATCATTGATACTAATGTTGAATGAATTTCTTCTTCAGATATTTCATTTTTAAAATTGATAATTGCTGATTGGCCATCGTAATTGATTTTTATATAACTATTATTAATCTCTTCCATATAAGCATTCTCAAATCTCGATATTTTCCCATAATGAATAAGATATTTGTGCACTGAATCTATGTGATCATTGTTCATGTGATCACAAACTCTTTTACTTGTTTCTTTACTAATAATTTTCATTTGAAAAATAAATTTGCTTTAAGCTAATCTATTTTTTTCATTATTCAAAGTTTTAATCATTTTAATTATTAAATTTTTAACTTCATTTTCATCAACAGCTCTAACCAAGTTATTTCTCAAATTTGATGCTCCTTTAAAGTCTTTGCACGTCCATGAGATATGTTTCCTTGCAATTAGCAATCCGTGATCTCCTTTTTCTTTTATTAATTCATCAAGATGCTCAATAATTAAATATAGTTTTTCTTCTGTGTTTGGTTCTTTAAAATTTTTATTTTCTCTAAGGGCATAATCTATTTCTCCTATTTTCCATGGGGATCCTAATATTCCTCGTCCAATCATTACACCATCAGCATTTGTTTTTTTTAAACAATTAAGAGCGTCATCTGGATTTTTGATATCTCCATTAGCAATTACTGGAATTTCCAACAACTTTTTAAGTCTCCCGATCATTTCCCAATCTGACTTGCCTGAAAAACCCTGTTTTCTAGTTCTTCCATGAAGTGTGATCATCGTTGCTCCCGCATCTTGAAGTTTAAATAGGAAATCCTCTATATTTTCTTCTTTACTATCCCATCCGAGTCGTGTTTTTACTGTTACAGGAACCTTAACAGCTTTTACAACATTTTTGACTAATTCTATAGCAAGTTTTCGGTCTTTAATTAAAGCACTGCCCCCACCTTTCTTTGCAATTTTTTTTACTGGACATCCCATATTTATATCAATTAAGAAAGCTCCAGAGTCCTCAGCTTGTTTCGCAGCTTCAGAAACTGCATATGGCCTATTATCAAATATTTGTACTCCAATTGGACCTTCTTCTAAATCTATTTGATTGATTTTTTGTGTGCCGTATCCTTTTTTAAGACTTGTAGCATTTATCATTTCTGTAAAAAGTAAAGAGTTTGGAGCCCATTTACGTACAAGTCGTCTAAAAATGTTATCTGTGACTCCTGCTAATGGCGATAGCATTACCTTACTCGTAATTATCCTGTTAACTCCCCTTCCTTTTAGCCTTATATTTGAAGACATATAATTTTAAATTTATTTAATCTTTCTTATTATAAATTTAGATATGGAGCCGATTTTATGTTTTCTATTTATTTCTTAATTTATAATAAGTGCTTTTACTTAAATAGGCCTAATTGATTACTTTTTTTGCTAGTTTATGTTGAGTTAAAATTTAAAAAGGAAATTTTTTCTTGTTTATATTAATATCTATTTTTCTTCCAATAATTATTTTTATTGCACCAATAAATGTAAATGCTATTCAAGATAATTTAGATTTATCAAGTGCTCAAACTTCTGTAGGCAAAAGATTTGCTAAAGTTTTTTGTGATGCTAAGAGGGAAGGTTTAGACTCTGATTTTGCTAGTGAATATGCTTTGAATAATACATATTTGAAATTTGTAGCATTCCCAGATGATGACGAATATTTGGCTGATTTATGGAACTTCACCCATAATAATATATTAGATAATTGTGGTGAATTTGTAGATTTAAATGATCTAAAAGACCTAGAGATTTTTTTTAAAGAAGAAGGTTTAATTGCATCAAATAGGGAACTCTATTTACCAACTTTTGAGAATAATTAGGTTAAATTTTTAGCATGTACTAAAATATAAATAGAATATAAAATTTTATGAAACTATTAGGTTTAAATTCACCTGAAATATTCATAATATTAGTAATTTTGCTTTCAATTTTAGGTCCAAAAAGAGTTGAAAAAGGTTTCTTATTATTCAAAAAACTATTAAAGTTCCTCTTAAGTAAAGATGAGGATCAAAGTTCAGCAAATTCAAAAGTAAAACCTGAGGAACCAGAAAAAAGTGAAGTTAAAGAAGAAAAAGTAGAGTCAGAAGTAAAACCAGAGGAACCAGAAGAAAGTGAAGTTAAAGAAGAAAAAGTAGAGTCAGAAGTAAAATCAGAGGAACCAGAAGAAAGTGAAGTTAAAGCAGAGACAATAGAGCCAGAGGTAAAATCAATTAAACCTAAAAAAAGAACTGTTAAAGATGAAATAATAGATGTAGAAGTTGATTCTGATATTAAATAAGATTTAAAAAAAATAAGGGAATATTAGAAAAGCTTGAATCCTAAAAAGAAAAATTTAAGATAATTTACTAATTTTTTAATTAAATATTAAAAGTCTTTATTTTAATATTTAAATTTGAATTAAAAGAAGGTGTTTATGAATCTAAAGCTACTTCTATAGCGGCTATTAAGTTTTCGTCAAACGGTTTAACACCTGGCTTGAATCTTGCAATTACTTTACTATCTTTCCCTATTAGAAACTTCTCGAAATTCCATTCAACATCTCCTTCAGGTTCAACTTTGTTAAGGGTTGTGTATGGTTCTGTAGTGTTGCCTTTAGCATGAACTTTTTCATAGATTTCAAACTTAACACCATATTTTGTTGTGCAAAAATCTTTTATTTCTGAAAGAGAGTCGGGTTCTTGTTTTCCAAAATCATTACAAGGGAAGGCAAGTATTCTTAGGCCTTTGCTTGAATATAAATCATGTAGCTTTTGAAGATCCTCATACTGAGCAGTGTTTCCGCAATAACTAGCTACATTAACAACTAAAATAACTTCCCCTGAATATTCACCTAGTTTTATGGATGATCCGTCTGCGGAAAGTACAGTAGTATTTTGTACGTCAACTTGCATGTCTAAAAAAAATCACCCTTTGAAGATAGCATTGTATAGACTTTATTGTGTTTAATTTATATGGTAGTTTTGGTTATTTCTTTTATAAGTTTTAATTTTTCATCTATTAAACCATTTATAATTAATATTATTAATCAGTTTAAAATTGGACCCTTTAGACCCACTTACTGAAATTATATATTCCAGTCAAGGTTTTTCATCTGCAATTGCTTTAGAAAGAATTATTTGGGCAATGATTGGAATCTTTTTTTTAGGAGCAATTTCAAGATCAATAACTAATAGCATGCGAAGTCAAAATTGGTTTGGTAGAAATTTTTTATTTAGTTATTCTAAAGATAAAAAAATTACAGATGATGCATCTTCACAACCTTCTGGTGATGAGGAATAAGTTTTATATATATGAAAAAATCAATTTTTTCTAAAAAGAGAATTTTATTACTTGGTAGTGGCGAGCTTGGAAAAGAATTAGTAATAGAATCCAAAAGATTAGGATTAGAAGTTATTGCAATTGATCGATATGAAAAAGCTCCTGCAATGCAAGTTGCTGATCATTCAAGAGTAATAGATATGGGAGATAAAAATATTTTAAAAAATGTTATAAAAGAATTTAAGCCTGATTATGTTGTTCCAGAAATAGAGGCACTTTCAATTGAAGCCCTAAAAGAACTCGAGGATGAAGGATTCAATATTGTTCCCAACGCTAGAACTGTAGAAATTACAATGAATAGAGATAAAATTAGAGACTTAGCTTCTAAAGATTTAAAAATTAAAACTGCAAAGTTTGATTATATTTTTGAATTTGATGATTTAGAAAAAAAAGCAGATGAAATTGGATTCCCACTTTTACTTAAGCCTTTAATGAGTTCTTCAGGAAAAGGGCAGAGTTTGGTTGAAACAAAAAATGATTTACAAAATGCTTGGAAACAGGCACAAGCAAATTCAAGAGGAAAGGTTAAAGGTGTAATTATTGAAGAATTTATCAATTTTGATTTTGAGTTTACTCTTTTAACTGTAAGAAAAGAAAATGGTGAAAATATTTTTTGTTTACCAATTGGACATCTTCAATCTGACGGAGATTATCAATGTAGTTGGCAACCTTTAGAGATCAAGGAGTCCTTAATTATTGAAGCTAAGAGAATGACAAGTAGAATATTAAATAACCTTAATGGAGCTGGATTATACGGAGTAGAATTTTTTATAAAAGGAAGTGAGGTTATATTTTCAGAATTATCTCCAAGACCACACGACACTGGCATGGTTACATTAGTTAGTCAAAATATTAATGAATTTGAATTACATTTAAGGGCTTTTTTAAATTTACCAATACCGCGTATAGATCTAATAGAGCCCTCTGCAACCAGAGTTATACTCTCTAACCAAGGGTATCCTAATCCTATTTATGAGGGTCTTAATGAAGCATTAGAATTTGAAAAGACCAAAGTGCTCATATTTGGCAAACCAGTTTCCAGAAAAGGCAGAAGAATGGGTGTTGTTCTCTCATCAAATTCTGACATTAATTTGGCTAGAAAAAATGCAGATGAAGCTGCTCTTAAAATAGAAGTTAGTACTACATAAATATTAAATAAAAATAACGAAAAAAATACTTATTTCCTTTGTTTTTGTTAAGTGTCTCAATGAGTATTATTTGAGTATGTTCTCTTTTTCTCAATGATAGAAAATTATAAAGGTTGGGATATAACCTTAAATTGGGATAGTAAAGATTATCTCGAGAGGGATACTACTAAAAATAATTTTTTTAATCAAAAGGAAAAATGGATTGGGGTTCACTTAAATGGTGAAAAAATCTATGGCTCTTCTCTGAAAGAAATTAGACATATTATTGATTATCCTAGCTTGCATGCAAAGTAGGTTAAAAGATTTTTTTAATTATCCTGATTATTTTCATTATCTTCAATTAGTTCATTAGCAAGTTTTCTCAAATCTCCCTTAATCGAGACCCATGTAAAGGCAATTATAAAAATTGAAGCAGATATTGCAACAGTGATTTTTTCGACAGGGGACATTCCAAGTGCAATAGCAAACATTTCAAACCAAATACTAATTTTTTATTATATTGAATTTTTTTAAATAGTTAGAAAAAATTTTTTGTTTTTGCAATGATATTTAATTTATCAAAATATAATAAATAAAATTTAAATTACTTATTTTATTTATTGCTTCTGATTTCAAGTTTATTCAGTAAGATTAAATTATGG
>CACHDC010000043.1 GCA_902578445.1 uncultured Synechococcaceae cyanobacterium
ATCATTACTGAACTGGCAGATGAAAATAAAAATTTTGTAGATTTGTCAGTTATTTGTGCTTAATTTTTTAGAAAATATAGTTTATTTTGATTTATTTTCAGTTAGCTTTTGAGTATAAGAGAAATTTAAAAGATATTTTTTGATGTGAATCCTAATAAAAAAAACATAGAAATAATTAAACAATTAAATTTATCTCCTCATCCTGAGGGTGGATGGTTTAGAGAGATAGTAAGGAGTGAAAATTCTCTAATAAGGGAAGATGGCCAAAGCAGAAACTTTATTACGGGAATTTATTATCTTTTGGAGAGAGATGCAAAAAGTGCTTGGCACAGAGTAAAAAATGCTGATGAAATTTGGATTTATTTAAGGGGCGATCCTCTGAATTTATGGTGCCTAGATAATGATAATAAGTTAATAAGAAATTTAATTTTAGATTCCAATAATCCAGTAGAAATGATCCCATCTGGATATTGGCAAGCTGCAAAAAGTACAGGCGAATTTACTTTAGTGAGTTGTTGTGTTGGCCCGGGCTTTGATTTTAAGGATTTTGAATTACTCAGAAATACAAATCATAATTCTAGATTGGATAAAGCAATTAATGAACTTATGTGAGATATTATTTTGTTTATATTTTTGAAATTATCCTCTAGATTTATAAGGTTACTCAATCAATCTATATTTAATGAATCAAAATTCTGTCAAAACAATTGGTATTAATGATGAACCAAGAAAAGATTCATACTTAGTATATGTAAATCAGGCTGATGGATTAAAAGGCATCCTTAATAGGGATTTTGATGAATGGTCGAATTTTGATAGTTGGGAAAGTATTTCAGTTCAGCAATGGATTTTTTCTAGAGCCTTAGAGGTTTTCAGAGGTAAGAAAATTGATATTAAATGCGACTGTTGTGAACATAATGATTTAATCCCAAATGATTTTGAGAGTATTAAAAAAGAAAAATGTTTTGGCAAAAAAAGTGCTTACATGATTGAAAAAGTTGTAGATGAAATTGTATTAGCTAAGGCAAGAAGAGAAAGTGATGGAACATATTCTGCGTAAGATTCATTAATATCTATGGAGTGAAAAATCTTTTATTTAAAAGTGAAAATTATCAGAAGAACCAATCGTTAAATTTCTAGTGGATATCTTATGGAACTTAAAGTGTACCGAATCACTGAACTCCTTTTCATCTGAGTAATTCACAAGATCCACTGGGTCGATGTTTTCATCGAACCATGCATCATATTCAATATGGTTTGGTTCAGCAAAATAACTCATATCCAATTAATAGCTTCCAAAAAACGTATAAACGGTACATGCGATACCAAATTAAAATTATTAATTTTTAGATAATCTATATTTTTAGCTTTTTCAGCAAGATTAGTTGCTAAAAAGATAGGAGAAATATCTATAAATTCATGTCTCTCGATACATCCATGGTTTCTATCCATCCCCACTTCACAATCAAGGATGGGAAGATGGATCAGTGCATAGCTCTTTTAGAAGAAATTTTGGTACTGACAAAATCTAATGAACCTGACTGCCTTTTTTTTAATATCACTACATGCGGTTCAGATAAGGCTTATGTAAGAGAGGCATATAAAGATGGTGCTGCCGCTTTATTTCATCTCAAAAATATGGGACATATGATTCCCAAGCTTTTTGAAGTGTCTGATATTACTGTGCAGGTCCATGGCCCAGCTAAGGAGATTGAACCCTTGAAGGAAATACTCCCAGACGCTGATTTTTATGAAGCAATATCTGGATTCTAATAAAGGTTGTTTTTATTGACAGTCGATCGCTTGGGGCTTTTAGCCCCCTTTTTTTATTTAGGAATTCAAAATAAATTAATCTTTCCTTTACTTATATCAAGTAGCTTTATTATGAGAACAAAAATTATTTTATGGCATCAACTTTTTATATTGTGCATCATGAATTTAAGGCAGGAAAAGCTGAAAAATGGTGGGAAACAGCTTATGCGGCAATGTCACCAGGTGGTGGATGGGATGATGCGGTAGCAGCTAATAAAGAAAAAGGATTTTTTAACCATTCTGCAAATGCCGTAACTAAAACTGGTCCAGTATATTGTTTTTGGGAAGTAAAGGAGGGAATTTCTGCTGAAGATTTTCAGGAGTTTATAGATGGACCCTCCGGTCCAGGGTTCGGACAAGATGCATTGATGAATATCTGTAAACCAATTGATACATCATTAATGAATGGACAAACACCTTATCCACCAGTTTTTCTTGATTATTGACAGTCGATTTAAAATAAATAGCAATTAGCTTTTTTTTATGACTATTGAAACTACTGTTTTCACCTTTAAACTTTCAAATACATTTGAGGAATGGGCAAAAATGTTTGATAGTCCAGAGATAGATGCATTTCATAAAACGGTAGGACTTACTCCTCTATATCGTGGCAAAAGTTTAATTGATTCAAAAGAAGTTATTGTTATTCATCAAGCTAAAGAAGGTGTAGCTAAGCATGTTTTTTCAGATCCTGAAACCATTAAGAATATAGAATCTGGAGGACATATTTATAGCACTACGAAAATCACAAGTTGGGTTTCTGATTAGTCGAAAAACTAATTATGCAAACTTATATAAGTTTAATGCGAACAGGAGTTCCATATAAAATCTTTAAGACAAAATTAGAATATAGCAGAGTTTAAGGATAAGAGTATTAACTAATTAATTTGACTAAATTATTAATAAGAATCTGAGTGCTAGAGGTATCCATAGACATAGAAGAAGCATTATTAAAAGAGTAATGGCATGGATATTTGGAATGTATTGCACTTTAAAAATTTGTGTTTTCATGATTTATCTCGCCTTCTTAAGTTTGATTTCTCTTCTTATTAGCAAAGCAATAACTACAACACACATGTTCATTAGAAATACGTCTAATGGCATTTAATAAAAAAAGTCTCTAATCAATTAATAGCAAGATTATTGATCTACGAATCAAGAAATGATTATTAATGTTTATTGGCTTAATAAAACGAATGTAAAAATTAAATTTATGCTTTAATATCCTAGTTCTCTTAACTATTATATGGCTTATTCAGAAACAAGAATAGTAATAGGCGGTTTGGCTCATGTGCCTGTTCTTATTTTTATAGCCAATTTTATTAAAGGTAAGTTTGGAATTAAAACTGAAGAGACAAAAGATACTGTAATTAAAGGAGAGCCAGTTAAAATTATTGAAGTAAGTGATACTGCAGTTAAAGAAGGAAAAACAGAAGCTATAAAAGAAATCTCAAATAAGCTTGAAAGTATTGAACAGAAGGCTGATGAGGTTTATGAAAAGGTGAAGAAGAAAAAGAAAGATAAAAAGAAGAAGAAAAAAAATAACTAAATTGAAATCCTATCAAGCATCAATACATCTTGAGCTTGGATTGTATCTCTCTTATCTTCTTCTTCGGGATCTTTATAAGATTCAATTTCAGCTTGAATTTTTTTCTTATAAACTACTTTGATGTAGTCCATTTCTCTTTTGTCTTTGTCCAGAATTGAGAATGGTGATCTTTTTAAATTCATAAGTTTCTCCTAAATAAATAGAATTTAATCAGCTCCAGTTTTTATCAGATTCAACTAAGCAATCCAATGTTTGCTGATTCCTGATTTCTTCCTCAAGAAGATCTTCTTCTGATCTTTCTTCAACCTCAGATTTATAATCTTCTTTTAGTGTGGATTTTGTAGACATTTGCTCATTACGACTACATCTATGTTCTAACTAGTTAGAGAGGCCATTCGACTTATAAATATGTACGGTTTGAGGTACTCCCATATACGGATAAAGGATCAACAATTGAATTTAAATATGGTTAGAATCAATAGATATTTTGATCAATTTTTGCCCTTAAGAATCATCAATAAAGGAAGACCAATAAGCATCAAAATCCCATCAATTAATAAAAAAGTATTCAGATTCATTTATCCATTCCTTCGGGGGTATCCCAATTAAGAGAAATTCCTTTTTTAATTGGTTGTTTTTTCATATCATCCATCTCTTTTCTGATTTTGTTGTAGTAGGCCAACTCCTCTGGATCATCAGAACCAAGACCATAATTCATGGTTGCTGCAATATATATTTTGTGCGTCCGGTATGACGATAGTGGCATTACTAAAGGCAAACTATTTTAAATATATTTGAATTCTAGTTAAAATGCTGATCTACGAGATATTAGTTATATTAATAAATTGCTCAAGTGCCCTCGTCGGGACTTGAACCCGAGACCTCTCCCTTACCAAGGGAAATTTTTATATACTAAAGCTATTGGTATGACTGATGTTAATTGGTATATATTACTAAGTATTAACTATTTAGTGCGATAACTAGTGCGAAGAGAATTAAAGATAAATAAATTGGCGAGGTACTAGTTCTATTAATAGTTCTACAAAAATCTTTGATTATATTCAGGCTAACTAAAATAATAATTAAGATTAGGGTAAGCTAAGCCATAACCCCTTGTTAGAACTAAATTTATTCTACAAATCTATAATATTTAATGCTATAAATACAGTAGTTACACCTACTTTATGTCTTTTTTGAGCAAGAGCTAGATGCAAAGATGGGTAAATCAAATAGTAATGCCTAAAAGAGCAACTAAACAGGAAACTGAATTAAGGGTTGCACATGCTGCTGAATTAGTTGCTGGAGGACAATCCTATTCATCTATTACTTCCCTTGTTGCCGCAAAATATGGAATCTCAAGAAGAAGAGCTAGGCAGATCACTTCGAATGCTTATCTTTTATTGAAAAATGATATTGAGGAAGGGGACTTAAATCGCCCTGAAATGACAGCGAAATTAGTATGTACATTAGAAAATGCAATGCATAGAGCAATGAGAGAAAAACAATATTCTGCAGTTGCAAGTAATGCAAAAGTCCTTATGAAATTAATAGGTTTAGAAGCAAAAACACAAATTAGATAATTACTTATTATTAAAAATAACTTAAGAAAAATTTAATTAAAGGTTAACATTGTGGCAAAATCAAAAGCAAAGAGAAAAAAAGCTATTTTATCTCTAAAAACTCCAGCTATTCTGGCAGATGGAGTTATCCAGTTCAGCACAATCGTAACTTCTATCACACTTGTTTTTTTAACAGTTGGATTTTATTCGGCTTCTAATCAAGCTAATAATTTAAATAAAAACTTAGAAAGAATTACTTCACAAAATTCAGTAAATATGAGTGCTGGAAATTATTGCGATTTAGCTCTTTGATAATTAAACTTTAGTGCTTAATGCCTTAAAAATTTATATCAAAAAATTTACTTTTGCTATGCCAGAATCAGAGAGATAAAACAATAAAGGAATGCATTAACTCTGCAAAGTAATTATAAAAAAGGAAAAATCATCATTTGTTTATATTTTGAGGAACCAATAACTAAATTTAAACTTGATATCTTATGGAATTTTTTATGCGTAAAATTACAAAATTCATTTTCATCTGAATAGTTAATTAAATCAACTGCATTAATATTTGAATCAAACCA
>CACHDC010000044.1 GCA_902578445.1 uncultured Synechococcaceae cyanobacterium
CTTTTAGCACCATTGATTATTCTTTCAGTTAACAGTTTTGGAAGAAGAGTTTTATTAGCATCCGAAAAAAGTCAGGAATCAACAAGTAATTTAGCAGGTTTAATAGGTGAATCTATAAATGGAATGTCCACGATAAGAGCTTTTGCTGCAGAAAATTGGATTGAGAAAAGATTTTATAAAAGATTAAGTACAAATAAAAAAGCAAAATATAAAACATTAAAACTACTTGCATTTCAACATCCAGTTGTAGGATTTGTTGAAGCATTTGGAATATTAGCAATATTAGGTTTAGGAGCCGCAAGAATCAATCTAGGCCTTCTATCAAGCGAAGAATTTAGTAGTTTTTTTTGCAGCAATATTAATGCTTATTGATCCAATAAGCCATGTAAGTACAAATTTTAATGACTATAAACAGGCAGAAGCCTCAATAAAAAGGTTGAAAAACATAAATAAAGAACCTGTCGAGGATGATAAAGAAAATTTACAAAGGATATCCAATTTTGAAGGAAATATAAGTTTCAAGAAAGTAAATTTCGCTTACAAAAAAGATAATCAGGTACTTAAAAATATCAATTTAGAAATTAGAAAAGGTGAAGTCACAGCATTTGTTGGAGCTTCTGGAGCTGGTAAAAGTACAATGTTGGCCTTGATATTAAAGTTTATAACTCCAAATAATGGAGACATTTTTATAGATGATAAAAATCTCAAAATATTAAATAGAAAAGATATTAGAAAAAACATTGCTTTAGTACAACAACAGCCTTTTTTGTTTTCAGGAACAATTATTGATGTAATAAGAATGGGCAGAAATTTCACCAAAGAAGAAGTTATAGAATCAGCAAGAAAAGCAAACGCTCACAACTTCATTCAAAAACTTCCTGAGAAATATGAAACTGAGATAACTGAAAGAGGATCAAATTTCTCAGGTGGTCAGATCCAGAGGATAGCAATTGCAAGAGCAATCCTCGGGAACCCCTCAATTCTTCTTTTAGATGAGGCCACAAGTGCATTAGATGCAGATTCGGAATCTGAAGTACAAAAAGGGCTTAATAGAGCTATGAAAGATAGAACAGTTATTGTAATTGCTCATAGATTAGCCACTACTCAAGAGGCAAATAAAATAGTTGTTTTCGATAAAGGCAAAATTATTGAAGTTGGGAAACATATTGATTTAATCAATAAACCTGGAATTTATAAAGAATTATGTGAAAAACAATTGATTAAAAACTTATAACTTTATCTTAAATATTAAAAAGTAAAGCAAATGAGCGAAAAAACAAATGATTCTTCAGATCCAGTTCTAACCTTTGAAGGGAAAAAATATTTTATAAATGAACTTTCAAATGAAATTAAAGAATCCATAAAAGTATTACAAATAGCTGAGACACAACTTAAAATGCATCAAGATACTCTCAATTTACTTTCAATTAGCCGTAACACGTTAGCTAATCAATTAAGAGAAAAACTAAAAAATACAGAGTGAAATTCTAATAATTATGGATTTCTTGTAGAGAGTAAGGATCAACCTTATTAGATTGCAAAGCTTTGATTGCTTTTATGGCTGCCTTTGCTCCAGGAATAGTTGTAAAAGTAGGAATATTATATTCTAGAGCAGCACGTCTCAAATAAGCGTCATCATGAAGAGCTTGCGGGCCGATTGGAGTATTAATTATTAATTGAACAAGTCCAGAACGAATTAGGTCCTCAATATTTGGTCTACCTTCATGAACTTTTAGCACTTCTTCAACTTGAATGCCTAAATTCACCAAATATGCAGCTGTACCTTTGGTTGCAATTAATTTAAATCCTAAATTTAAAAGTTCTCTAGCAACATCCTCAAGATTTTTTTTATCTAAATCATTTGTAGATAAAAAAGCCACTCCTTCTGAAGGAACGCCATTTCCTGCTGCTAATTCCGACTTGGCATAAGCAATTCCAAAATCTTTTGCTAAACCCATTACTTCACCTGTAGATCTCATTTCAGGACCAAGTAATGTATCAGATCCAGGAAATCTTTTGAAAGGTAAAACAGCCTCTTTAACTGCTTGATATCTTGGAGAAAATTCTTGCGTGAAATTAACTTCTTCTAATGTAAAACCTAGCATTAACTGGGTAGCTAATTTTGCAACTGGTTTTCCTATGGCTTTTGAAACAAATGGAACTGTCCTTGATGCTCTTGGATTTGCTTCAAGAATAAACAATTTATTTTCTTCATTATTTGTATTAGTCACTGCAAATTGCAAATTTATTAAACCAACTACATTTAATCTTTGTGCAATTAATTTAGTCCAATTCCTTACATTATCTATTGTGGATTTTGAAAGAGAAATGGATGGCAAACAACAAGCTGAATCTCCTGAATGAATTCCTGCAGGTTCCACATGTTCCATAAGACCAGCGATTACAACCGAACCTTCTGAATCGCATAAAGCATCAACATCTATTTCAATAGCATTATTCAAATATTGATCAAGAAGGATTGGATGATCAGGCGATACCTTAACTGCTTCAGAGATGTATCTAGATAATTCATTCTCATCTTTAACAATTTCCATCGCCCTGCCTCCTAAAACATAAGAAGGTCTTACAACCAAGGGGAAACCTATATTTTTTGCAACTATTTCTGCTTCATTTTGATTACGTGCAATACCGTTTAATGGTTGTCTAATATTTAATTCTTCAAGTATTTTTGTAAACTCCTCTCTATCTTCTGCTAAATCGATAGATATTGGAGAAGTTCCTAGAATTTTTGATCCAGTTCTGACCCCATCGATAGATTTAAGCCATTCAAATAAAGATAATGATAATTTCAGTGGAGTTTGACCTCCAAATTGAACAATCAAACCATAAGGGTTTTCAGCTTCTATTATGTTGAGAACATCCTCCAAAGTTACAGGCTCAAAATATAAAATATCGCTAGTATCATAATCTGTTGATACGGTTTCAGGATTACTATTAACCATTATTGTTTTGTAACCATTTGCAGAGGCTTGATATGAAGCATGGCAACAACAGTAATCAAATTCTATTCCCTGACCAATTCTGTTTGGACCTCCTCCTAGAATCATGATTTTTTTTGATTTAATATTTTCTGAAATCTCACTATCAAAAATTTGAGAATTACAATTAATGTAAGATTCTTCGTATGTTGAATAATGATAGGGAGTTGAGGATGAGAATTCTGCTGAACAAGTATCAACAGTTTTAAAGATTGGAATTATATTAAGTTTTTTTCTATATTTTCTAACTTCAAAAAACTCTGAATTAGTTAACTTTGCTATTTGTTGATCTGAAAAGCCTAATTGTTTTGCGTGTAACATCAAATCCCTATCTAGAGAATAAAGTTTCTTATCTTTCAAAAAATCATTTTCAAAATTAAGGATATTACGTAATTTTTCGATAAACCATAAATCTATATTCGTGACTTCATGTATGTAGGAATTAGTCTTACCAAGCTGCATAGCTTTTTTAACTAGGAGAATTCTTTCAGATGTAGGGTTTCTTAAACAATTTTTGATATGACTCTCATTTTTAAATTCATCTATTGAATCACATTCCCATCCAAAAACTCCTACTTCTAAGGACCTTAATGCTTTTTGAAATGATTCTTCAAAAGAACGACCAATTGCCATTGACTCACCAACCGATTTCATGGCAGTACTTAAAATATTAGAAGTGCCTTTAAACTTTTCAAAGGCAAATCTTGGAATTTTAGTAACTACGTAATCAATAGATGGCTGGTAATTGGAAAATGCACATGACTTGTGCTGAAGCTAAATCTTATTTAAAAGAGTTTATTCCCTTAATAAAAAACATTAAAGGCGATCGTAAAGTTGTTATTGCTCCACCTTTTACTGCTATTTCAACCTTTTCTGCTCATTCTGATTTCGAATATTTAGATATTTCTAGTCAAAATATTCATTGGGAAGATCAAGGAGCATTTACAGCAGAAATATCTCCAAAAATGCTTCTTGAACATGGTGTGTCATATGCAATCGTTGGACATAGTGAACCAAGGAAATATTTTAGTGAAAGTGATGAACAAATTAATAAAAGAGCAGTTTTTGCTCAATCTAGTGGACTTACTCCAATAGTTTGTGTAGGAGAAACATTAGAACAAAGAGAGAGAGGAGAGGCTGATAGAGTTATTACTAGACAGGTTGAACAAGGATTAGAAAATACAGATCCTTCTAATTTAATTGTTGCCTATGAACCAATATGGGCTATTGGCACTGGTAAAACATGTGAGGCAGAAGACGCTAATAAGATATGTTCTTTGATTCGAAAATTAATAGGTTTTGATGATGTAATTATTCAATATGGAGGATCTGTTAAACCTAATAATATTGACGAAATTATGTCAATGAGTGATATAGATGGGGTTTTAGTTGGAGGGGCTTCATTAGATCCGAAAAGTTTTGCGAGAATTGCAAATTATCAATAATAAAAATCCATGGCCAAAAGGCTGGGGCCAAAAAACTTCAATTATGGGAGTTATTAATTTAACTCCTGATTCATTTAGTGATGGTGGGGAATTAAGCTCTTCAAAAAAAGTTTTAGATCAAGTAAATCATTTCTTGAGCAATGGTGTTGATGTTATTGATCTTGGTGCTCAAAGTACCAGACCTGGGGCTGATGAAGTTGGATCTAGTATAGAGATAAAAAGATTGATCCCATATCTAAAATTAATTAAATCTAAATTTCCAGATGTTTTAGTTTCTATTGATACTTTTAATTCTGAAGTTGCTTACGAAGCACTTTTAAATGGTGCTAATTGGATAAATGATGTCACGGGAGGAAGGAGAGATCTAAAAATTTTGGATGTTGTATCAAAATTCAACTGTCCATTCGTCATAACTCATAGTCGTGGTAATAGTCAAAATATGAATCAACTCTCTAATTACCAGAATGTATTGAATGATGTTAAGTGCTCGCTTGATAATTTAATAAACAATGCTTTAGAAAAAAATATATCTGAAAGAAATATAATAGTGGATCCTGGAATTGGTTTTTCAAAGAATATTATTCATAATTTGGAAATCTTGAGAAACTTAGATGTATTTAAAAAATGGAATTTGCCAATTTTGATAGGTGCATCTAGGAAGAGATTTATAGGAGAAATTTTAGATGAGAAAAATCCAAAAGAAAGGGATATAGGAACACTCGCAATAAGTTGTCTTTGTTCTCAATTTAATATTGACATTGTGAGAGTTCATAACGTCAAACTAAATTATCAAATCCTGAAAGTAGCTGATAGGATTTACAGAAAATAATAAATTTATTATTCTTTAATTCCTTCGATT
>CACHDC010000045.1 GCA_902578445.1 uncultured Synechococcaceae cyanobacterium
CACTAATACATTAAGTTTATTTATTAAAGAAATAGACAAATAATTTTCCTTGATGTTATTATAAATTTGTAGCAACCACTACCAAAACGTTCAACTTGCGTTTAGCAAGCCGCAAATCGACTTAAGCCATGGAACGGGGACTTAAGCGAAACCGGAGCTTAAAAATGACTCTAATTTACAGAGGACAAAAGTACGTCCAGAACAAAGAAGCCGCTAAGAAGCAGCATAATGAACTAACTTACAGAGGCAAAACTTATACAAGTTAGTTTGTCTTACCATTAAATGAAAAAGCCACTTTTAGTGGCTTTTTTTATTGACTAATTTTAAACTAAAAAAAACTTAATACTTCTCACAAGCATTAAAATAATATGATTCAATTGCATTTATAGATTTGACAGCCATGGCAGAACAGAAACCTTTATTTAAAGCACCTTATGACATAAAAGATGTTAGTGCTCTTTTCGCTATAGTTGCCTTCGTATTAATAATCGCCGCCATAGTTGGCAATAACTTGTTTGGCTTATTTCAAGAAAATGTGAATTTCGGTTAAATTCTTTGTAATTAAATTTTTATTTGTAAATCAAATATATAACACTCTTACATTTTTTTTAAACTATTTTTCTATGGCTAAATAGCAGGCTATTAGTCTTTTTTTTAATGTGCAGCTAGACAAAAGAATATAAAGTGAGATGCTTGGTATAGTTTGTCAGATTTATGGGTAAAGGAATCCTTTTTTCCAAAAAAAATACTTTCTACGGAGAACAACAAGGATATACGATTGTTGAGATTCTTCTCGTAACTTTAATTATTGGCTTAACTCTTAGTATATCTCTTCCATTGTTTGGGACTGTAATTAATAAAGCAAAGCAAAAAGAAGCCACTCTAATAGTTAATAGTGTACTTAAAGCAGTAAAAGCTAATTATTCATTGACATCTTTTTTACCAAATAAAATAAAACCGCTTAATAAATTTACATCTTTGCAAAAGTGTATCTCTCAAGAAGTTGCGATAAAAGGTAGCGAAGTTTGTAATCCTGATACTATTGCCGCAATAGACGGTGGTGAAAACTATTTTTACTCTCCATCAGGAAATTATAAAGTTGAGCTCAAAACCACTGAATTAACTAATTCAGATATTATCTTTCAAGTAAGAGCAATTCCAAATGGAATTCTCTATCAAGATAAGGGTAGTAGTGTAACTGGTTGCTTTAACCCAATCGGAGGAATATCCAACATTAAAGAATATTCATCTTTCAATGTTGGAGAAAAAGATTTTTTATCTTGTTTTACAGTGTTTCAAATTAAAAAAGCTGAAGAAGCTAGATTAGCTGAAGAAGCTAGATTAGCTGAAGAAGCTAGATTAGCTGAAGAGGCTAGATTAGCTGAAGAGGCTAGATTAGCTGAAGAGGCTAGATTAGCTGAAGAGGCTAGATTAGCTGAAGAGGCTAGATTAGCTGAAGAGGCTAGATTAGCTGAAGAAGCAATACCTAAGTGTATTGAATGGAACCCTAGAAATCGCTCACAATGTTTTAGGTCTGAATAATTAAATATGTTGCATAGAACTTTTTATTTTAAAGAATTCTTCTAAATCCTATTTGTATTCCTGACGAATCAAATCCCTTTTTAGCTTCGTATATATAAGGTGTACCCAAGCCATCGTTTGTTGTGTGAGATTTTGCATCCCGAATGAATCCTTCTAGATATAAGACGTTTTTATCATAAAATTCATAACTCAAACCTCCTTTCAACTGTAAAACAAGTGCTTGTCTTACATATTCAGGAATAAAAGGAGCTGAATCTTGAACACTATTAACAAATCCAGTTCCTAAGCCAATGAATGGAGTAAATTTTTTATTAGATCTGAAATCATAGTAAATATTTATTATGTAAAAATCTTTGTGCAATTTCCCTCTTTCATTTCCAATTTTAGTAATACTATTGTCAAAATAAGTTAGGTATTCATCAAATCTTCCATTTTCTCGAGCATATGATATTTCTGTTCTTATTTTTCCAAAGTCATAACCTAAACCTATCTCAATAGTATGACCTAATTCAGTGTACCTATCATCCCATATCGCTTTATTTGTGGAAGTATTATAAACATCATAATTTTCTAAATTTGAATAGCCAAAAGCAAAGTTTAGATATAAATTTTTTCTTGATTTTTCAATATTTTCAACTTTTTCATTATTATTTATTTTCATTTTAGTAAGCTTAATTTCTTTGATATTTTTCTCTGGAAAATTTAATTCTGCCTTTAAGTCTCTGGGATCTTTTTCATCAATAACTTTTGCTATTTTCTTTTCTTCGGATATTTTTACTTTTTTGACATCATTTTTTTTAATATCTTGTTTAATTAATGCACATGATGCAACGAAAAAATTTATAAAGATCATTAAAAAATAGAATTTTCCTATGAATCATTTGCTAGATAAAATTATTAGGCTTTTAAATTTACATATTCAAATTAAATCTTTAAAATCATATATAGTCAAAGCCTTTTTTATTGAGTTTAAAAAAATAAGAAAAAAGAATAAAGAACTAATTTTAAGGTGCCTAAATTAATTTCACTTGACACATAGAGATGAGGTTGTTAACTGAATTAAGATACTCTAAATTTTTGATGTATCCCAAAATTTCATTGGTTAATAAAAACAAGAGTAAATTAGTGGTTTTTGAAAGGGACTTTAATAACCCTTTTAATGAAGGATTTATTATTTATTGGGGAATTATTAAATCAGAGAACAGGCAGCTAATATTTAAGAAAAGACTAACAACTATAAGAGCACAAAAAAAAACTAGCAACACTTCATAAGGAAGGTTGGAATAAAATAAATGAATCAGATAAGGTAGCTTAAAAATTCTAAATTATTGAAAAATTGAATAGATGTAATTCTTCGAAACTAATAAATAAAAATAAATTATGTTTATTTTTATTATTTTTTATAATTGGATGTTCAAAAATTAATCCAATTTTATTTGAGGATTTTCAAGCTTTAAGATGCGAATTAAATTTTAAAGATAAAAAATATATTGAATATGTCTTTAATAAAAATACTGGTTTTTTACATTACTATGATGAGATTAAAGAGAAGTTTTTACCAATGAGTGAAAGATTTGAATCAGATTTTTTTATTGAAAACAGTAATGAGATTTTTTCCCTAATTCATAAAAATAATTTACTTATAACTAAGATTGAATACTACGAAGACTTAAATAAAAATCAAAAGTTCATCAAAGAACAAAACACAATTAACTTAAAAAAATTAACTGCAAGAAGTATATATATAAAAATAAAAATGGAGAATATGTTGTAAACAGAGGGAAATGTATTTGGATTGATCCTAAATTAGGTATAAGATATTAATCATTGTTATTAGACATAATTTTTAAAAAGATTCACCTAAAGAACTTTTAATTATGAGAAAGATATCGATATTAAATTTATTTATTGGTTATTTTATTCTTCTTGCATGGAATTTCAATAAACCTGTTTATTCATCAGCAAGTATTTTAAATTGTAATGGTGCTATTCCCCGAAAAACTGCATGCCTTATTAGAGCTAAATCATTTAAAGCAATAATCAGAAGAATTGATTTGTGTCAAAGTAATCCTTTCCCAAATTATCGAAGCTCTCCCGATTTTAGTGGGTCAAAATGTATAAATTTATTAAATAGTGAGCTTTCTAGTCAAAATGATCTAAATGGAAATAAGAAATTTTATCTTTCAGAAGATATGAATATTAAAGAAGGTGGATATAGTTTTATATCAATAATATTAAAGAATAAGTTTACTGTTTCTGGTAAGTATAAATCTAGTAATTATTTTTGGGCTACTAGCAAAGAAGGGCCTAAAAAAGTCATCCAATCAAAAAATAATATATCAATTCCCCAAGAATTTAATACAAAGCTTACTAACTGGAGAGGAGAAAAAAATATCGATAATAAATATTGCGTAAATAACGGAGGCACTTCCTCAAGATGCGATCTTCAATATAACGGATTTAAAATGACCGGAATAGGAATCGATTCTAATTTTATTGAAACTTCTGGAAACAGAACAAAATATATGTTTTTTGTCTCTGAGCTATCTCCAATAGTTAATTTAAATCAAAATGCAGAAGGATATTTCAGTATAAATATGGAAAATAATTTAGAAGTTTATGGTAACGGATCGGCTGTGACATCAATTTCCATTGCACCTTTTAAATTTAAAACAAGATATATCAGTGAAGCTCAATAATAAGTTGATTAAAAAAAATCTTCGTAAAAAGAAACTAGAGAGAAAATCATTTTTCGAACAAGGATTTACATTCCTAGAGTTTATTATTGTTGTTTCTCTTCTTGGATTAACTGCGAGAATAATAGTTCCTCCTTTAAAAACATCGTTAAACAAATCAAGGCAAAAAGAAGCAAGTTTAATTGTCAGTTCGATGCTCAAATCATCGCAATCATATTATGGTATTTATGGATTTTTACCTAAAGATATAGGGCAGTTATCTAA
Organism: uncultured Synechococcaceae cyanobacterium; assembly: GCA_902578445.1. Taxonomy (GTDB): domain Bacteria; phylum Cyanobacteriota; class Cyanobacteriia; order PCC-6307; family Cyanobiaceae; genus Prochlorococcus_A. The sequence goes on from CACHDC010000045.1 coordinate 4,503, forward strand.
ATTTGCAAATTTTCAAAAATGTATCGCTAATCAAGTAGAAGAAAAAGGGAATATTGTTTGTAGAAATTCATTGCCAACAAAAGTTGAAAAACAAGATGATATATTTTTCTCGCCATCAGGAAATTATAAGGTCGAATTAAGAATTGGTGAGATAGAAAATGAAGGATCAATGTTTCTCGTAAAGGCTAATCCAAATGGTGGTTTATATGCCGAAGAAGGAAGTGCGGTAATAGGATGTTACAGTCCTTTAAGTGGAATATCTCTTTTGAAAGAATATTCATCAAAAAAATTTGATAGGGGTTCTAAGAATTACATAACTTGCGGAGTTGAAACAAAAATTGCTAGCTCTTTATGCGAACTATATCCCAACGATCCAAAATGTAATCAAGATTTTTGTGAACTTTATCCAAAAGATCCAAAATGTAATCAAGATTTAT
>CACHDC010000046.1 GCA_902578445.1 uncultured Synechococcaceae cyanobacterium
TTCCAACTGGCCTTGATTCAATTGCATCTGGGTTGGGCGATGATTCTTCAATGTTAGAATTTGTTGTTGAGCCATATCTTATTAAAATTGGTTTTCTCACGAGAACTCCTCGAGGAAGATTGCTTACTGCTTTAGGAAAAAAGTACATTGATTCAAAAGATGATAACTTTTAAAAAAGTTAAGGTTTGTTTTTTATTAATTTTTATTTTTTTCAATATTTTTTATATTGCTCCATGCTATTCATTATCTTCGAGAGAGGATTTGTTTCAAAATGCGTTAGATCTTAGTTCAGGCGGAAAATTTAATCTCGCTTTACAAGAATGGAATAAATATCTCGATTCTTATCCTGATGACGCTGCAGGTTTTAGCAATAGAGGAAATGTAAGACTTGTTGTAGGAGATGTTAAGGGATCAATAGATGACCAAAATACGGCAATAAGTTTGAATCCTAGTGAAATAGATCCTTACATTAACAGGGGGATTGCTGAGGAAGCATTGGGTTTATGGTCGCAAGCGAAAGAGGATTATATGTTCGTTATTTCCCTAGATAGTAAAAATTTCTCTGCATTATATAATTTAGCTAACGTCGAAGGATCTACATCCCATTGGGACAAAGCAAGAGATTTATTCTCAAAAGCTGCTTTATATAATCCAGGATTTGCCATGGCTAGGTCAAGTTTGGCGTTAGCAGATTTCCAGTTGGGAAATATTGATGAAGCTGAAAAAGAATTAATAAAGTTAATTAGACGTTATCCAACTTTTGCAGATGCTAGGGCAGCTTTAACAGCTTTGAATTGGTCTAATGGTGAAGCTGGTAAAGCAGAGAGTAATTGGATAGCGGTAACTGAATTAGATCCTAGATATAGTGATGAAGAATGGTTAAAAAAAATAAGAAGATGGCCTCCTCAACCAATTAAAGATTTAATGAATTTTATCGATTTAAAATAAGTAATGAATAGAGATCAGTTACATAAAAAAATTGATTCGTTTAATGATGAACTAATTAACTTAAGAAGACATATCCATGAACATCCGGAATTAAGTGGACTTGAAAATCAAACAGCGATCTTGATCAGTGGTTTTTTAAAAGATATTGGTTGGAATGTTAGAGAATCTATAGGTAGGACCGGAGTTATAGCTGATTTTGGCCCCCTAGATAAAGGTATTATAGGTTTAAGAGTGGATATGGATGCTTTGCCAATATTTGAGGAAACTAAATTAAGTTTTTCTTCAAAAGTAGATGGTGTTATGCATGCCTGTGGTCACGATTTGCATATCTCGATTGGATTGGGTGTCGCAAAAATTATTAAGGATTTAAAACTAAATTTTGGGACTCGGATAATTTTTCAGCCTGCTGAAGAAATTGCGAGTGGAGCTAGATGGATGATTAAGGATGGTGCAACTAATGGTTTATCTCATATTTTGGGAGTTCATGTCTACCCCGATTTATCCGTAGGAACTATTGGCATTAAAGAGGGAAGTTTAACTGCAGCTGCTGGAGAACTTAATGTTGAGATTAAAGGAAAATCAGGCCATGGTGCTCGACCTCATGAAGGAGTTGATGCTATTTGGGCGGCCTCAAAAGTTATCTCGGGAATTCAAGAATCAATAACACGGAAGTTAGACCCTCTAGATCCAGTAGTAATAACTTTTGGGAAAATAAATGGTGGCAATGCATTCAATGTTCTCGCAGAAAAGGTTAATTTAATTGGTACTGTTAGATGCACTAATCGTAAAGTATTTACGAATATTGGTAATTGGCTCAATGAAAATATCACTTCTCTAGCTAATAGTTGCGGAGCTGAAGCAAAAGTAATATTTAGAGAAATCACTCCGGCAGTTAATAATAATCCTGAAATTAATAGAGTCCTCAGAGATTCGGGAATTAAGGTTTTGGGTCAAGAAAATGTAATCGAATTACAAAAACCATCATTAGGAGCTGAGGATTTCGCTGAATTCTTAAATGAAATTCCTGGAGCTATGTTTAGGCTTGGGGTTTCTAGTTCCAATGGATGTGCTCCTCTTCATAGTTCTAAATTTGATCCGGATGAAAGAGCTATTGCTGTTGGAATTAAAGTGATAACAGAATCCATAGTAAAATTAAATAATGAAAAAATTAATACTATTGGTAAATGAAAATTAATAAAAGATTTATTTTATCTTTTGTAGCTCCTTTAATGATTTTTATATCTGCCATCGGATTAATATTTAGGGATAATTCTAAGAAGATTTTTTATTTACCTATTGGCTTAATGGGGATTGTAATTATTTTGGAGAGGGGTATGAGCAGACAATTGGATAGAAAAAATATTTTAAAAAAGATAAAGTCTTATCAAGAAAATAAATAAAACAATTTTATTTATTTTCACGCAATATGAGATGACTTATTTTTAGAAAAGAGCTATTAATAAGATAAATACTAGGGGTGCTAAGAAATTTAACTTAGCTGAGATCATACCCTTTGAACCTGAATCATTAATTTTCGATGCAGGGAAGTTGAGATTTGATCAAACTTTAGTAATAGCACTTTTAAAAATTAAGAAATTATGAGAAGTTCTTGGATTAAGCCTCGCCTTGGGAAAGACAATGTAACTCAGATGAACTTTGCGAGAAATGGATATATCACTGAAGAAATGGATTTTGTTGCTAAAAAAGAGAATCTTCCTTCTTCTTTAATAATGGAAGAAGTGGCAAGAGGAAGATTAATTATTCCAGCTAATATTAATCATTTGAATCTTGAGCCAATGTCTATTGGTATTGCTTCTAGATGCAAAGTTAATGCCAATATTGGTGCTTCCCCTAATGCAAGTGATATCAATGAAGAAGTAGAAAAGCTCAAACTTGCTGTTAAATATGGTGCTGATACGGTTATGGATCTTTCTACGGGAGGAGTAAATTTAGATGAAGTCCGACAAGCAATTATTCAAGAATCTCCTGTTCCCATAGGAACTGTTCCTGTTTATCAAGCTTTAGAAAGTGTTCATGGTTCAATAGATAGACTGACAGAAGACGATTTTCTTCATATTATTGAAAAACATTGTCAGCAGGGCGTAGATTATCAAACTATTCATGCTGGTCTATTAATAGAGCATTTGCCAAAAGTTAAAGGAAGAATTACTGGAATTGTCAGTAGAGGGGGAGGTATTTTAGCCCAATGGATGTTACATCATTTTAAACAAAATCCTCTCTATACAAGGTTTGATGATATCTGTGAGATTTTCAAGAAATATGATTGTACTTTTTCTCTAGGAGATTCACTAAGGCCTGGATGTTTGCATGATGCTTCTGATGATGCTCAGCTAGCTGAATTGAAGACCTTAGGCGAGCTTACTAGAAGAGCATGGGAACATAATGTTCAAGTAATGGTTGAAGGTCCTGGTCATGTACCTATGGATCAAATTGAGTTTAATGTAAGAAAGCAAATGGAAGAATGTTCAGAAGCCCCATTTTATGTTCTTGGTCCATTAGTGACAGATATATCACCTGGTTATGACCATATATCAAGTGCTATTGGGGCGGCGATGGCAGGATGGTATGGGACTTCTATGTTATGTTATGTAACGCCAAAAGAACATCTAGGTCTACCAAATGCAGAAGATGTGCGAGAAGGCTTAATTGCTTATAAAATAGCTGCTCATGCTGCTGATATAGCAAGACATAGAGCTGGAGCTCGTGATCGAGATGATGAACTTAGTCATGCAAGGTATAACTTTGATTGGAATAAACAATTCGAACTTTCATTAGATCCGGAAAGGGCAAAGCAGTACCATGATGAAACACTGCCTGAAGAAATCTTTAAAAAGGCAGAGTTTTGTTCAATGTGTGGACCTAAACATTGTCCAATGAATTCAAAAATTTCTGATGAATCTCTTGATCAACTTAAAGATAAACTCGAAGGTTGTAATACTTCAATATAGTTATCAATTAATATTTATAGAATTTCCTTCGTCTTGTTAACTACGTTTTCGACTGTAAATCCAAAATTTTTCATACATTCTCCCCCCGGTGCTGATGCCCCAAACCTATCCATAGTAATACAAATTCCATCAAAACCTGTATATTTATGCCAACCAAATGAATGGGCAGCTTCTACTACAACTCTCTTTTTCACACTACTTGGTAAAACACTTTCTTTGTAAGATTCTTCTTGCTCTTCGAAAAGTTCTACACAAGGCATAGAAACAACTCTAATTTTTTTACCTAAGCTTGAAATCTCCTTGCTTGCTTCAATGCAAAGATTCAATTCGCTGCCTGTACCAATAAATATTAGATCTGGTGTTCCTTCGCAATCGGAAACCACATATCCTCCAAGAGCAACTTTGTCGATCGAGGTATTTTCTTGATTTGGCATACCTTGTCTACTTAAACATAGGGCAGAAGGTCTTTTTCTATTTTGAATAGCAAGCTTATAAGCACCACTTGTCTCATTCCCATCTCCCGGTCTGAAAACTAGCATATTAGGCATGGCACGAAGAGAAGGGATAGTTTCAATAGGTTGATGTGTTGGACCGTCTTCTCCTACACCAATTGAATCATGGGTTAATACATAGATGACTCCTAATTCGCTGAGTGCTGAAAGCCTCATTGAACCTCTCATGTAATCGGCGAAAACAAGGAATGTTCCACCGTAAGGAATAAGACCACTATTGTGATAAGCAATACCATTAAGAACAGCTGCCATTGCATGTTCACGTACGCCAAAATGTAAATATCTTTTTTCAGGACTATGAGGCTG
>CACHDC010000047.1 GCA_902578445.1 uncultured Synechococcaceae cyanobacterium
AGAAGACAATTTGCGACATGCTGAAAAGTATTATAGTTGTCATCAAGAACTATAACCCTTGCCTCTGGATATTTTGCTTTAGATTTCTTTGGTTCTAAGACTGTGCCGAGTGTATTAAACATTATTGTCTTTAATAGTTTAATTAAATTAAAAATTCACCTATGTTCTTCAATTGATAAGTATTGAAAATGTCTCGAGCGTGACTTGAACACGCGACCTGCGGGCTATGAATCCGCCGCTCTAACCAGCTGAGCTACCGAGACATGGGAATATTGTAAGGCATTGGTTGTACTTAATTACCATTTTTAAAATTTATTTGTTTGTGGGCCTCATATATAGCAATTCCACATGCTACAGAAAGGTTTAGACTTCTAACACCTTTTTGATCATTGTTTCCAGTCTGTAAATTCGGCATAAATATTGATATTAAAAAGCTGCTTTTATTAATAATGGAATCTGGTAATCCTGTATCTTCTCTCCCAAATAGCAAAATATCATCTTGCTTAAATTTAAAATCCTTCAAGTATAATCCATTTTTTTTACTAAAAGAAATTATTCTTTTTGTTGATTTTGACGTCAAAAATCTTTCAAAATTCTCATACTTATTAACAGTAACTAAAGGCCAATAGTCTAATCCTGCTCTTTTTAAATATTTATCTTCTAGTTTAAAACCCAAGGGCTCTATAAGATTTAAAGGTATATTAAATGCAGCACATGATCTGGCAATATTACCAGTATTTTGTGGGATTCTAGGTTCAAAAAGTGCGACTTCCAATTTTAATTAGGTATTTCAATACTTATTTCATCTAGTTTGATTGCTCTGCCGTTTATTGCAAGCCAATTATCTTTTGATATTTTGGTTATTCTCTTTTGAAGTTCGCCGATTCTTTCAATATAAGTATTACCAATTTTATATTCAGAGACCAGACTCCAACCTACTTGTTCTCCAACAATAATTGTTATGCTTTTTCTTTTCATTAAGAGACTTATAAGTGAATTCATTTTTGTTGACCATTCTTTTTGTTCCTTGCCAATACTTTTCATAACAAATCCCCCAACCGAATCTATTAATAATGGACCTTTTTCATTCCTTAATGTATTTAATAGATCTGTCGTTTCTATTAATTTCCAATCTTTTGGTCTTCTTTTTCGATGAAGATTAATTTTATCTTGCCATTCTTTATCATCTAAATTGTTTTCAGATAAGGCAACATATGATAATTTTTTTACTTCCTTTGCAAGATGCTCCGCGAATTCACTTTTGCCACTCTTTGTCCCCCCTGTAATAAAAACTATATAAGATGAAAATTCAACATAACTTAAATCCTTGGCATTCATAAATTCTCTATTATTTAGAGAAATACCACCATGTTGCTAAAGGAATAATTGTGGCAGCAATTAACAAACCTATAACTATATAAGTAGCAGTTGAACTCTCAGTATCTTTTGATCTCATAGTGTTAAAATTTGGATCCACTACAGGGTTGTCAATAGATGAAGGCTGACTTTTTTCATAATTTATAACAGTCTTCTGTTGAGTAATACCAAAATATTTATTTATGCTAATGATTTCATTTGCGTATGTAGTTGAAGGGACAATAATAAAAATTAAGCCTGAAAAGATAAGAGTATATATATAGCTATTGATTTTTAGTTTCATTTTGAAAGGTTTTGGTTAATTATATATTAAAAACAATATGATTGAGTAACTTTAAATGTACTAAACAATATAATATTTGCATAATTTAATTAGAAATAACATATTTGAAATATGGGATTCAATGGGAAATCATTAATATTAGTCGGTGCAATACTCTTTATTTTTCAGATAGTAAATTTCATTTCAATAGAAACAATCACTCCTGAGCTTGAAAGAGCACAAGTGTTAGCCGCAATAGCTTCATTAATTATTATTTTGATAGGTTTTTTATTTAAACAATTCGAACCATTAGCTGGTGAGAAAGCTGCTTTAAAAGGAGATAATAAGTTTATCTTCGATAGAAACATGCCGGATGAAGTTATTGATGAACTTGCATGGGGTTCTGAAGCAATATTAACTTCTACAGCAGCAGCAGCAATATTAATCCACAATGATGGCGTAAATATTTTGAGGAGGGGAATCACTTCAAGTAATGATTTTAAACCTGGTGAAACCTGTCTGAGATCTATAAAAGATATGAAATTAATATCATTAGCAAACACTAAATTTTATCCTGGAAGAGATGAATTTTTTAATTTTTGTGCAGATATTCCATCTATCTTAGTTGTACCTATAAATAGTAAGGCTTTTATATTGATTGGAGGCTGGAGTGCTAAGTGTTTTACGAAGTCTGATGAAAAATGGATAAATAACTGGTCCAAAAAAATTAATAATATTTTTTCAAAAAATAAAATTTAAAAATAAATTATTGATTTTACTCTTTTATCTTTTGCTTTAAAACTTACTGATTCAGTAGTTAAATTATAGTAAGCATTTTCTGAATTTATTTCATATTTATGTTCGTTATTTTCATCTTTTATTATATATTTTACTGGATTAAAAAATTCAATTATGTTATCTGAACCCAATATGGCTTTTCTTGAGTTTAAGATGATATTTTGATTTTCAAATCTTATATTACCCTCTAATAGATAGTTAGTATTTTCTATATTCCAAATAAAATTATCAGCATATAAAAAATCGCCATCTTTTTTAAGAGTTTTTAATTTAACATTCCCTTTCAATTTCAGGAGTTTATTGTTGTCTGATAATGTAGATTCTTCTGAACTAATTATATATTTTGTTTCTTCCCCATTGAGAATGTTTATGATAGGGCTTTTTAATTCGAATTCTAATTCAATATTGTCATAACTTGAATTTGGACTGGTAATTGAATATATTTTATCTCCACTTTTAGAGAAAATAGTCATATCTAAACTTTCTATTTTTTGTATTACTTTATTTTCATCAATTACATTTGGGGCGCAACCAAGCATAAATAATGGAAGGAAAATTATTAATCTATAAATGTTGCTCATAATCAAGTTTATTTATGATTGGAGTGGGTTTAGGAAGACTTGAGTTACTTACTAATAATCCCCAACTTAATTGTTGTTTCCATGGAATTTCTTCTCTGTATATAGAACCAAGTTGCTCATTAATTTTTGTAGATAATTCGGGCAATAAAGGTATTAATAACAATCCTATTATTCGGGTACTTTCTAAAACGCTATAGATAATTTGTTTAACTAGAGGTAGATTATCCTTATCTTTTATTAACAGCCATGGCTGATTATCATTCAAATACAAATTTGTATTAATTGCTAAGCTAAGGACTTCATTAGCTGCTAAATCTAATTTGTAGTTATCAAAGTTATAAATATAGTTTTCGACTGCAATTTTGGCATAATTCTCTAATTTATTTTCTTTTAAAATTTTTTCATAATTTGGTACTTTATTATCAAACCATTTTCTAGACATAGATGATGTTCTATTTAATAAATTACCAATTGTATTAGCTAAGTCATTATTGATAATGTCGACAAATCTTTTATCTTGAAAATCTCCATCATTTCCTAGTGAAATGTCTTTAATGAGGTACCACCTTACAGGATCATTTCCATATTTTGTAAGCAATAAATCGGGGTCGAGTACATTCCCCAAGCTTTTACCCATTTTTTGCCCCCTCTCTTGTAAGAAACCCATGCCCAAAAACCTTTTTAGGAACTTTCATATTGGCAGAAATGAGCATTGCGGGCCAATATACAGCATGGAATCTCAGAATATCTTTACCGATAAAATGAACATCAGCTGGCCATCCTCCATTAATTGATTTTTCTAATGAATGTTCTTTCGCATCAGAGCTAATGGCGCTTACATATCCAAGTAAAGCATCAAACCATACATAAAATGTATGGTTATCGTAACCAGGGACAGGAATTCCCCATGAGACATTTGTTCTTGAAATTGAAAAATCTTTTAAACCTCTAGATACAAAATTTATAATTTCATTCTTTCTTTCTATTGGCTCTATAAAAGAAGGTTCGTTGATTATTTTCTCAATTTCTTTTTGATATTTTGAAAGCCTAAAAAAGAGATTTTCTTCATTTTTCCATTCTAGATTTTTTTGATGTATTGGACACTTGTATGTTGATGAGTTTTCTGGATTATCTTTAAATTCTTCACAACCGACACAATACCAACCTTTTTGAACTCCCATATAGATATCATCTGATGCTTTTACTCTTTCATAAAATTCATTAACAACAAATTCATGATTTTTTGAGCTTGTTCTTATAAATTTATCAAAGGATATATTCCAATTTTTCCAATTATTATTAAAGACTTCAGAGATTTCATCACAATGTGATTTTGGTTCAATACACTTTTCATTAGCTGTTCTTTGTATTTTTAAACCATGTTCATCAACACCAGTGATGAAAATAACATCTTCACCTGCAAGCCTTTTATACCTTGCTATTGAGTCACAAATTATTGTTGTATATACACTTCCTAAATGAGGCTTATCATTAACATAGTATAAAGGTGTAGTAATGACATAAGTCATAAAGCTTTTTTATTAATACTAACAGATATTTTTTAAACTAATAACAACCTATTATAGTTATTATCTTATTAATAAATAAACTCTAAAAGATTACTATCATT
>CACHDC010000048.1 GCA_902578445.1 uncultured Synechococcaceae cyanobacterium
GATATAGGTTTGGACTTTTGTCCTTTTTTACGTGTTGAGGTTTATGAAACTTTTTCAAAAATTAATTGCTGCTCCTGCCATCATTTCTATGGCATCGGGTTTAGCAGTAAACGCAGCTGAGATCAATCAACCTGAATTCAGCCCTTTCACCAAATCCCCTGAAGTTATATCAACAGGCGACTTCAAATCAGAGCTCTTGGTTCCAGGCGACTGGGCTTATGATTCATTAAAGGATCTTTCAAAAAGTCCTAGATTCAATGGTAGCCCAGTGCATCGTATTGAGGCTGCAGCTGAATTAAACAGATTAATTGCAGGTGGTGAAGGCTTAATGAATGGAGCTGCAATAGAAAGGCTAAGTGATGAGCTTGGTTCTGAGTTGGCAATTATGAAAGGAAGAGTGGATGGCCTTGAAGCTCGTGTTAATGGCATTGAAGCTGGTAGTTTCTCTGATACAACAACATTATCTGGAAAGGTTGAGATGCTTTTAGCTGCTCAAGACTCAGCGACTGCTGCTAACAACAAATTAATGGCTAACTATCACTATGAAATTGATTTAAATACAAGTTTCACTGGTGATGACAAACTTAACATCGAATTAGCTGCAGGTAACCAAGCAGCGTCATCTGTTGCTGCATTTACTGACCCATTAGGTGAAACTTCAGAAGATCTCCACATGGAAGATGTCAACTATACATTCCCTGTAGGTGAATGGACTCTTTCTGTAGGTGATTCTATGGATGCATCTAAGAACTGGCCAAATGCTTGTTCATATGGAAATGTAGTTGATAATCTTGGCGATTGTGGAGCTGCAAATTCAGTTGACCTAGGTGGAGATATTTCTTTCAGTGCTGGAAGAGATTTTGATAACGGTTGGTCACTTGGTCTTGGTGTGTCTGCTGCTGAAGGTGCTAGTTCAGATGGTATGTTCTCAAAAGAAGGTGACGATTATTACGGTGTAGCTCTAGGTTATGAAACTGATGCTTACGGAGTAACAGTTGCTTACTCAATGAAAGAAGACAGATCTAGTGCATCTGGTTCTACCCAAGCAGTAGATAATGCATCAGCAGGTAACGATAAAACATACTGGGGAGCAACAGCTTATTGGACTCCTGGAGATTTCACCATAAGTGGTGGTTTAGAATTCATGTCTCCTGAATTATCAAGTGATAAAGATAGCACTCAGTGGACTGTTGGTATCTCAACAGATCTAGGAGAAGGTGAAATATCAGCTGGGGTTGGTACAAATGGTGCTATAGATGAAAATGCTGAAGAAGTAATGGCTTACGAAGTTAAGTACAGCTACCCATTAAACGATTCAGTAACTATAGACACATTTGGTTATGTAGCTGAAAATACTGGATCTACTCAGGATGATTCAGGTGTAGGTATATTAACTACATTTAAGTTCTAGTTAACTTAAGAAAACATTTAATTACTTTTCTTAATTAACTTTATAAAATTCAAAGGCTCCAAAAACTGGAGCCTTTTTTTAATATCCCTTCTAAAAACCTTAAATTGATCTTAATAAATTAATTTTTTTTTCTTAACTTATAAAAGCAACTATGTAAGAGTATTTTCTTAAGCACTAAATGAAAAAGACATTAGCTGCTGCAAGTTTTTCAGCATTACTTGCAATTGTCGCCTCCTCTACAAGTAGCGGATTTGCAAATTGGAATACAAAATATTGGGCAAATGAAAAAAACTTCAACAGAATTTCTTCTTTTAATGTAAGTGACAATTTACCAGACGGATCAAAATCTACAACCAAAACTTCTTCAGAGGTTGTTACAGCTTCAGAAGATGGTAAGACTTTGATGTATACAGATAGTGATTTAGGAGTAGTAGGTTTAGTTGATATCTCAGATCCTGCGAGGCCAAAAGCATTGGGAATTATTGAACTGGAAGCAGAACCAACTGGAATTGCAGCACTTGGAAACAATGCCTATATAGGTTCAAATACATCTGAAAGTTATACAAATCCTTCCGGAGCATTAGTTCAATACAATTTAGAAAAAAGAAAAGCAGTAAAAGAATGTGATTTAGGTGGGCAGCCTGATAGCGTCTTTGTTTCACCAGACGGAACATTTCTAGCTGTCGCTATAGAAAATGAGAGGGATGAAGAATATAAAAATGGATTTATCCCTCAATTAGATGACAATGGCATTCAAATTAATCCTGCAGGTTATGTTTCTCTTGTGAAGTTAAACAAAAGAGGAAAAATACAATGCAATTCAATAAAAAAAGTTGATTTAACAGGCTTATCCGAAATAGCTCCTTTCGATCCCGAACCAGAATTCGTTGCTATTAATGATCTTGGTGAAACAGTTGTCTCTCTTCAAGAAAACAACCATCTTGCAGTAATTGATAAAGATGGAAATGTAATATCACATTTCTCGGCAGGAGTTGTAAAACAAATGGCAGGAATGGATACAAAGAAAGATGGAGCACATAAATTTAAAAGCAAACTAAAGAATGTAAGAAGAGAACCCGATGGTCTTACTTGGATTGATAATGACCATTTTGCAACAGCAAATGAAGGCGATTACAAGCATATTGATCCAAATCAGGCAAAAAGAGGTGGTTCAAGATCCTGGACTATTTTTAAAAAAGATGGAACAGTAGTTTATGAAGATGCAAATAGACTAGAAAGAGCAATTGCACAAATAGGTCATTTCCAAGATGGGAGAGCAGGTAAAAAGGGAGTAGAACCTGAGTCAGTTACATATTCAAAAATTAATGGGACGCCCTATTTATTTGTTGGTGCTGAACGAGCTGGGATAGTAGCTGTTTACGATATCACAGAACTAAATCAACCTTTGCTTACTCAATTACTTCCATCAGGCATTGGACCAGAGGGATTTGTCGCAATTCCAGAGAGGGGATTAATTGCCTCAGCAAATGAAAAAGACTACAACAAAAAAGAACCTGGTTTATCTTCTCATGTGACTATTTATCAACTACAAGACGCACCTGCTTCATACCCACATTTAACAAATGAAAATGGCCTTGAATTTGTGTCTTGGGGTGCGATAAGCGGAATGGTTGCAGGTGATGATGGTAAAATTTATGCTGTAAATGATGGGACTTTTAAAACCCAACCAAGAATTTATGTTATTGACCCTTCATCTTCACCAGCACTACTAGAAAGAGCTATAGATATAAAGCTAGATGGTAAGACTGCATTATTTATGGATCAAGAAGGTATTACTACTGATGGTAATGGTGGATTTTACATTTCTACTGAAGGAATCAAGAAAAAGCTAAATGAACATCCTCCTGCTATCTACCATGTAAGCTCAGATGGTGAAATTTTAGAGAAGATAACTCCACCACCTTCATATCTTAATTATGCTAAAAATCCTGGTTTTGAAGGCATAACAAGAAACGGCGACATTCTTTATGTTGCTCAACAGAAACCTTGGGGTGATGATACTTTCAATACTACTAAGATCCTTTCCTATAATTTAAAAACTAAACAGTGGGGGGCCGTAAATTATCAATTAGATAGGATCAAAAAAGGTGGCGTTGGCATTTCAGAATTGACTTACCATGACGGGGCACTTTATGTAATCGAAAGAGATAGTTTCTATGGAAAGAAAGCAAAATTGAAAGCTATATATAAAGTAGATTTAGATGATGTTATTTTCGAAGGTCTTCAGACTAATATTCCTCCCAGACTTTATCCTTTAGTTGAAAAAGAGTTAGTTACTGATCTAAAACCAGTAATGCAATCTACGGGTGGTTTTATCCTTGAAAAGGTTGAAGGTTTAGCAATAACAAGCGAAGGGCAAGCATGGATTTCAACTGACAACGATGGGACTGGAAAGAAATCAACTGGTGAAACTCTTTTCCTAAATATTGGAAAAATCTAGTTAAAACTTCTAAAAAAAGCCACCATATATAAATGGTGGTTTTTTTTTTGCAATTCTTATAATAAAAAAAGTTAAATCATGAAATACCTAATATTTATTATTTTATTCATCGCCCCAGTTAAAGCTGAAACAAAATATTATTGGCAGGGTGTCAGGCATTATTTAAATCGACCCAAACTAATGATAGAAGCATGCAAAGATATGAGAGAAGAAAATGACATTGGAACATCTGCTTTCGAGAGTATGTACATGCCAACATTACCTGATAGGCTTTGGTTAGCTATTGGCAAAAGAGATTCTTATTGGGCAGATGACTCCAAAGAAGGAAGCATTCTTTTTACAAGAGAAGGGGTTTTGAATTTAAAAAAATTTATTGCAGAAAAATCATGTCCTAATATTTTTTAAATTTTCCCTATTAATCTGTATTAAGACAAGGAA
>CACHDC010000049.1 GCA_902578445.1 uncultured Synechococcaceae cyanobacterium
TCCACTAGTCAGCCAAAGGACCTAGTAAAAAAATATTGCTCAGTATTTACTCCAAATGAAAAAATTGAATTTTAATCTTAGCAATAAATATTTAATTATTCTTTTTTGAATAATATTTAGCTTTGTTTCGTATTTCTTTAACTTTTTTAAAATTATTTATTTTTAAATTAAAAATAACTCCTAAAAAAAGAAGAAGAAATAAAAAAATATAAATTATTAATTCCATATTATTGAATTAACGAATCCACCCTAGTTTATTTCAATAATTTTTTAGTATCTTTTAAAACAAAAAAACTGACTTTAATATAAGTTATTTACTTTGAAGGCCACAATAAAAACACATTAACCTCTAATATGGAATTTTATAAGAACTGTTGTGCAGATTGGAGATAAAATTCCAGAATTTTCTTTACTGGATCAAAATGGAGTTAAAAGATCAAATAAGGGATTAAAAAGTCCCCTTGTTTTGTTTTTTTATCCAAAAGATGATACGCCAGGTTGCACTATAGAAGTTTGCGGATTTAGAGATAAATATGACTTATTTAAAGTATTAGGTGCGCAAGTTTGGGGAGTAAGTAATGGAAGTGCCTCAAGTCATTTAGCATTTGCTAATAAAAATAAATTACAATATCCACTACTTTGCGACACAAATGACTCTCTTAGGAAAACTTTTAAAGTTCCTAAAGTATTAGGTTTTATGGATGGTAGGGTAACCTACGTTATTGATCGCAAAGGTACGGTTAGGCATATTTTTAGAGATTTATTGAATGGTCCTGAACACATTAAAGAGGCTATTAGAGTACTTAAGGAAATTCAAAATCAATAAATTATTATTCAAAGAATTTGAGATTAATAACTTTTGTTTTATTATGGTTTCAGCTTTTTTTTAATATATGAAGAAAATGGGAATGCAGGCTGTTGATCTTGCTATTCAAAATGGAGTGGATCTTGACGGTACTCCAATCCCTCAAAAAATGTTAGATCTATACAATAGAATTATGGACGAGGAGAATAAAAGACAAAGGAGTGGTGTTAAAAAATCAATGAGAAATAGATGCGTCAAAACGGGTTCTAAGCATTTTGATAAAGAAACATTGAATCAATTATTAATAGATTCGGGATGGGAAGGTCTTAAAGAAAAGGAAATTTTATTTTTTTATAACTAAAAAAATTTTTTAATTATCTTAAAAATAATTTATGGTAATTATTTATTTAAACTAAGAAACTGAGAACTAATTAAATATTTTTTAGATTTAATTTTTTGAGTTATTTAAACCATCCTTTTTTTGCAGAGGAAATTATTTTCTCTTTTTCAGCTTTTGTTTTATTACTTGCTTTTTTGTATGCCAAGTTTGCTTCTATAACTGTAACTATTGATATAAAAAAAAGACCAGAAATTCCAATTATTTGTTCACTTTGAGAGGGTTCTGAATCTCCTTGTAAAAAAAAACCTAAAGCGAACCATGCAGTACTAGCAGAGATGGTATAAAAGTAGGGTTTCCATCTTCTTTGATATAAGTAACCCGATCCTAAACCAGGAAGAAAATTTAAAAAAGATGCTACCCACCCTTTTGAAGATGCAAGTATTTCGTCTCTTGAGGGATAAGACATTTATTTTAGGTATTTATTAAATGTGAATTTATATAAGCAAAAGATATTGCTGCACAAATTACCCAACTAAAGGGTAAGAACATTCTTATTTTTTCTTTATTATTATTCATTTTTTAATTATGGAAAATATTTTTAAAATCTGTGGATTTTATAGATACCTTAAGACTAGAAGAATTAAAAAAGACGGTTTAAAACCGTCTTTGAAAAAAGTAATTTCTCTAAAAATAAATTATTTATCTTTTGAGGCTGAGAGTACTTTAAGTTCTTTTTTTACTTCTTTTTCTCTCTCTTCAAGATGTTTTAGTTGAGCTTTAAAAGCATCTTCAAGTCTTACTTTTTGTGCTGTAATTTCATCAAGTTCTTCTTGATGTTGGTTTTTCTTTAACTCCTTCATTTCACTATCGGAAATAACATAAACAGGGCGATATGAAGGTGTTTCAAAAAGAAGATCAAACATTGAATACATAAGTGACCTTTGAATTAGTACAAACTCAATATCTGATAATTCTTTGGAATATGAAAGGATAAATACCGAAGATATTGATACGGCAAATACACCGAATTTCGGTTTACCTAACATAACCGCCCAGTATTTACCGATCGAATTTTAAGGTATGTTTTAAAATATTAAGGAGATGATTCTAAAAATTTAAATCAAAAAGAACTAAAAATGGATTTAAAAATTACTAAAACATTAGTAATCCCATCCAACGAAATTAAGTGGCGATTTTCCAGATCCTCCGGTCCTGGAGGGCAAAATGTAAATAAAATCGAAAGCAGAGTAGAGATTATTTTTGATTTAGAAGATTCCAAAGTATTAAATGATTATCAGAAAGAAATTCTTAAAAGAAACTTGAAAAAAAAATTAGTAAATAATAGCTTGCGTTTAGCGGTTCAAGAACATAGAAATCAATTATTAAATAGGCAGCTAGCTTTAACGAAATTTAGTTCAATCTTAAAAAAAGCTTTAAATAATCCATTTAAATTAAGAAAATCGACACAACCTACTAAAGCATCACAAAAGAAAAGAGTTGAGGTTAAGAAAAAACGTGGCGAATTGAAAAAAAGTAGACAAAAAGAAAAAATATATCAAATATGAATAAACTAAATAAATATTTTTGCTCGCAGACTGCACTCAAAGCATGTGATAAATTTAATTTTATTTTGGTTTATTGAATTCAACTAATGATTTCTGGCTAATTGATTCTAATTTTGTAGGGGTGATGCGTTTCTACAAAGATAGAGATTATTCTGATAAATCTATTGATTATATAATTATTGAAGAAGGAATTATTATGGGAATTCATGGAGAAAATCCTCCATTAATGAAAACTAGAAAAAAAATTGTTATTGAAGAAGCAAGATTATTATGGCAAAAATTGTTAAATGAAGGTTGGCAAAAAACTAATAAAAAATGGTGAGGAAATTCTACAAAAAATTTTTAATTTCAGAAAATAAATGAACCTTTAGGGTATAGCCTGGAAATTTTTTCCTTTTGCAAATATTTCTTTTTTTTGATGTCGTTTTCATATCTGCTCAACATCATTAGATAGTTAGTAAATCCAAAAATTATTAAAAACATAATAAATCTTATTCCTGCCTCGAAGTTCATTTAAGTATTAAGCTTTATTCTAATCTGACAATTACTTATTAAAAATCAATCGGTATTTATATCTAATTAAAACGTCTAGTAAAAATTTTTTTTGATTTTACTGAATAAAAAATACATAACAAAAATAATATTAAAATTGCACTAAAGCTTCCGATTGGGTTCGGAATATTTTGTGTAAAAGGCCCTGCTAAAAAAGAAGGTGTATTTTCTTTGAATTCTATTAATCCACTATTTAATAAAAACCAAATACCCACAAGTCCTCCATGAATTCCTATGCAATTCCATAAAGAACCTTTATTTCTAATTTTTACTAAAGATAGAAATATCCCAAGTAAAACAAATCCCAAACGTAATCCTACTATGTTCCAAAAGATCTCATTTGATAAATTATGAACGAAGCTAAAAATTATAGCTTGTAAAGCTATTGATATTTTTGTACCATATTCAAATTTTAATTCTTCTAGTAACCAGCCTCTAAAAATTATTTCCTCTGCGAATCCAACACCTAATCCCAGTAAAATAGAATTAAACAATATTATTGGCGAGAATTCACCTATCCAAGAAATATAATTTTTTTGCAATAGTGGTACCAGAATTAGAATTATTAAAACTAAAGCAAATAAAATACCTTGAGAAAAATTGAAAAAGTTTTTCAAGAATTTGTCTTTTGTTATCCCAAGAATTATCCAAGCACTTGATTTATTTCGTTTGATATAAAACCAATATGGGAGTAAAAAGATAAAAAGTAAGAAAGTAAT
>CACHDC010000050.1 GCA_902578445.1 uncultured Synechococcaceae cyanobacterium
ATTAATCCACAGGGTCCATGATGAATAGCATAAAAAGAAGAAATTATGGCTAACAAAGATTGAGCAGTACAAATATTACTAGTGGCCTTTTCCCTCCTAATATGTTGCTCTCTTGTTTGCAATGCTAGTCTTAGTGACTTTTCTCCATTCTTAGATAGAGTTTGCCCAACTATTCTTCCGGGTATCAGTCTTTTATATTTTTCGCTACAAGCAAAATATGCTGCATGAGGACCACCAAAACCCATTGGAACACCAAATCTTTGCATACTCCCCACTGCTACATCAACACCAAATTCAGAAATTGGTTTAATCAAAACTTGTGCTAGTGGATCAATACATGCCGTAACAATAATTTCTGATCTATGTGCTTGGGATATTAAGAATGTAGGGTCATATAATTGTCCATTTTGACCAGGTAATTGCAACAACATTCCAAAAACATCATCATGATTAGGAAGGTTGCTTTGAGTAAAGCGTTTTAAAGATATTCCCAAAGGTTTTGCTCTGGTTTGTAGAACATTAAAAGTATGATCAAAAACATTTGACTCCACTAAGTACACTTTTGAAGATTGATTTTTTCTTGCCGAAAAACTCATGGCCATGGCTTCTGCTGCTGCAGTACCCTCATCCAACAAAGATGCATTGGCGACAGGGAATCCTGTTAGTTCACAAACAATAGTCTGAAAATTAAATAGAGCTTCTAATCTTCCTTGTGCAATTTCTGCTTGATATGGAGTATAAGACGTGTACCACCTTGGATTTTCAAGAACATGTCTTTGGATTACTTTAGGCATATGATTGTCATAATAACCAAGGCCTATAAGTGATCTCATTTTAGTATTTTTATTCGCAATCTCTTCTAATTCGTTTAAAGCCTCAATTTCTGAACAACCTTGGGGCAATATTTCTGAAGATTTATCTTTAAGTAAAATATCTTCAGGAATAACTTGATTTATAAATTGATCAATATTATTAAAACCAAGCTTGTTCAGCATAATTCTTTCATCATTATCTCCTAACCCAAGATGCCTATCTATAAATAAATCAGACCCAAATTTGGAAGTCATATTAAAATATTTTTCTTTAAAATAGCTCTTTTTAAAAAGTTTGCCTTATTTTGGTACAACCTTTGATTGATATTCCTCAGAAGTCATCAAATCAGCAATTGATGCTTTTGATTCTGGTTTCAAAATGACTAACCAACCTTCTCCAATCGGATCATTCTGTAAAAGCTCAGGGTTCTCAATAACACTTTCATTTACAGATACTATTTCCCCTGAAAAAGGCAGATAGACTTCCTCAACGGCCTTAACTGATTCTATTGTTCCAAAAGTCTCGCCTTTCTCTAAAGTCGCCCCTGCATCAGCTAATTCGACAAAAACAATATCTCCTAATTGATCTATAGCGAATTCACTAACTCCAATTTTTAATAATCCATTTTCTTCCAAGACATATTCATGAGTATCAGCATAGTTGAGGTTGTCTGGAAACTGGTAAGACATGATTAAGTAGATAAAGGAAGTAGAGAATCCTTTGAAATTAATTTTTCCTCTAATAGTTCAGATAATAATCGAATTAATGCAATTTTGATGTGAGCTATGTGAGAACCACCTTGAACAAAAATATTGTAAGGATCTCTTAGAGGGGCATCAGCAGAAAATTCACTTGTACTACCTTCAATAAAAGTACCGCCTGCCATTAATAATTTTGAATCATATCCATCCATTGATGATGGAACAACATTCAGAAAAGAATCTACTGGTGAAGAATTTTGAAAAGATTGACAAACTTTTTGTACCAAATCAGGATTATTCAATCTTACTGACTGAATAAGATCAGATCTATAAGTTGCTGGCTCTGGTAAAACCTTAAATCCCAAATTTTTAAAGACTGCTGCAACCATATCAGCACCTTTTAGTGATTCGTGAACAATTTGTGGTGCTAAAAACAAACCCTGCAAAATTAATCTTCCTAGTCCAAAATTTATTCCTGCTGAAGAACCAATGCCTGGTGAGGTTAATCTAGAACATGCCATCTCAACCAACTCTGCATCTCCTGCAACGTACCCACCAGTTGGAACGATTGTTCCTCCCAAATTTTTAATCAATGATCCTGCAATTATATTTGCTCCTTTAGAAATTGGTTCACTATCTTCAACAAGCTCCCCATAACAGTTATCAACAAAACATATACAATTAGGATCAAGGGAATGAATAAGACTACAAATTTTCTCTATCTGATGATTCGTAAGAGACTTTCTCCAACTATATCCACAACTTTTTTGTATAAATACTAATTTGCATGTATTTTCTTCAAAAGAATGAACAATTTGTTCTTCAAAAGAATCAAAATTCTCGCAGATATTTATTTGCTTATATTCAATATCAAAATCTTTAAGTGAGCCTTTTCCTCCTCCCCTTATTCCTATGACTTCTTCTAACGTGTCATATGGTTGTCCTGTAAGAGATAACATTACATCTCCAGGTCGAAGTATTCCAAATAAGACAGAACTTATTGCATGCGTTCCACTTACAAATTGCATCCTCACAGAAGCCTTTTCAGCAAGAAACAATCTTGCGAAAACCGCATCAATTTTTTCTCTAGATATATCATCATGACCACTACCAGAAGATTGATTGAAATGACTAGTAGAAACTTTTTCTTCCTTAAAAATTGTCAAAATATTTTCTAATTTCTGGAAAACCTGATTAGACCTTTCTTGGAAAACTTTACTTAAACTCTCTTCAACAGAAAGAACAGCGTTTTCAGCCAGTTTTAAATTATTTTCAAGAGTCATTTATTATGAAAATTCATGTTATTTTTCAGAAGCTAAATTTCTTAATTCTGCGAGGAAAGCATTAGGTCCTCTACCCTGAAAATAAGAAAGTTTTTTTGAAGCCTCATATAAATCAAGAAGTTCTCCATCTAATTCTTCTGCCGTATAATCTCTAATTCCTGCAATTACCTCAGCAAAACGTTCTCTACGGGCAGATTTATTGACAGCATAGGCCTCCATTACCTGCATTTTACATGATCTCCAAGCCTTATTCTGACAAAAATGGACTGAAAGAGCATCACTTAAAGCAGAGGCTTCTTCATCTTCTATGTACCAGTCAAAGGATGAAGGTAAAGGTTTTAATCCTGAAAATATCTCGAATAACTCCCCGGCCGACAATGGATCACCAGAATCATTTTTTAGGGGTAATGCAGACTCTTCCAAAGATTTCCATAACTCTGGGTAATCACTTTCAAAACGATCCCTGATTTTTTCAATGCCTTGATCAAGAATCGTATTAACTTGAGCTAAAGCAAGAAAAACTTCAGGGCCTGGCGAAGATAACTTCCCATTTCTAAGATTAGAAATTTGCGAATTATGAACTTTACCTAAATCAAGAACTTCTGAAAGTAATGGCAATACTCTGTGAGACCAACCATTTCTTTCATGCCATAGGTGTATCAAATGAGCCATAGCCCTTCGACCTCTAGATAATTTATCGCGATATCCGAGACTCACAGATAATCAATCTTATCAATAGTATAGTATGATAATATTACATATCGGTAATTTTGAAAATAGTATTTCAATATCATGAATTCAGTAATTTTCCAAGAAACAGCAAAATTAAAAAAACCTGTTCCAACTGAAAAAGTTATAGAACTCTCAGAAAAATTACTGGAACCTTCCAGTCATTCAAAAAGATATCCTCCAAGACTACATAAAACGTGGGGAACAATAGTTTTTATGGTTGCAATACATATTCTTTCCCTTGTAGCTTTACAACCAAAATTTTGGAGTCTCCCTGCAGTCACTTCATTATTATTTTTTTACTGGGTAACTGCTTGTTTAGGAGTTACCCTTGGATATCACAGATTGTTATCACACAGATCGTTCGTTGTACCAAGATGGTTAGAAAGATTTTTTGCTACCTGTGGAGCTATAAGTTGCCAGCATGGTCCAATAGATTGGGT
>CACHDC010000051.1 GCA_902578445.1 uncultured Synechococcaceae cyanobacterium
TATCTCCTTGACTTTAGATTAAAAGCCTTTAAAAAATGGCAAAAAATGAAAGAGCCTGATTGGGCAGGATTAGGATATAAACAAATTGATTATCAAGATATAATTTATTACTCTGCTCCTAAGCAAAAAGAAAAAATTTCTAGTTTAGATGAAGTTGATCCCAAGCTTCTTGAGACTTTTGATAAATTAGGAATACCTCTTACGGAGCAAAAAAAACTAACAAATGTAGCAGTAGATGCTGTCTTTGATAGTGTTTCCATAGCCACAACTTTTAGAGAAGAACTTGCTGAACATGGAGTTATATTTTGCTCAATTAGTGAAGCAGTAAAAAATCACTCGGATTTGATTGAAAAATATTTAGGTACAGTAGTTCCAGCTAGTGATAATTATTTTGCAGCACTAAATTCTGCTGTTTTTAGTGATGGTTCTTTTGTTTATATCCCAAAAGGTGTTATTTGCCCTATGGATCTATCCTCCTACTTCAGAATTAATAGTGGAGATTCAGGACAATTCGAGAGAACTCTTATCATTGCTGAAGAATCAAGTTCTGTAAGTTATCTAGAGGGATGTACAGCACCTATGTTTGATACAAATACCCTCCATGCAGCAGTTGTAGAGCTAATAGCATTAGACGACGCCTCAATAAAATATTCAACAGTGCAAAATTGGTATGCTGGTGATGAAGAAGGTATTGGCGGAATTTTTAATTTTGTCACCAAGAGAGGGAAATGTTTAGGTAAGAGAAGTAAAATTAGTTGGTCTCAAGTTGAAACAGGGTCTGCAATTACATGGAAATATCCTAGCTGTCTTCTTTTAGGAGAAGAATCTGTAGGAGAATTTTATTCAGTGGCACTCACCAATAATCTTCAGCAAGCAGATACCGGCACAAAAATGATCCATATTGGTCCTAAGACCAAATCAACTATTGTTAGCAAAGGTATTAGTGCAGGCAACTCAATAAATAGCTATAGAGGTCTAGTGAAAATGGGAACAAAAGCTAAAGGATCAAGGAATTACAGTCAATGTGATTCAATGTTAATTGGGGATCAAGCTTCTGCAAATACTTTCCCTTACATCAAATCTCAACAACCCAATTCTGAAATTGAGCATGAAGCAAGCACATGTAGAATCTCAGAAGATCAACTTTTTTATCTCCAAAGCAGAGGTATAGAATTTGAGGAGGCAGTATCTATGATGGTAAGCGGTTTTTGCAGAGATGTATTTAATCAATTACCTATGGAATTTGCTGCTGAAGCAGATAAGTTACTGTCACTTAAACTAGAGGGATCAGTAGGTTAATGAATCAATTTCTAAAATGAAATGAAACATACAATGAAAGAATCAAATCCAATTTTAGAAGTTGAAAATCTCTCTGCATCTACTGATAATCTTCCAATTTTAAAAGGGGTTTCACTTACTGTCTATCCTGGAGAAATCCATGCGATTATGGGAAGAAATGGATGTGGCAAAAGTACTCTGTCAAAAATAATTGCAGGACATCCCTCGTATAATGTTACGAATGGCGATATAAAATTTTTAGGTGAAAACATCAACTCTCTAGAACCTGAAGAGAGAGCTCAATCAGGAATTTTTCTTGGTTTTCAATATCCTATTGAGATTCCAGGTGTAAGTAATCTTGAGTTTCTTAGAGTTTCAACTAATGCTAGAAGGAAATTTCTCAACAAAGAAGAATTAGATACCTTTGATTTTGAAGAATTAGTTAAAGAAAAGTTAGAAATTGTAAAAATGGATCATGCATTCCTATCAAGGAGTGTAAATCAAGGATTTTCTGGAGGTGAAAAAAAAAGAAATGAAATTCTTCAAATGGCTTTACTTGAGCCCAAAATTGCAATATTGGATGAGACCGATTCTGGTCTAGATATTGATGCCCTAAGAATAGTGGCATCAGGAATTAAAAAAATATCTAATGCACAGACTGGAATTATACTTATTACACACTATCAAAGATTATTAGATGAAATTGAACCAAACTATGTCCATGTTATGTCAGACGGACAAATCATAAAAACTGGTGAGAGTGATCTTGCTCTAGAGCTTGAGAAAAAAGGATATGAATGGACTGATAATTTTATAAAAGAGACCTAAATAAATGGAAATTATTGAAAAAATAAAAACCAATAAATCGATTGATAATCAAACAGAAATACAAAAAATCTGTCTAGATAAATTACAATCAAATCCCCTCCCTAATCCAAAAAGCGAACAATGGAGACTTTCAAATAAATCAAAATTTTCAAACTTTTTAGACTACTCGATTAATGAAAAAGATCCAAAATTGGTAAAAATATTGAGGATTTAGAGATAGATGATTTACTACTTCTAGTAGAACAACGCTGAAGCCCCTTTTAATTGATCCCGAAGAAAAAATATATTTTTGTTGAGTTGTTAACAAATTCAGGTAACAAAAATTTAAAAAAAAGAAAATTAATGTCTATTAAAAAATGTTTGGAAATTAATTAATTGCTTTGATACCAACTGTTTTGAAGATTAATATTAATTTTGAGAATTTTTTACTAGTCAGAGGATCCTGACGACAGGGAAAAAAGGCACACGATTCCCCAAAAAAAAGAACATACTGATCCCAAGCAAAAACGGAGATTTTAAAGTGGCTGATGGGATCATGAATAGAAATGAATTACTTTCACTTACCCTCAGACAATTACGACAAGAAGCAAGTAAATTATCAGTTCCGCTTTACAGTCGCAAAACAAAAGCAGTTTTAGTTGATTTAGTACTCAAATATCAAAAAAAATCTGCAAAAAAAACATACACTACTTCACCTCAGTCAAACACTGATGAAACTTTTGAGTCCAATGCTTTCAAAAATAGTGAAGAAGTCAAGACCAATGTAGTATTCCTACCCCGAGATCCAGATTGGGCTTATGTTTTTTGGCAAATTTCTGATGCAGATCGAGAAAAAGCTCAATCTTTGGGGGCGAATAAATTATGCTTAAGATTATTTGATGCATCTGGTTCAGAAGGAAGTAACTTGAATCAAGGAACACTAAGGGAGATTGCAGTTGATAGTTATAGCACTGAGTGGTACTTGCCAATCCCACTTGCTGATAGAGACTATAAAGTTGAATTAGGTTACAAATATGGTTTTAATTGGATGTCATTAGCGTTTTCTTCTGTAAGTCACGTTCCTGGCTCGCATCCTGCTGAGCAAATTCTTGATAAATTTGTACCTTTTAATTTGGATTCTACTTCTGAGGTAACCCCAGATATCTCAAATCCTGTTGACTCAGAACAAGCTGGCATACATGAAAGGTTATATCAAACAGCAACTAACATTCCTCTCAGAAGAAAAGTTGGTTCTGAAGAATTCATGGAAAATGTAAATTCAACAAATCTTAATGATGATCTCACAGACTCAGGTGCTGGTAAATGGTCATCAGGTTTAAATGATTCCGGAAGCGGAATTGTTAAAAATAGATCTTTTTGGCTCGTTGCTGATGCTGAATTAATTGTTTATGGAGCTACAGAGCCTTCTGCAAAATTAACAATAGGTGGAGAAGATGTACCCCTTGCTGCAGATGGTACTTTTAGAATTCAAGTTCCATTTAGAGATGGGACTCAAAAATATGATATTAATGCTGTTGATGTATCTGGTGAGCAAGAAAAAAATATATCAATGAAATTTGATAGAACTACACCACTTGACGATACTAATGAAAAAGATAATGCTGAGACTGAATGGTTTTAATAAATTAAATTAATGCTGAAAAAAATTGTAGCTTTTACTCCATTGTTTGGGGCATTAACGTTTCCTCTAATAGTTCCAATTACAATTTCTAAATTTGGTATTAACTATGGAATTCTTAGTGCATTATTAATT
>CACHDC010000052.1 GCA_902578445.1 uncultured Synechococcaceae cyanobacterium
ACATTGGTACCAAAAAAAATTCAAATTGAGTGATTATCAATTACTTTGGTTAGTTTTCTTTAAAGGAGTATTAATAACAATAATTTTTTTCAAAATTTTTTAATATTAAAAAAGCTGTTCCGAGAATGAAATATTCAGATGATTTGACTATATTTAATAGTAGATTTCCTAATTAGTTAATTAGTTATCAGTTATGAATATTTTTGGTGTAGGTTTGCCTGAAGTTACTGTAATACTTATCTTAGCTCTTTTAATTTTTGGTCCAAAAAAGCTTCCAGAATTAGGAAAACAGCTTGGTAAAACTTTGAAAAGTCTTAAAAAAGCGTCGAATGAATTTCAAAATGAAATCGATCAAGTTATGAACGAAGAAGATAAAGATGAATCTCCTAAATCTATAGAAAGCAATCAAAACAATGAAATTAATCAAGAAAAAATAGATTTAGAAAACAGAAACAACTAATATTTTGGATAGGCCCATAACCCCCATAGACGAATTTGAAAGAGCATTAGATAAAGCAGCTCTTACTAAAGAAGAA
Source organism: uncultured Synechococcaceae cyanobacterium (assembly GCA_902578445.1). GTDB lineage: Bacteria > Cyanobacteriota > Cyanobacteriia > PCC-6307 > Cyanobiaceae > Prochlorococcus_A. Next base: position 537 of record CACHDC010000052.1, read on the forward strand.
TATGAATTAATAGACTACATCCGCTATACAAGTGTTTTTACACAACCAAGTCTTATTAAAGATTTAAAAAGGCCACCAAAACCTCCTCTTTTGTCAGTTCTATGCCAAATTTGCAGAAAAATTGGTTCGGAAATGCCAGATCATTTCAAAAAAGTAATTGAGTGGTCAATTGAAATAAGTGATCACGATACAAAATGGGATGCTCATTTAATTTGCGCAGAAGCATTGAATATAGACAAGATCCCATTAAGTCCTATTCATGGAACAACTCTATTTGATGTTCTTGTTGTACACAAAGAATTATTTCTTGGATTTGATTAAATTAAATTAATCATCTAAAGGTACGGAATCAGTATCTATAACTTCCGAATCATCATAATTATTTATTTTATTTTCAATCCAGTTATTTAGATAACTAACTAAAGGCAATGAACCTCTAAAAATAAAAATAGAGGTAGGCAAAGCGCTTAATAAACCGACTACAGGACTTTTAAAAAGTAATCTTCCGGCTTTTATGTTAAATAAAATAATAAGCGCTGAGGGAACTATAACTTTAACTACTGTTTTGAGCGCCTCAAGCCAACCGACACGATATGTCCACCATATTAAAATTATGCCAACTATATATAGGAATAGGTAAGTCATAAAAATAGTATAATGATTATCTATTTATCTTGTTCTTGCTAAGAAAAAGATTTTATAAATTTCTTTAACATCAAACAATCAAATTCTAGTAATGAGTTTTTCTGAAATAAGAAAATTTTTAATTAAGATGCAATCTGATGAAGAATTAAAAAAACAGGTTACGACATCCTCTACAGCAGATGATGTAGCCTTAATAGGTCAACGCTTAGGTTATGACTTTTCAGGAGATGATCTCTTAAGATTTAATGGACAAAAAGTTGATAAAGTTACCGTAAGAAAGGTAGATCATCCAGGAGAATACCACTAAATTAAGACTTAACCCATATTGCAAGGCCTCCGCCCCTGCCTCTAGCACATAACCAATTATCTTTAGTGCTAATTCCTACAAGTGAGAAAAAAGGCATTTTTTTATCTTCTGGTTTTTTTAATTCCTTATTAAATATAGGAAAACTACTAATACTAATTTTCAATTCTTCAAAATAGAAAGCCAATAAAGGTCTAATCCCTTTTAATTCTGCGCTGCCTATAAAAGTAATATTTAATAATCCAAAATTAATTGAATTTTTTATTTCATAATTTATTTGATCCTCTTTATTTTTACTTTTTAATTCAAGTTTTGCCGACAATACTTGGAGAATAGAACTGGGTATATTTTTGATTTCATCTGACTCCTTTCCCCATACATACTTAAACTTCCATATTCCTAACAATTCCTCATATAAAATTCCGCTACCATTTTTTTGAGAATTTTTTTCTAAAAGTTTTATCTCATTAATATCAGGAAATTGTTTCATAATAGATTTTTATCTAAGAATCAAATACTAAGATAACTCTATAAAAAATCTTCTTAGTTAAAAATATCTCCAAAAAGATTTCTTTATTTCAAAATATTTCCAAAAAAATAATTTTATGGCACACATAAGGAACAATATCTCGTTATTATATTTACATAAAGTAACTAAATCAATGGATTTTATTTCTAAAAGCCAAGGATACATCCCTTTAAAAGCAGTCCCTTACATATTTTTCCTAGCTGTTGTACTAAGTATTACAACTTCAACCAATACATTTGTCTAAAACTAATTAGTTTTGCGAGAAGAGTAAGGTAAATATTTAATGGAAAAATACGATGTTGTAATAATAGGTAGTGGAATAGGGGGATTATGTTGCGGTTCGATTCTCGCTTTATCAGGCAAAAAAGTTCTTATATGCGAAGCTCATAGCCAGCCAGGAGGTGTTGCCCACAGTTTCAGAAGAAATGGTTACACTTTCGAATCAGGTCCTTCATTGTGGAGTGGAATAGGTAAATGGCCGACAACTAATCCCCTAGGGCAAATTCTTAAATTACTTGATGAAGAAGTTGAACTATTTCAATACAAAGGGTGGCAAGTAATCGTCCCAGAAGGCAATTTTAATCTTGATGTAGGGGAAGAACCTTTTAAACATACTATTAAAACTTTAAGAGGTGAAAAATCTGTTAAAGAATGGGAATCATTTATTTCCGGAATAAAACCTCTTAGCCAAATAATAAATGAAATACCTTTACTCTCATTTTCTCCCGAATCAATAAATTTCTTAGATTTAATAAATTTAACCTCAAAATTTTTACCTAATATCAATCAAATACCAAAAATTAATAAAGGCTTTGGGAATTTAGTAAATAATCATCTAGAGGATCCTTTTCTCAGGAATTGGGTTGATTTATTGAGCTTTTTGATAAGTGGCATGTCAATGCATGATACAAATACAGCTGCGATGGCTACTTTATTTAACGAATGGTTTGAACCAAATTCATACCTTGAATATCCCAAAGGAGGTAGTGAATCTATCGTAAAAGCTTTAATTAATGGATTTAAAAAAAATGGAGGAGAATTAATTCTTTCTTCGAGAGTAAAGACAATTAACTTCAATAAAAATTTAGCCACAGGTATAACTCTGAATAATGGTTCTAGTTATAGTTGTGAATCTGTTGTCACGAATACCGATATTTGGAATTTAAAAAAGTTAATTCCAAATGAAATTTCAAAAAAATGGAATACAAAAGTTTTGAACCCTAATAAATGTGATTCTTTCCTTCATATACATCTAGGTTTTGATGCTGATGGTCTTGAAAATTTGCCAATACATGCAATACATGTTGATGAGTGGGAAAAAGGTATAACCGCAGAAAGAAATATAGTCGTATTTTCAATCCCATCTGTTTTAGATAAAAATATGGCCCCTGAAGGGAAACATGTTCTTCATGGATATACTCCCGCAAATGAACCTTGGGAAATTTGGGAAAACCTAAATCCAAAGGAATTAGAATATAGAAATTTGAAAGAAGAAAGATGCTCAATATTCCTTAATGCAGTGCGAAAATTCATCCCTGATATAGATGAAAGGATTGATTTAAAGATGCTGGGAACCCCAATCACTCATAAAAAATTCACCAATACCTATTGCGGTAGTTACGGCCCTGCATTATCTGCAGCAAAAGGTCTTTTCCCAGGCTGCAAAACTCCAGTTAAAAATTTATTTACTTGCGGCGCAAGTACATTTCCAGGTATTGGAATTCCTGCTGTTTCAGCAAGTGGCGCTTACGCAGCTGAAAAAATTATTGGTAAAAAAGAGTTTAAAACTCT
>CACHDC010000053.1 GCA_902578445.1 uncultured Synechococcaceae cyanobacterium
GCAAGTCACTTAAATAACCACTTTTTTCTAATATAAGTTGTAGTAGTTGAGCAGGCCCTGAATTTTCTAGGTAACACAGTAGATCATTCATAATTTCAGTAAATTTATTAATTCCTTTTGATGATCGGCCTATTGTTTCTTCAAGACTTTGCTTATCATTAAGAACCTCCCATAATGGAATGTTTAACCTATTAGATAGTTCATTCAGTTTTTGAATAGTAGTCTTGCCAATCCCTCTTCTTGGAACATTTATTATGCGTAAAAGACTAACGTTATCTGAAGAATTAACCAAAACTTTCAAATATGCTATTGCATCTTTAATTTCTCTTCTATCATAAAAACGCAATCCTCCAAAAATTGTATAAGGAATGCGCCACCTTACTAGAGATTCTTCTAATACTCTCGACTGAGCTCTGGTTCTATATAAAATTGCAAAATTTTTCCAAATTGGGTTTTGATTATAGTTATTGAGTGATTTTATTTTATTGGTAATTGCTTCTGCCTCGGAAATTTCATCATCACAGCTGAGTAACGTTAAAAGTTCCCCTTTTTCTTTAGTAGCCTTTAAAACTTTGTCAATTCTTTCAGAGTTGTTTTCAATTAGTGAGTTTGCAGCATCAAGGATATTGGAAGATGACCTATAATTTTCTTCTAATTTAATTAAAGATGATTTTGTATCGTCGTTGATTGAAGTTTTAAAATCCTCTTGAAAACCAATTAAAATTCTGAAGTCAGCTGCTCTGAAACTATAAATACTTTGATCAGCATCCCCAACTACAAAAATTGACCGATCTTCCCAATTGAAGAATTTTTTTGGTTCAGTATTCCCAGCCGTAATTAATTTTATAAGTTCATATTGTGTTCTATTTGTATCTTGATATTCGTCAACTAAAATATGTTTAAATCTTTTGTGCCAGTAATCTCTGACTATATCATTTTGCCTCAATAAGAAAACTGGCAAAAGCAGAAGATCATCAAAGTCTAAAGAATTATTTTTTGAGAGCGAAATCCTATATCTCTTGTAGGCTTCTGCAACTGTTTTATCAAAATTATTATCTGCTTTTTCTAAAAGATCATTAGAAGTTAAGCATTGATTTTTAGCATTACTTATTAATCTTTTAATCTTTTTGGGATCATATCTTTTTGGGTCAAGATTCATATCTTGACTGATAATTTCTTTTACTAATGTTTGAGAATCTGTTTCGTCGTAAATTGAAAATTGCCTTGTCCATTTTAGGCCTTCTGGATCAGTATATTTTTCAATATCGTATCTCAGCAGTCTTGAAAATAAAGAATGAAAAGTACCGATCCAAAGGTTCTGAAGCCTCTCTTGGTTAACGTTTGTTCTTAATTGATTTTGATCAATTTCTTTAAGAGTTGTCCAAGGCTGACCAAATAGATTAAAAGCTAATTGTTGGGCTAGTAGAACCTCTAATCTTGCTTTCATTTCTTTAGCAGCTTTGTTAGTAAAAGTGACTGCGAGAATGTTATGAGGATTTATAGAGTTATTTTCAATAAGATTGGCAATTCTGTGTGTAAGAGCCTTAGTTTTTCCGCTACCTGCACCTGCCACAACTAATAGTGGTCCATAAACATGTTTTACGGCTTGAAGTTGCTCATTGTTTAAGGACTTAAAAAGGAAATTGTTGGTTTGAGACACTTTTGGAAGGGTTTTTCAAAAATCAGACTTTACTATGGGGTTCTGATTCCGTTTCTAAGTCTTCTAATGCTTTTCTTAAATTTATAAGTTCATTATTGTTATTAATTATTTCTTCAAATTTATTTTGAGGCATCCTTAATTTTATACTTCTGTCAAGAATTTCTTTTTCCAATCTTTTTTTATATGAGGAAATAAGTTTCTTTGATAATTTTAAATCTTGTTGATCCAAAACTTTATTAAAAAATTAATCTTATTTTAGCGGAAAAAAATTTTTTATTTGAATTATTTCAACTATCACTTCGGAATGAAGTTATTAATTAAGAAGCGTTGCATTAATTTTCAAATTGTATTGTTTTTACTAGCTTTATACTAATCTTAAGCTTCAACATTAAATTTTTTACTTTAGGAATGTCAGTTTCAAAGAAGAATCAACTATTGTCCACTGATAAGAAATTAAATGATTTAAGCAATATAAAAGAATTTATTAATAGTGCAAACTCTAGATTAGATGCAATAACCTCAATAACCAAAAATTCACATGCAATTGCAGCTGACGCTGTAACAGCAATGATTTGTGAAAATCAAGATTCAGTTCATTCTAAAATATCTTTAAATACAACTAACAAAATGTCTGTTTGTTTAAGAGATGGCGAAATAATCCTAAGGATTGTTGCTTATCTTTTAATTTCTAATGATGAATCAGTTTTAGAGAAAAGTTGTTTGAAGGATCTTAAAAATACTTATCTTGCTCTTGGGGTACCTTTAAGAAATGCAAGAAGGGTTATTGAATTAATGCGAGATGCAACTATATCTGATTTAAATTCAACAGCTAATAATATGCAAGGAAATAAAGGCTTTCTTCCTGGATTAATATCCGAAACAGAGTTTCAATTTAAAAGGATAATTAATCTTTTAAACTAGCCAAATTCCTTATCTCTGAAGTATGAGATGTCTGTATGACTGAGTTATTTTCTAGATTTCTAATAGTAGAAAATCTAGATCTTATGTGAGTGGATAAAAAGGAAATTCTTTCTTCGGAAACGTTTGATTTGTAAATAGTTTTAATGTGTAAATTATTTTCTACATCAACAAAATAATTGGATGATGAAATAAAGGATTCTGTATAACCTTTATTTCGTAAAATAATTCCTGAATTTTTATCCTTGGGTAAAAATATCAAAATAGTCTCATCTTCCTCACTTATATTATCTTCTCCCCAATCGCTAGTAGCTTGCCATCTTATAGAAATGGCTATGCTCTCAAGGTTTAAACTTAATTTATAATTTTTAAAAATTTCAATAACTTTTCTATCTTTTGAGTTGATGTGTTTTATATATATTTTGCTAGTTGAATTCTCGAATTCCTGAAAAGCTAGAGTATGAGTACTTCTTATGGATTTCCACTCTCCTATACTTTTATCGAGGAATTGATTAATTATTGTTAGATTCTTCGTCAAGTTTATCTTCTACGGAATGATTTTCTGCTTTTTGAATCATTCTTACCATTGAATCAACCATTAATCTCTTTGCAGAAGTTACTTTTAATCCAGAAGGAGTGGTTGATATTTGTTCTCCAGGGCGATCATGTGAAGTTGGTCTAAATGGAGTCATCTAATAACTTTGAAAAATTAATCGATTCCTATTCTTGCATGAATTCTTATTCATATAGTTTTTGTTTGCAAAAATGTCATATCTCTCCTCTTTGATTAAAAGATTTTTAAATGTTTTGTTATTTAGGCACTTTATTTTTTGCTAATCCTGAAATAGTAGCTAATGCAAACATTCCCAAAAGAGCTACTCCTAGAAACAAGCCTGCTCCCTGACTAACACCAGCCCCTACAGCCACTAGTATAGAGTCACTAATTAGAAGACTTATTAATAATGCTGGAGTGAATATCTTCCAGCGAGTTCCACCAATACCAATTGCGTAGCTTAGAAAATCAAAAAGACCAGTCATTAGAAGACCTGTCATAAGAAAAAAATTTTCTTCTAGTTGGTTTTGATTAAAACTTTCAATTTTTTTCATCGCTTTTGGGCCTACTAAATTTCTTACAGGTTCTCGCCCATAATTTCTTGCAATAAAGAA
>CACHDC010000054.1 GCA_902578445.1 uncultured Synechococcaceae cyanobacterium
TTCTGTAAACTGAAGCGTATCTTATATAAGCGACTTCGTTTTCTTTCCTAAGATTTTTAAGTATTAATTCTCCGATATGTGAAGACTTAATATCTTTATTAGAGTCTTGAATGATTTGTGATTCAATTCCATCTACGAAATTAATAATCCCATCACTACTGAAGTTAGTCTTTTCGCAAGCCCTTGATATACCAGCAAAGGAATTTCTGTAAAGAGTTCTTGAAGCGTGCCACCAGTGGCCAAACAAGAATAGCAATCCGAAACATAAATGTGCATATGTAAACCACGCTCTTGGTGAGCTTCGGAATACACCGTCAGATTTATAAGTCTCTCTGTCAAACTTGAATGCTTCTCCAAGTTGAGCCTTTCTAGCTAATCTTTTAACTACCGCAGGATCAGTAAATGTTTGACCATTAAGATCTCCTCCATAGATAGTTGCAGTGATTCCAGTCTGTTCAAATGAATACTTTGCTTCAGCTCTTCTGAATGGAATATCTGCTCTTACGTTTCCTTCTTTGTCTTCAAGGATGACAGGAAAGTTCTCAAAGAAATTAGGTATTCTTCTAACTTCTAACTCGTTACCTTCTTTATCTTGAAAAGCAATATGGCCTTGCCAACCAGTTGGTAAACCGTCACCATTAACGAGAGCTCCAACTCTGAATAGGCCACCTTTTGCAGGGCTATTCCCAACATAATCGTAGAAGGCTAGTTTCTCCGGAATGGATGCATATGCCTCTTCTTTAGTGGCTCCATCATCTATAGCAGCTTGAACCCTTCTGTTTATTTCAGTTTTGAAATAGCCTGAATCCCATTGGTATCTAGTAGGGCCAAATAATTCGACTGGAGTTGTCGCTGAACCGTACCACATCGTTCCTGAAACAACGAAAGAAACAAATAAAACCGCTGCTAGAGCACTAGCTAGAACTCCTTCAAGACTTCCAAGTTTTAATGCTCTATAAAGTCTTTCGCCGGGTCTATTGGTAATGTGAAAAATCCCTCCAATAATACCCATAAGTCCAGCAGCAATATGATTAGCAACAATCCCTCCTGGATTAAATGGGTTAAAGCCTTCTACTCCCCAGGAAGGTGCTACAGGCTCTACATGACCAGTTAAACCGTAAGGATCAGAAACCCAAATTCCAACGTTGGCACAATGAAAAGCTCCAAAACCGAAACATGTAAGTCCAGCTAAGAGAAGGTGAATTCCAAATATTCTTGGCAAATCAAGAGCAGGCTCACCAGTTCTTGAATCTTCCCATAGATCTAAATCCCAGTATGTCCAGTGCCAAATGGAAGCCAACATCAATAGTCCACTAAATACTATGTGTGCTGCTGCAACACCTTCAAAACTCCAAAATCCAGGATCAACTCCTGTAGCACCCGTAATATCCCATCCGTTCCAACTACTTGTGATACCAAGTCTTGCCATAAAAGGCATAACGTACATCCCCTGTCTCCACATAGGATTGAGAACAGCATCAGAAGGATCAAAAATGGCTAATTCATAAAGAGCCATAGAACCGGCCCAGCCGGCTAATAATGCAGTATGCATAAGATGCACAGCGAGTAGTCGACCTGGGTCGTTAATAACTACCGTGTGAACTCGATACCAAGGCAATCCCATCGGTTAATTTCTAGTAACTATGCTGAATAATCAGCTAAACATCACGATAGTAAGGGTTTTTTTAGTCTTTGAGGGATTTTTGTAAATAAATTTATTTTCTTGCAAAATTTGGGCAAATCAATTTGCAGGACTAAGTTTACAAGGAATTTTTAGCTAAAAATTGTTAATATTTTGGTCACAATTCTCAAAGTAAAACGCCAAAATAAGAAAAATAACTAAAAAAAATGGCAACTATTAGATTTATTCGTGAGGATTTAGAAGTCCAATGCAACCCTGGTGAAAATCTGAGGGAATTGGTGATGAAAGAAAACTTACAACTGTATGGTTTAAAAGGTATTTTAGGAAATTGCGGAGGAGCAGGACAATGTAGTACTTGTTTTATTTCAGTTGAAGGTGGAAACAAAAATTCTTTGAGCCCTCTCACATCTGTTGAAGAAGAAAAACTCAAAAATAGGCCAGAAAATTGGCGACTAGCATGCCAAACACTGATAAAATCCTCTTCAGTAATTTTGACAAAACCACAATCTCCTCCCTCAAATTTGGAAGAACTAAAAAAAATTAGTGAAAATAAAAAATTACCTCGCTGAATTGTTTAAGACTGTTAATCAGTGTATAAAATTTGTTTATTTTTCCACTTTATTTCAAGTTATGTGCCTATAGTCTTATTACCTAATCATAGAACTACTAATTAAATGGAAACAACTAATTTTGGATTCGTAGCTAGTCTTTTATTTGTAGGGGTGCCAACAATATTCCTAATAGGTTTATTCATTTCTACTCAAGATGGAGAAAAATCAAGCTTCTACTCTGACTCTAGTAAAGGTAGGCTTGGCCCAAAACGTTAATGCTTTAATAAATGCTTAGCATTTCTGTAGAAGAATTTTTATTTTGGAAAAAAAAGCAACTTTCTAAAGGAGGCGATCAACAATCTTTAGCTGTTTTACTTGATTGTATAGGCGGCATATCAACTAGTGATCTAAACCTGATAAATATAAATCCTGAGAGAAACTTACATTTAAAAAAAAACATAGATTTTTTAGAATCTATTTGGAATGAACATTTACTTAAATCTTGCCCAATTCAATATCTTTGTGGAATAACTTTTTGGAGGGACTTAAAATTAAAAGTTACAAACAAAGTACTCATTCCAAGACCAGAAACAGAGCTCATAGTTGATATTGTCTTCAATTTATTTCGAAAGAAGTCAGAAAAATTATTTTTTGCTGAATTAGGAACTGGATCAGGCGCTATAAGTATTGCTTTGGCATTGGCTTATCCATTTAGTAAAGGAGTAGCAACTGATATAGATCGAGATGCATTAGAAATAGCCAATAAAAATTATTTAAATTCTTCTAAACAATCAAATTTGGAATTTTATTGTGGAAATTGGTGGTCACCTCTTGAAAGGTTCAAAGGAAAATTAGACTTCGCTATTTCAAACCCTCCATATATACCTCGAGATACTTATGAAAAATTACCTAAAGAAGTTAAAAATTTTGAACCTAAAGTTGCTTTATTAGGCGGCGAAGATGGTTTAACACATATTAAAGAAATTATACAAAAAGCACCATTTTTTTTAAAAGAGAGGGGCTGGCTAATTTTAGAGAATCATTTTGATCAAGGTGAAAAAGTAAAACAACTACTCATTAAAAATAAGTTTACATCAACAGAAATTGTGAAGGATCTTTCAGGTATTGGTA
>CACHDC010000055.1 GCA_902578445.1 uncultured Synechococcaceae cyanobacterium
GTGATTAAAATTACTACTAACTTGAAATATGCTGAACTATTCAATTTTCAGAACATTCTACTTCTTTTCAGAATATCCTAATCCATTTGATTTGGCATAACTATTTGCAAATCTCATAAATCTCTCAAAGTCTGATGTGTTCTTCCAAATATAAACTGCTTCTAAAAATATGGGTTCTCCATCAACAAACTTTACTTTAACTTCCCTAGTTAGTATTTCACCTTCGGAATCAATCATACGCATACCCGTGATTTCACCGTCTGTAATTGAAGATAATGCCTGAGGCTTTTCGAACAAAAATAGTGCTTGGCCGGTTGTACCATCCTTACTCCTTGTCAGTCTTATTTCAGGAACTACTGGTTCATCGGTTCCTTCATAAAATTGTATTTTTGCAGTTTTATTTGCTGTCATAATATTCAGTCAATAATTTTTTATCTTAGGAAATATTTTTCACATTCGTTTGTAATTATTTTATAAAACATTATTTATTAACTCTAGAATCCGTTCATCATATTTTTTGTCGGTTAAATCTAATAACTTTATATTTGTCTTGCCAACCTTTTCAAATTCATAACACTTATCGTAATAATCTAGAACTGATCTGCAAACTAAGTCCCATTTCTCATCGTCAATTGATTCTAAAGCTATTTTTGTTCTTTGCGGTCCTAATCTTTTTTTTATCCTTAATACAGATTCTTGGAGTTCCTCTTTCTTAAAAACACTATAAGTATCTATCAACTCATCTAACCTGTTAGATTCGCTTCTTATAATTTCAATTCTCCTAGAATTTTTCATCTGATTGAAGAATTCATAAGGAATTTTGCATTTACCTATATTTGCACTTTCAGCTTCTACAAAAATATTATTAGAACATTTAAAAGAATTTAATTTTTCCGCAATTATATTTTCAAATTGTTCATTCGAAGGTTGTTCTTTCATTCCTAGACCTCCAAATGTACTTCCTCTATGACTGGCAAATCCTTCAAGATCAATAGTTTGATATTTATATTTCTCTAGTAATGATAATAATCTTGTCTTCCCTGTTCCGGTTTTCCCGCCAATAACTACTATATTCATTTTTTTTGAGAAACTATCTAATACCCATCTTCTATATATTTTGTATCCTCCCTTAAGTGTTATTGGATTTAATTTGTATTTTTCTAACAGCCAAGCAATGCTTTGTGAACGCATTCCTCCTCTAGAGCAATATATTCTGATAAAAAATTCATTATTTTTATTAGGAATAGTTTTATAAGACTCAATATTCATGAATAAATTATCAAGAAGTATTTCCATTTTTTTTTCAAAAAAATTTAATCCCTCTATGACTGCTTTTTTTCTTCCTTCTTTTTTATAAATCGTGCCAATTATAGATCTCTCATTATTATCAAATAGTGGTATGTTAATAGAATTAGGCAGGTGTCCTTTATAATATTCACTCGGGCTTCTAACATCTATAAGTGGTCCTTTTAAACTTCTAAATTTCTCTAGTTCTTTTCTTTTGAAATACATGGATAGTTTTTATTTTTTTAGATTGAATTTTTAAAATGAATAACAAAGAAAAAGATAACTATAATAATGCTACATTAGATCTGATCAAAAAATTTGTAGATTCAAATCAAAGAAAAAGAATAAATTCATTAACTCAAATAGAATCTGAAGTCGAAAATATTTTTAATCTTGGTCCTTCACTTTTTGATATCTTTGATAGTGATGGAGACGACTGGGCTGCTGGTTGGATATTGCAGGTTTTAAAAAAATTTAAGCCTGAATTCTTTGAAAATTCTAAATTAAATAATTGGTTTAATACATATTCAGATATTGATATTAATTATGAAGATTTACAATTGATGTTAGTTGAGCAAAAATTTGAGGAGGCAGATAGATTAACAAGTTCCTATTTACGAAAATTAGCTGGAAAATTAGCTGAAAAACGTGGATATGTTTTCTATAGTGAAGTTAAAAATATGTCAGGTAAAGATTTAGAAACAATAGATAGATTATGGACTATTTATTCTACTGGTAGATTTGGATTTTCAATTCAGGCAAAGATATTAAAATCAGTAGGGAAAAAATATGAATTAATGTGGCCGAAAATAGGTTGGAAAAAAGAGGGTTTATGGACTAGATACCCTGGATCTTTTTGCTGGTCATTGGATGCTCCTGATGGACATATGCCTTTAATAAATCAACTAAGAGGAGTAAGACTTATGGACTCCATCCTTCGACATCCTGCTATTGCAGAGAGACATAATAATATTCTTTAATTTGAGGTATTTAATAAGTTAAAATTAAGACAGTATCAAAATATTATTATGTCCTTATTTCGGGGCAAAAATATTTTAAAAAAAATTTTTAAAAGACCAAAGATTAATTGGTCAAACTACGAATTCGAATCATCACTGCAGTTAAATGAATTTGTCGATCAATTATTAGAACCTATTGAAAATTCTCAATCAAGCTATCTTATAAAACTTGGTTTACATGAAGCTCTGGTTAACGCAGTAAAACATGGTAATAAATTAGATCCTAAAAAAAATATTAGAGTAAGAAGAATAATTACTCCTAATTGGTGTGTTTGGCAAATTCAAGATCAAGGTAATGGTTTAGAAATAAAAAAAAGAGACTATAACTTACCAAAAAAAATAAGTAGCATTAATGGCCGTGGCCTTTACATTATTAATGAATGTTTTGATGATATTAGATGGAGTAATAAAGGTAATAGGCTTCAGTTGGCTTTAAAAAGGTGATTTTTACTAGGACAAGGTTGATCTACGTTAATTTCTTTTAACCATTTTATACTTTCTTCTATATACTCAATAGTTTCATTCTCATTACAAGAAATAATTAAATGGCATAATCCTGCCGAAATTAGTTCTGCAGATCGTTTATATTTATTTCCTTTATCTTTATGCCATTTAGAATGATCAATTTTTAATTTGTCATTAAGACTTTGAACAAGCTGAATAGTATCTTTATCCCAATAGGTCATAGAAGTTTTTATTTACTTTACAGCAGA
>CACHDC010000056.1 GCA_902578445.1 uncultured Synechococcaceae cyanobacterium
AAAATTTAATAACCAAAAAAGTTAAAGAGGTTGGAGCAGAAATTATCTGGAAAGATTCAATTTCAAACAGCTATGATCTTGGATTAAAAGGGATTTTCCAAAAGCAAAATGCTTCAGTAGCTGTTGGAACAATTGAAGCGCTGAATAATTTGGGATTTAATATTAAAAAAAAACATATATCTGAAGGTCTTAAAAAGACAGTTTGGAAAGGAAGGTTAGAAATAATAAATTATTTGAACAAAGAAATTCTTGTAGATTGTGCGCATAATTATCCTGCTGCAAAAGCACTCTCTCATGAGCGAAGCAATTGGGAGAATAAAGATAAAGGAATTTATTGGATTTTAGGTGTCCAAAGACAAAAAGATATTTATGCAATATTAAAAACACTTCTAAAGAAAAATGATCACTTATTACTCGTACCAGTTCCAAACCAACCTAGTTGGCAATTAAAGGATATCTCTCAGATTAAAGAAATTAACTTTCAAAAAACAATTGAATTTAAAACATTTGAACTTGCCATTGAGTATTTATTTTCACTAGAAAAATGGCCACCTAATCATCCTGTTCTGACAGGTTCTATTTTTTTGGTAGCTGAATTTATTAAATTTGCAAATAAACAGAAATGTTAAATATTAAATTGTTCCTTTACTTCCCAACCTTCCAATTTCCCTGGATTTAATAGCCCTTTAGGATCAAATTTCAATTTCGCTTTTACTTGATCTGCGTCAACCACTCCTAGGCCTCCGCCTTCGACAGTTAAAACATGTGGATTAAAAATAAACGCACCAAGTTTCCTGCAATCTTCCATTATTTCATTTAATTCATCTATCCCATTCCACCTTAATACAGGCAAAGCCGCTAATCGTGGTGATCCTTGTTGAGAAACTGCCTCTAGATGCCAAAGAACTTTTCTACCCCATTTTTCTCGCAAAAAATTAATCAATTCAAGTTCATCATTAAGTGGCAAAAGCATCTGTAAATACGTCCAATTTTTATCCTTAGACCTCATATGAAGAGTTGTATGATTCCATACGACTTCAGAAATTCCATTGACAAGTTTTTCTTCTTCCCCAAGGAGGGTAGATTCAAGTTTGAATTTTTTACAAATTAGCTCGATGGTTTTTATTCCTCCCAGAGTAGATTGAATTAATATCTTGTGACTTCTAGAATTAGTTTTAAACCAATTTGGCATTTGATCTACAATTTCTTCTTCAAGAATTGCTCCTAGTTTCAGATCAATTGCCGCGCTGGTGAGAGTTTTTAATATTTCTATTGTTTTTTCAAATTCAATACAGTCGATAACTATTGAATACCACTTACGTTTGATATCAGTAGCAAGTAGTAAAGAAGTAATTATTCCATTAGTCCCATAAGCATGATTCAGAGGTTCGGATTCTTCAGCATCAAATTTTAATAATTCAGGTTTTTCATTAATCGTTACTGCCTCTAAACCAATAAGATTTCCTGGATCTCTTAAAAATCCCCACCTAATTGAACCAATTCCTCCTGATCCACCTGCAATAAAACCTCCAATTGTTGCAGTTTTCCAAGTACTAGGAAGCAACCTCAATTCCCTCCCATATTTCTCTAATTGTTTATTCAAATCTCCCATAACACAGCCAGACTGTACTTTTACAAAACCTGTATCTGGATCAAATTCTTCTAACTTATTAAAGTGACTCATCTGCATTACAACTCCTTTAAACAAAGGAACAGCTTGTCCATAATTACCTGTACCTGAACCCCTTAAAGTAATTGGGATAGAAAATTCCCAACAAATTTCTGCTACTTCCTTTACTGCTTTGTGATCACGAGGTCTTACCACCAAATCAGCAATACATTCGTCTAATTTTTTAGTAAGGATTGGAGAGTAGTTATAAAAATCTTTTGAAAGTCTTTTTATGTCAGATTGGCTTTCAATAATCTCTAGGTTTTTAACTTCCCTAAATTTGTCTATAAATTTAAGAGTATTTGATGTCATTAATTAAATTCTTATTGTTTTGTATATAAACTAGCCGATTAGCAATATAAATTGCCTTTTATAAATACTTTTCTCTTTAAGGAACTCGAAAAAACATCTGCCCATCTTTGTGCATCTAAAATCACAAAATCAGCAGGGCAACCCTTTTTAATTAAACCATCCCACTTTAAGTTTAATAATCTGCTTGGAGCTAAAAAAATAGAAGATAGAGTCATTCTCTCCCAGGGATTTAGTTGAAGCATAGGTATCGAGCAAGACAAAACATAAAAAGGATCAAAATTACCAAATGGGTACCAGGGATCTTGAACGTTATCACTACCTAGAGATACATCCACGTGTGATTTTTGTAATAGCTTGATTGGAGCAACTGGTCTTTTTAATGGGGTAATTTTATTACTTCTATTGAGCAACCAAAAATTTGTTAGAGGTAAAGCAATAACTTTAATATGTTTCTCAGCCATTTTTTCTCCTAAATTTAAAATCTCTCTATGACTTAGAGAGATAAGACTACTCAAATGACTACAAGTAATTGGAATACTATTAATTTTTAAATTTTCGATTGTCTCCAATAAAACTTTTATTCCCGCTCCAGGCTCAATGATCGATTCGTCTATATGCAAATCAATTTCTAATTTATATTTACTAGCTAGAAGAAGCATTTTTGCGAGAAATTTGCTTGTATCTTCTTTATTGAAAGGAGGAACAATTACACCTCCTAAAATACCTCCATTTGAGGAAAATATTTTTGCCAAATCTTCTCCATTAGTTGTATCCCAGAATTCTAATGGAGCTAGAGCAACGAATTGTAAAGTCAACTCAGATGAAAATTTTTTTTGTAATTTAAAAAGTTCAATCCAAATATCAAGAGATTGACTTTTGTAAGTATCAATATGACTTCTAATAGCTCGGTATCCATTTTGTATGGCAAGTTTTAATGATTTCTCAACTCTCTCAAGAACCTTATCTGTAGTTCTCGTTTTATGTTCTTCAAGATTTACTGATAATGCTCCTCCATAGTTTGATTCC
>CACHDC010000057.1 GCA_902578445.1 uncultured Synechococcaceae cyanobacterium
TTCTTAAATAGATTAGATGAATTAATTTCATATCTATTCCATTGAGAAATCATTTCAGGTCTAAAAATGAGATAATCAATAAAATTATTCGTGATCTTTTTTGTCAGATTATATATGTCTACATCAATTGTCTTTTTATTATCTAAATATTTATTAATCCAATTTCTAAGAGGAAATGATTCTTTAAAGCTATTTAATTCTTCCAAGGAATCAATAATGCCCCATTTAATTGCCTCAAAATTCCATGCGCTCATATCAATTGCAGGGAAAAAATTTGTCAATATAGATTCGGTATACGTTGATATTGTCTTTAATTCATAAAGAGCACTTATTTTGTTTTTTATAGTTATTTGTTCACGTAACCAATTCCCCAAAAAGTAATTGGGGACTACTATTTCTAATTTTTCATTTATAGGGGGAGGACATATTTTTAATTCCTCTGCTAACAGCTTACTAATTACTTCAATTTTATTTGACTTATAAAGATTGAGCAATTTACTAAATGGTTATATTACTCAACTTTAAATGGATCAATTATTTCTGCATTGGGAAATTCGAATTCCCCCACAGCAACAAACTCTAAGCGAAGCTTTAAGAAAGTTATAAATTTTTTATCAGTCGATAAAACAACTGCTGGGGTAGATGGAATTTTTGCTTTTAGATTAGCAAATTGATTGGTTTGTAAAAATGATGGATTTTTTAAGAGCCAAAAATCTATTTCTTTATTATTTTCTTTATAGTTCCTCATCCTCTCTTTAAAAATTTCATCAAGTGGTTCTTCAACTGTTAAAAACTTTTCACTTGCCGCAACGAAAAAGTATGTTGTCATTTTGAAATTTAATTTGATGTAATAAGGGACTTCATTTCACGTACAGACTTTTCTAATCCTATCGCTAAAGCCCTTGCAACAATACTATGACCTATGTTCAACTCGTTCATATTGTTAATTGATGCAATTTTTTTAACATTATTGTAGTTTAGGCCATGACCAGCATTAACAACTAATCCAAGATCATTTGCTAAATGTGTAGACTCTATAATCCTTTGGAGCTCTTTATATTGTTCAGATCCCGATAGTTCAGCATATTTTCCAGTATGTAATTCTATAAAATCAAAGCCTATTTCTTTGGAATAATTTATCTGTGCACCAAGAGGATCAATAAATGCGCTTACTTCTATATTTGAATCCTTTAAATTCCCAACTGCCTTCTTAAGGTATTGCAAATTACTTTTTAAATCCAACCCGCCTTCAGTAGTAACTTCCTCTCTTTTCTCAGGTACAAGCGTTACATAATCGGGAAGAATTTTTTTTGCAATTTCTAACATTTCTTCTGTAGCAGCCATCTCTAAATTGAGTTTTGTTTTTATAGTCTCTTTAAGAAGGAATACGTCCCTATCTTGTATATGTCTTCTCCCAATCCAGCCTGTTCTAATTTTCTCCGCAAAGTTAATACCTGCGTATCCACAGACCTAGGGCCACCACTGAAGGGCGGCCAGGCCATCCTTAAGAGCTCTTGACGACTTCTTACCATTCCTGGTGGCATCAAAAGAGCGCAAAGCAGTGCGAACTCCCTAGGGCTTAATTCTACGGGCTTTTCGCTTAGAGTAACTTGTCTTAAAAGAAGATGAACCTCTAAAGGTCCAACCTCAACTTTTTCTTGTAATCCTATCCTTCCCCTTTTTAGGAGGGTTCTGCATCGTGCCGCAAGCTCTTCAAGTCCAAATGGTTTTCTGAGAACATCATCTGCCCCTTCATCTAATAGATTTACTAATGCTTCAACGCCTGATCTTGCCGTTAAGACTATGACCGAAGACCCCAGTTGTTGAGCTAGTCTCATTGCAGTATTCTGCTCGAGGATTTCTGCGCTAACTAGTAAGTCAGGTGATTGTTCTCTGCATAAGTCAATAGCTTCTGCAGCTGTACCTACTGCTGCAGCTAAATGGCCATCTTGGCGAAGCCTTTGCACAAGTACTGTTCTAAGTGTGGGGTGAGGTTCAACAACTAGAACTCTTGATGGGGTTTGAGAGCTCGTAGGCAATTGTGAACCGCCAGGAGTTGAAGCTAAGATTTGCTCAGTTGATTGCATTCTTATTTACTGTTTGGCCAGGCAATTTTTGATCGTTCTTAATAAGGTATAACAAATGCAAAATAAAAATCAGAATTTATCGAATTATGACATCATTTGAAAACCCCAAAGCAATTCGTCACTTTCAGTCAATTTGCGATAGTTGCCAGGACTTAGTTACTCGTTTTCATACGCCATCTGATCTTAAATTATATAGTGATGGTTATCTCCAAGCATTGAGGAATTGCAATAGTTTAGAGCAAAAGGATCAAGAGAAATTAGAAAGATTAATTGAAAGATGGATTTTAGATCCGTCAAGTTTTATTGATCCAGATGGAGATGGAAATAAAGGTTTTTTTGATAAAAAAAGGATTTAAAATATTAATTTTTATTAACCAATACAGTATTTATACTCACTAAATGTCTTAAGACGCTAATTCAATTTCTATTTTTTCTTTAAGAGATCCAGAGTTGTACATCTCAATAAGAATATCTGATCCACCAAGAAATTCTCCTTTTAAGTAAACTTGGGGAATTGTTGGCCAATCTGAATATTCTTTTATGCCCTCCCTAATAGCGAAATCACTTAAAACATCAAACGTCCCATATTCTACCCCTAAAGAATTTAGTATTTGAACTACATTATTGGAGAAACCGCATTGAGGCATTAATTTTGTCCCTTTCATGAAAACCATCACTGGATTAGATTCAATCAGTTTTTGTATTTTATCTTTTGTTAGGTTGTCCATAATTTAATTTGGAGTTTCTGTTTTTAATGCCAGTGCATGGATAGTCTCTGAAGCTAATTCTTCTTTCAAAGCCGCATACACTAGCTGGTGTTGTTTAACTAATGATAATCCATCGAATTCGGATGCAATTACAGTTACTTGCAAATGATCATTTCCCTTAAGGTTTTCAACAAAAACTTGGGAACTTG
>CACHDC010000058.1 GCA_902578445.1 uncultured Synechococcaceae cyanobacterium
TTTTTTTATCATAATTTATAGGAATAGCTTTTCTTAATGGAATTTGATTTATGTTTAATATATTCAATGACCTTTTATGTAACAACAAATTAGTTGAACAAATAAGATATTTAGATGAAAATTTATCTCCATTCTTTGATGTAAGTACCCATTTATTATATTTAAATTTCAAATCAACTATTAAAGTTTCAAAGTAAAAATCAATTTTCCCCTTTAAATTATTAGACTCAATTATTTTTTGCGATAATTGACTCATAGAATCTGAAGATAGATAATTGACCCCGCAAGAAAATTTAGATATTTTTTGTGTTTCTGAATTTAAATCTTGATTTAGAAAAAATGTATCTGAGTCATCAATTTTAATAAATTTATTCTCCAATAATTCATCTATAAAACTTTTTAATAGAAGATTATTTTTACTGTTAGATATATTAAAATTTGGAGCCCCATGGTTTAGTTTCCATCCTTTAAATCTTTCGCTTATTCTTGTACTTGATCTCCCTCCAAGTCCACGACCAATTTCAACTAATGCAATTTTTTTTGTAATATTATTTTTCAGGTACTTCGAAGCGAATACACACGCAGATATTCCTCCACCTATTATTACTAAGTCATATGTAAAATCACTTTTCATAATTACCTAATTGATAGAAATTATCTTTCATTTTCTAAAAAACTATAAACAGAATAAAGTTTATCTGATGATGAAAAATCAGATTCAATTACAGGTGTAATATTATTTTTTTTATAAAAACTAACTAAATCATTTGTGAAATCAGAAAAATTCTCCAAGGCATATAAACACTTTTCAGATATATATACATCTTTCCAAGGACGAAATTTAAACCGTGCTATAAATTGTTTAGAAGGAATAAATAAACTTCCAAATAAATTTAATTTTTCTTCTTTTGCTACGTTTTTAAGATAAGACACCTCATTCTGAAGAACTTTAATATCTGTACCATATTGAAACCAAATTGAATTTATTAATCCAGTCGCAATTTTTCTTTGGAACCTTTCTCTTTCTGAAGAAATTTTATAATATTTTTTCAAATATGGATTGTAAGCTATACCTAATTTAACTTTTAAATTTTTTTCTTTTTGTAAATCAGCTAATACATCAACTGAGTCGAAATTTTTTTTCTTATTTGATCCCGACACAAGAAGAATTTCATAATTTTTATTCGTCTGAGAATTTTTAACAAAATCTAAAAAATCCTGATAGGATTTTTCTTTATTTTTTGAATATTGATGATAAAGACTATAGTGATAGGTCACATTAAATTCCTTATAATTTTTAGATATATATTTAATAGTTGAATTAAATAAATCCTTCTTTATAAGTCCTTTACATGGAATATTGATGTTTCTTATATTATTTAATCTACAGAAATTAAGTTTATAGTCTAATTGAGAAATATCTTTAAATGATAATTCAAATCTTATATTATTGTTCATTATTTAGTAGTCATATTTAATCACTAAACATATTAACGAAAACAGGCATCTGCTACTATTCTTATTTTTGAAGTCGTCTTTTTATTCCTAGCCTTTAGAAAATAGCTGGGGGAAATCTCTAATGCAGCTTTTAAAGAAATTTTATCTTCTGCAGATTTTGCAATAATTTGATTAAAACATTTCCAATTCTCTGGTATTACTAAACCGGGCCATGAAAAATAAAGACCTACAAAAATCCCGAAAAATAAAAATAAAAAAAACCTCATAACAAATAAAATTTTTAATTTTACTAATTAAATAAAAAACAATAGTTCAATTGTATTCGAAAATAATTAATAAATTATTTCCTTTCTTCTTATCGCAGATATTTTATCCATGAAAGATTTTCATGAACTCGAGAGGTTAGAATAACAAAAAAGTATTATTTTAAAATATGGCTAGCCAAGATTATTTAATTGCAATAGCTTTAATAGAGCAAAACTTAGTTAGAGCAATGCCTCTTGGAGGTAAAGAAATTAAAGATAATTTAGAGGAATCAGAGAATTTCAAGAAACTTGGAGAAGAGGTAATTTTAAATCTTCTAATGAGAGTGTTTCAAAGAAGTGATGAAGGTGCTTTAAAAAGGGCTTCTGAAGAAAAAGGTTTGCTCCTTGTACATATGCATCCTAAAAGAATGCAGAAAGAGCTTCCATTCATTAAATCTGAATGGATTAGAGATGGAGATACGCAACAGTTTCTAAAATACCTTGGCAATCTCTCAAAAGAAGTATGGACTGCATCTTTCGTAAAATACAAAGGGATTGAATTTACTTCTATCTCGAAGAATGATGAGATCTAAAATATATTAAAAATATCTTCTTTTCAAAGAATTTCTTTCTTTAAAATATTATTTTCCCTTGTAACTCTAAAGCAGTTTCTACCATTACCAAAATCAATTGAGTAATAGTCAAAATCATTTTTAATATGCAAGGCACAGTTGCCCTCAATACATATACAAGATTCAATAATTTCTTTCTGAATAACATCATTAACGTAAGGTTCCCTCTCTTTCTCTTCATCGAAATGTGGGCAGGCAATACCGTCAACCATGCCTAAGCAGTCAATTATAGCTAATTCATTAGCATAAGAATCAGTTATACCTTTATCAAACCAACAAATAGCCCCAGCACTTACACCACTCATTACAATTCCTTTTTCATAAGCATTACGCAAAATTTTATGTAGATTCCATTCTTTCCAAACAGCTAACATACTTTTTGTATTTCCTCCGCCAACATAAATGATGTCTTGAGTTAAAACTTGCTCTTCTAAGTTTTCTGTTCTAGAGAAGAAATCAATATGGCTTGTTATACAATCAAGTTTAGAAAATGCTCTATAAAAATTTAGTTTATACAAACTACTATCGCCAGAGGCTGTTGGAATAAAGCAAATTTTAGGTCTTTTTTTATTACTTAAAGAAACTATATAT
>CACHDC010000059.1 GCA_902578445.1 uncultured Synechococcaceae cyanobacterium
GGTCAAGAGGAAGAATTTTGTGTTTCTATTGCTGGTAGAGTTCTGGCAAAAAGGGTAATGGGCAAAATTGCCTTTTTTACAATAAGCGATCAAGAAGGTCAGATTCAGCTTTATCTAGATAAAAGGATTATTAATTTCAATTTAGAAAAACAAAAATTACTTTCTTTTGAAGATCTCAAGGAAATAGTAGATATTGGTGATTGGATAGGAGTCTATGGAACTATTAAAAAAACTAATAAAGGTGAGCTTTCAATTAAAGTAGAAAAATGGGAAATGTTATCCAAATCATTACAACCTCTCCCAGATAAATGGCATGGATTGACTGATATTGAAAAAAGATATAGACAACGTTATTTAGATTTAATAGTTAATCCTCACTCTAAAAATGTATTTAAAACCAGAGCGAAATGTATAAGTTTTATAAGAAAATGGCTAGATAATAGAAATTTTTTAGAGATAGAGACTCCAATTCTGCAGTCTGAAGCTGGTGGTGCTGAAGCAAGACCATTTATAACTCATCACAATACATTAGATATTCCGTTGTATTTAAGAATAGCTACAGAATTACATTTAAAGAGAATGGTTGTTGGAGGTTTTGAGAAAGTCTATGAATTGGGAAGAATCTTCCGTAATGAGGGGATAAGTACAAGGCATAATCCAGAATTCACCTCAGTGGAAATTTATGAAGCTTATTCTGATTATGTAGATATGATGAATTTAACTGAAGAATTGATTAAAGATATCGTAGCTGATGCATGTGGGTCTTTAATTATAAATTATCAAAATAAAGAAATTGATTTTTCTAAGCCTTGGTCAAGAATATCCATGAAAGCTATTGTCAAAAAATATACAGGGATTGATTTTGATTCTTTCAGTGGAGACTTTCTAGCAGCAAAACAAGCCGTTAAAAATATCAATGTTGATTGTTCTAATAAAGTAAATACTATGGGAAGACTTTTAAATGAGGTCTTCGAGCAAAAAGTAGAATCAAAACTTATAGAACCCACTTTTGTTATTGATTATCCTGTTGAAATTTCTCCTTTAGCTAGGCCTCATCATGATAATAAAGAAATAGTTCAGAGATTTGAATTATTCATTGTTGGTCGAGAACTAGCAAATGCGTTTAGTGAGTTGATAGATCCAGTAGATCAAAGAGAAAGAATGCAATTACAGCAATCTCTTAGAGATGAAGGAGATCTTGAGGCTCACTGTATAGATGAAGATTTTTTAAATGCTTTAGAGATTGGTATGCCGCCTACTGGAGGATTAGGTATAGGCATTGATAGGCTAATTATGTTAATTACTAATAGCGCATCGATTAGAGATGTAATCCCTTTCCCATTGTTAAAACCAGAAATAACTTCCAAAAAAAGTTAAAAATTACCCTCGAATGAAGTAAAATAGTTAAATTAATCCAATACGAAATTTTTTAAATGAGTGGTGAACGTGTTGGTTTCCGTTTCAAACACGCGGATGCAGTAGTAAAAAGAAATCCTCAAGGCCGATCAAGAAGAGGATGGGTTATTGAACCAGTAGAGCAAACTACAAGTAGAGGTACAAAAATGCCTGCATACAAAATTCGCTGGAGAGATAGTGAGAGGCCAGAAACTGTATTGCAGCATATGCTAATTGCAGATCCAGATCCTTCCCCACCTCCAACTTCAGTAAGTTTAGATTGATATTCTGACTAATCCTTTATCTTTTTAGTGCAGAGTTGATTTCTTTTTTTATGCTTTTTTGTTTTTCATCTTGTCGTTTGTCATGTAATTTTTTCCCTTTACCAACTCCAATAGTTAGTTTTATCCATGAGCCTTTTAAATAAAGAGATAATGGAACAATAGTCATTCCTTTTTTTTCAGTATTAGATTTCATTTTTATTATTTCTTTTTTATGTAGTAGCAACTTTCTATTTCTTAGTGGATCATGATTAAAGAAAGACCCCACATTTTTATGTGGTGAAATGTGAACATTTAATAATAAGATCTCACCATCTCTGAATGAACAGTATCCGTCTCTTAAATTTGCTTTTCCGTTTCTAATAGACTTTACTTCAGTCCCTAAAAGCTCAATTCCAGCTTCGATTGTTTCAGATATTGCATATTGAAATTTTGCATATCTATTATCAGCTAGAAGTTTAAAATTATTTGCTTTATTAGAATTTTTTTTAACTTTGTTTGAATTTTTTGCCATTTTAGTTGTAAAAAATCTTTCTTCTCAGAACAATTGCAATTAACCTTTCATTATGGCAATAATTTCTTCCAATATAGACGATAATGACTTTTCTTATCGTAAAAAAGAACTTAGGCTGGTTGATTCAAAAAATATTCCAGAAGAAAAGAGAAATAATAATTTGAACTTAGCCCGGCCTCTTAATTTAAAAGAATTTATTGGCCAAGAACAACTTAAATCTTCTTTAAGAATAGCTATAGATGCTTCAATTATTAGAAAAGAACCTTTGGAGCATACTCTTTTATATGGACAGCCTGGTCTAGGTAAGACTACTCTTGCTTTTTTGATAGCCCATGAATTGAATACAAAATGTAGGATTGCGACTGCACCAGCAATTGAAAGACCAAGAGATATTGTAGGTTTACTTCTTGGATTAAAAGAAGGTGAAGTTTTATTTATCGATGAGATACATCGCTTAAATAGGTTAACTGAAGAGTTGTTGTATTCTGCAATGGAAGATTTTAAACTTGACTTAACTATGGGAGCTAATAGAGGAGCCCGTTGCAGAACAATTAATCTTCCTAGGTTTACTCTGATTGGCGCTACAACTAAATTAGCCTCAATAAGTGCACCATTAAGAGATAGATTTGGGATATCTCAGAAAATTGAATTCTATACATGTGATGAATTAAAACAAATTATTGTTAATTTCTCCCGATTAATAAACCTCAATTTAGAAGATGAAGCAT
>CACHDC010000060.1 GCA_902578445.1 uncultured Synechococcaceae cyanobacterium
TGTAACTAACATTTTTATTTTTTTTATAAATCAGATCAGTGATAATTTTCGAAGTAATTTTATCTTCGTTTCCTTCTCCTGCAGCATAAATGCTGGTTATATAAATAACATCTGCTTTTGATAATTCTTCTGCGAATTCTTTATTAAATTGCTTTACTCTGGAGTATCTATGAGGTTGAAATATAGCTATTAATCTACTTTTTTGATATAAATTATTATGTTTTTGCCTAATAAATAATCTTCCTAATTTAATCGTCTCTTTTATTTCGTTTGGGTGATGAGCATAATCATCATATAAATATCTTTCATCTATTTGGCCTCTGAATTCAAATCTTTTTTTTGGTAGTTTAAGGTATTTTATATTTTTCTTAATTTCTATAAAATCTATACCTATCATTCTTGCAGCTGCTATGGCTGCGGTGATATTAGATAAATTGTGTGAACCTGGAATAGGAATATTTAAACTACTTATAAAAATTCCATTTTCATAATATTTTCCAATGGTATATTTTGAATTAATTTTAGTTGGGATTATGGCATAAGCAACGTTTTTGGCTGTAGTGTTTGACCACTTATTATTAGAATAAAAATTATTTCTTGAGATTTCACAATCAAAATTAAATAATAATTTTTTAGAATTTGTAGCGAAACTTTTAAAAGAAGATATGACTTCATTTAAACTAGAAAAGTGATCGCAATGATCAAAATCAATGTTATTGATTATTCCTATATCGGATTTATATTTATTAATCGTCCCATCAGATTCATCAACTTCAGCTACTAAATATTTTGTATCTTCTAAATGACAATTAGAGTTGTAGATAGGAATTATTCCTCCAGTTATTGAAGAAGAATTATTTGTGCATAGCTCAAGTATTGTAGAAAGAAATGTACTGGTCGATGTTTTTCCGTGGCTACCTGCTACTGCCAATGCAGTGTAAGAGCGCATTAGCATTGCGAGTATCTCAGAGCGATGTTTTATTGATAAATTTTTTTCTCTGCAGTACGAAAATTCTTCGTTTTCTGGTTTTATCGCGGAGCTCACAACAAAATTAGTCACTTTGTTGGTAAAGTTCGAAATTACAAATTCAATATTTTGTTGAACTTGAGAAGTAAAGATTACTACACCTAATTGTTCTAATTTATTCGTTTCATTGTTTTTAATTAAATCAGATCCTGAAACTGAACAACCTTTTTTAAGTAAACCCATTGCTAATGCTGACATTCCAATACCTCCGATCCCAATAAAATGAAAATGACTTTTCAATAGTAATTCTTTATCCAATGTTGATCTTTTACTTAAATCAAAATAACTTCTAGGTAAAATTTTGCTATTTTTTCTTAAAAAAAATGTTTTTTTTCCTTGAATTAATACAAAACTAGACTTATTTGCTTAATAAATCAAAAAAACCTTACGTTATTGCACAAAATTCAGTATGATCAGCAACTTAGGTTAATCATTTAGAAATTATTAGTTATGACTTTGCGTGTTGCAATTAACGGCTTTGGCAGAATTGGTCGAAACTTTATGCGTTGTTGGCTTAGTAGAGGGGCTTACACCAATATTGAAGTAGTTGGAATTAACGTTACCTCTGATCCAAAAACAAATGCTCATTTATTAAAGTACGACTCAGTTCTTGGTCAACTTGATGGCGTTGATATTCAATATACTGATGATACTTTTGTAATTAATAACAAGACAATCAAGTGTTTCTCAGATAGAAACCCACTAAATCTTCCTTGGAAAGAATGGGGTGTAGATTTGGTTATTGAGTCTACTGGAGTTTTTAATACAGATGTAGGTGCAAGTAAGCACTTAGAGGTTGGAGCTAAAAAGGTTATTTTAACAGCTCCTGGTAAAGGAGATGGTGTTGGTACTTATGTAGTGGGAGTTAATGCCGATCAATATAAACATAAAGATTATGATATTTTGAGTAATGCTAGTTGTACAACAAACTGTTTAGCTCCAGTAGTTAAAGTTTTAGACCAAACTTTTGGAATTAATAAAGGTTTGATGACTACAATTCATAGTTATACAGGCGATCAAAGAATTTTAGATAATAGTCATAGAGACTTAAGAAGGGCTAGAGCAGCTGCTACAAATATAGTTCCTACTTCTACAGGTGCTGCAAAAGCAGTAGCCCTGGTTTATCCAGAAATGAAGGGCAAATTAACAGGAATTGCAATGAGAGTTCCAACTCCTAACGTTTCAGCAGTAGATTTCGTTTTTGAATCCTCTAAATCTGTCACAACAGAAGAAGTCAATAATGCTCTTAGAGAAGCATCTTTAGGCTCTATGAAAGGCATTATTAAGTATGGAGATGAACCATTAGTGTCAAGTGATTATGCTGGTACCAATGAATCATCGATTGTAGATAGCGACCTCACTATGTGTATCGGAGATAACCTTGTAAAGGTCCTTGCATGGTATGACAATGAGTGGGGTTATAGTCAGAGAGTTGTTGATTTAGCAGAGATTGTTGCTAAAAATTGGGAATAATTAAAAGTGTTTGAAGGGTTTTTTATTAAGTAATTTATTTTTTTTATTATCTTTAAACTCTATTGATGGTTCACCATCAGTAAAAAAACCAATCATGTTAATATCTTGATCAAGTTGAGATAGATTTTTTGCCCATTTTTGTGGCAATGAGAAAACTAATTCATAATCTTCACCTCCAAAAAAATAATATTCGTCCCATTTTTCTCCTTTGGGCCAATCTTTATCTTTAGGTATTTTGTCATAATTTATAATCGCTTTACAGCTGCTTGCTATTGCTAAATCTTGTAAAGCTTGAAATAGCCCATCACTGCTATCAGTACATCCTATTCTCCTTATTTTTTTATTGGGGCGAGTTTTGAGGAGATTATTTAGAAGATTTGGGTAAACTCTTGGTCGACAAAAATGTTCAATGGACC
>CACHDC010000061.1 GCA_902578445.1 uncultured Synechococcaceae cyanobacterium
TATCTAAGAAAAGTTGTTTTACCTGAACCAAGAAAACCGGAAACAACTATTACTGGTATTTTTTTTTTCATAACTTAATGATTAACAACCTAGGCTATATTCTGTACTCTCTCCTGTAGAACTATTTGTGCCATCAGCAATCGCACATAATTGTTTTTGTTGTGTGCGACTAAGAACAGCATCAGTAAAATCTGCACCATCTATTTTTGCTCCTTCAAAATTACTCTCCATTAATAAAGCATTTGTAAAATTAACATCCGAAAGATCTGCATTTGTGAAGTCGGTTGCATAAGCTAGTGCATCTCTTAAATTTGCTCCAGTAAACTTTGAGTTTTGCAATTTACTATTATTGAATACCGCGCCTTCTAAATTACTATTACTGAAATTAAACCCATTCAAATCAAACTTAACGTATTCGTTACCGCTTAAATCTTGACCATGCATATCTGGCTCTAAATTAAGATCTTGTTGGTTTCTAATCTCAGGAGGTCTTTTAGCCCATGCAGAATTTACAGAATTAATAAATAAAATACTAACGAACAACAAAGTAATTAATGCATTTTTTAGTGAGGGGAAAACAATTGATTTAATCATAATAAGACTGTATTTTAGAACTTAAGTATTTAAAGATTTTAAGAGTATCTTAAAGGAAAATATATGGCAATGTCACTAAAGGTTATTGTTCCTCCTCATCCATTAATAAAACATTGGCTTTCAATATTGCGAGAAAAAAATACTCCAAATATTTTGTACTCAACAGGATATGAACAATTAGGAAAATGGCTTACATATGAAGCATTACGTAATTGGCTGCCATATAAAAAAGAAATAGTAAATACTGATAATGGGGACGCAGATGGATTTTTTATTAATAATGATTATCCAATAAAAGTGATTGCGATGTTGCCCGAAGGGTTATCTCTTTGGTTTGGATCTAAAGAAGTAATTCCAAATTCGACACTTTCATTGGGAGAACTACCTCAGAGTATTGACTCAAATGAAGGTGTTATATTTTATTCTGAACAAATAACGACAACATCAGCAACATTAGAAATTTTAATTAAATTAAAGAAATTAGGTGTTGATTCCAATAGAATTTTGTTAATAACTGCTATTTGCTCAAATAAAGGGTTAAATGAAATTGCGAAAATACTCCCTAATCAGGTAATCTATACCTCTTGCATTGATGAGGAAGATGAAAACACAAAATTATTGGTACCGGGTATTGGGAATCCTTTATTGCGTTTGAGTACTATATTTCAAGATAAGAACTAATATAGAATATAGGAGTAAATATTTTTCCAATGTCTGAATACAGAGATTCGTCTTCAAATAATCTTTTATCATTAATAAGCGGTGCTTTTATTGGAGCAGCAGGTCTAGCTTGGTGGTTAATATCTGAAGCAGACAAAAGAAAGGAGGAAAAAAAACAAAAAGCAATGATGTATTCCTCCAGAATTCAAGACGGCTCTGAAGCGATTGATTCAAATGAAAATATAAATGAGGTTGAAGGAGAGAATCTGGAGAAGAAAGTTGAGCAACTCAATTCTGCAATTGCTGATGTGAGGAAGCAACTTGAAGAGTTGGGGCAATAGAATAAAAAAGGTTCTCAAATAATATGAATAAACTCAGATCATCTGCAATAACACAAGGTGTGCAAAGATCCCCTAACAGATCGATGTTAAGAGCTGTTGGATTTAATGATGAAGATTTTAATAAACCTATTATTGGAGTTGCAAATGGATACAGCACCATAACACCATGCAATATAGGTTTAAATAAGTTAGCTCTCAAAGCTGAAGAGTCAATAAAAAGATCAGGTGGGATGCCTCAGATGTTTGGAACAATTACAGTAAGTGATGGCATTTCTATGGGAACAGAGGGCATGAAATATTCCCTAGTTTCAAGAGAAGTTATTGCTGATTCAATTGAAACAGCATGCAATGCTCAGAGTATGGATGGAGTTCTTGCTATAGGTGGATGTGACAAAAATATGCCGGGTGCCATGATAGCGATTGCAAGAATGAATATTCCCTCAATTTTCATTTATGGAGGGACAATAAAACCTGGAAAGTTACATGGAGAAGATCTTACTGTTGTTAGTGCATTTGAAGCTGTTGGACAATTAACATCAGGCAAAATTAATGAAGAAAGGCTAATCCAAGTTGAGAAAAATTGTATTCCTGGTGCTGGTAGCTGTGGAGGGATGTTTACAGCTAATACAATGTCTGCAGTTATTGAAGTATTAGGGTTAAGTCTTCCTCACAGTTCTACTATGGCTGCTGAAGATCTTGAAAAAGAACTAAGTGCAGATAAAAGTGCTGAGATATTAGTCTCTGCGATAGAAAAAGATATAAGACCTCTAGATCTAATGACTAAGAAAGCATTTGAAAATGCAATATCAGTAATTATGGCAATTGGAGGATCAACAAATGCAGTATTGCACATCTTAGCCATTGCAAATACTGCAGGAATAGATATCAACATTAATGATTTTGAGAGAATCAGACAAAACGTACCCGTTATTTGTGACCTTAAACCGAGTGGTAAATATGTGACGGTAGATCTTCATAATGCAGGTGGGATTCCACAAGTAATGAAAATACTTTTGAATGCAGGATTAATTCATGGCGATTGCAAAAATATTGAAGGGAAAACGATCTCAGAATACTTACAGAATATTCCAGATAAGCCTCCAACGAATCAAAATGTCATAAGAGACATAGATAACCCTCTTTATAAAAAAGGACATCTAGCGATATTAAAAGGTAACTTAGCGAGCGAAGGTTCCGTAGCCAAAATTAGCGGAGTAAAAAAC
>CACHDC010000062.1 GCA_902578445.1 uncultured Synechococcaceae cyanobacterium
CATAAAAAAAAATAATGGAGAGGACATTTCCTTAGATGATTGTACGCTATTTAATTCCCCAGCATCTGACGAAATAGAAAAATCAAATCTTTTAAATTGTTCATATGTGTTAGAAATTAGTAGTCAAGGGGTCAGTGATGAATTAACCTCAGAAAGAGACTTCAAAACTTTTAAGGGTTTTCCAGTTAATGTTGAGTTAAACCACAAGAATTCAAAAATAAAATTCCTGAATGGTTTACTTTATGAAAAGTCTAATGATTATTTAGCCATTAACATTAAAGGTAGGATAAAAAAAATCCCTTTCAATGAAGTATTAAAAATTAGTCTTTGTACTTTACAAGATTAATCATTTTCAACAATTATTCAATTCCCCCATCATAGATGGCATTAGTTATTCTCCCAGGTTTAAACAATCTCATTGAAGATATTAGTGAGGAAAAAAAATTACCTCCTAACATCGTGGAAGCTGCCTTGCGCGAAGCTCTATTAAAAGGTTACGAAAAATATAGAAAAACTTTTTACATTGGAGTTAACGAAGATCCATTTGATGAAGAATACTTTAGTAATTTTGATGTTGGACTAGATCTAGATGAAGAAGGTTATAGGATCTTATCAAGTAAAATAATTGTGGAAGAAGTTGAAAGCGAAGATCATCAAATATCTTTATTAGAAGTTAAACAAGTAGCTGATGATGCTCAAATTGGTGACACAGTTGTTTTAGACGTTACTCCAGAAAAAGAGGATTTTGGGCGAATGGCTGCTTCAACAACAAAGCAAGTTTTAGCCCAAAAATTAAGAGATCAACAAAGAAAAATGATCCAAGAAGAATTTGCAGATTTGGAAGATCCTGTTTTAACTGCAAGAGTTATAAGATTTGAAAGGCAATCAGTAATTATGGGAGTTAGTTCGGGTATCGGTAGACCTGAGGTAGAAGCCGAACTTCCAAAAAGAGACCAACTACCAAATGATAATTACAGAGCAAATGCAACTTTCAAAGTATTCTTAAAAGAAGTTAGCGAAATAGCCAGAAAAGGACCACAACTTTTTGTAAGCAGAGCAAATGCTGGATTAGTCGTTTATTTATTTGAAAATGAAGTACCTGAAATTCAAGAAGGAACAGTTAAGATCGTTGCTGTTTCAAGAGAAGCGAATCCTCCTTCAAGAGCTGTTGGGCCAAGAACTAAAGTAGCTGTTGATAGTGTCGAACAAGAAGTTGACCCTGTAGGTGCTTGTATTGGAGCGCGAGGAGCAAGAATCCAACAAGTAGTAAATGAATTAAGAGGAGAAAAAATTGATGTTATTAAATGGTCATCTGACCCAATACAGTATATTTTAAACTCTTTAAGTCCAGCAAAAGTCGATCTTGTGAGACTTGTTGACCCAGAAGGTCAACACGCGCACGTATTAGTTCCTCCTGATCAATTGAGTCTCGCAATTGGTAGAGAAGGACAAAATGTAAGACTTGCGGCAAGATTAACTGGTTGGAAGATTGATGTTAAAAACTCACATGAATATGATCAGGAAGCAGAAGATGCTGCAGTGTCTGAATTAATCATTCAGAGAGAAGATGAAGAGAATCTCCAGCGAGAAGCTGAACTTAGATTAGAAGCAGAACAAGCTGAGCGTGCTGCGGAAGATGCAAGATTAAGAGAGCTTTATCCCCTTCCTGAAGATGATGAAGAATATGGACAAGAAACATACGAAGAAGAGAACTTCTCTGATAGTGATCAATTAGAAGCTGTTTCAGATGGTGGAATTTCCCCCAAAGAGGAGAGAAAACGGTGATACTACAACCCCCTGTTATGCGTATATGCATCTCATGCAGAAAAACATATGACAGACAAGATCTTATAAAGATTACTAAAGATCATAAGCAAGGTATTATGTTGCAAAAGGGGATGGGGCGTTCAGCCTACATTTGCAAGTCAAAAAAATGTTACTCAGATTCCAAGATTCTAAAAAAGCTCCAAAAAGCTTTGAAAACATCTTTGGAGCCTGAATTTGTTGATATATTTGAAAAAGAAATTACAAGCTATAATGACTATCCCAATAAGGGAATATAATTAATTTAAATCCTCTTTAATTTTAAGAAGAGTACAAATCAGATTAAATGACTATCAGCGATAAAATCAGAATTTACGAACTTTCCAGAGATTTAAATCTGGACAATAAAGATATACTGGATGCCGCTCAAAAACTTTCTATTTCAGTAAAAAGCCATAGCAGTTCAATTAGTGCAGAGGAAGCAAAAAAAATAAAGAATCTCATTAATAAAAAAAATTCAGATAAAAAAATACTTTCTATTAAGAAACCTTCACTTAAAAAAAATAATTACAAACAAAACAAAGAAGATGAATCTTCGGTTCTCTCTTCTATGAAAGGGAAGCCTTCTAAAGAAAATTCAAACCAAAAGCCATTGTTGATTAAACCTCTTAATAAACCTGAGAGTCAAAAAATAATATCAAATAAACCTACAAATATTTCTAAACCTACAATTACCAACCGTTCACAATCTCAAGAAAATCTTACAAATCAAAATAAAAGAAATTTCCGCAATAACACAACACCACCTATAAAAAGTCCTGCAAAACCACCTATTCAACTAATTGCCAAGCCTAAAAATATCAACAATATTGTTAAATCTAATGAGTCTTCCCAAAACATTTCCAATTCAGGGGGAGGGAAACAAATATCAAACAAACCTTAC
>CACHDC010000063.1 GCA_902578445.1 uncultured Synechococcaceae cyanobacterium
TAGTAAGTCCGTAGGCATGGTTCTTATTTGATCAAGAAACGTCTTTCTAAGTTGAAGAAATACAAAACCAGCTGCCAATCCTACAAAAAAACCAATTATTGCTAAAACAATTCTAAAACCTTCTACATTAGATACCTGTTTGAGTATGTCTACTGGCAATAAATCAACACCAAGCCATCCTGAAGCAGCCCCAGACAATACAAATAAAATTAATACTAAGATATCTGTCATATATATAATCTACTAGGATTTATTAATTGAGTAAATAAGGATCTTATTTTTTTCGATCCTTGATACGTTTTTGGAGCTTAAAAATGAATTTATATTATGAATAAGTTTCCAAGAAGTGCTTATGTGCACATTCCTTTTTGCCACAGAAGATGTTTTTATTGTGATTTTGCAGTTATTCCATTAGGAAACAAAGTGGAAACTTTAAAAGGTTATGGAAGCAAAACTGTTCAAGAATATTTGCAATTTTTATATAAAGAAATATTGTCAATTAAGCATAAATCACCTCTATCGACCATTTATATAGGAGGTGGCACACCATCAATTTTAGATCCAACCCAAATCAAAGAATTAATTGATCTTTTTAGAGAAAATTATGGAATTGACTATGGTGCTGAAATTACTATGGAGGTTGATCCAGCTAGTTTTACTCAAGATGATCTTTTTGGATTCATAAATGCTGGGATAAATAGATTTAGTCTAGGAGTACAAAGTTTTAATAATCAGATACTTCAAAAGTCGGGAAGGCGTCATTCTAGAGAAGATGCTGAAAAATCATGTTTATGGTTGAAGAGAGAATTTGATTCTGGGTTAATAAAAAGCTGGAGTTTGGATTTAATTCAAAACTTACCCCTTAGTGGATTTAAAGAATGGCAAGATGACTTAAAAAAAGCAATAACATTTTCACCCCCGCATCTATCTATTTACGATTTAAATATTGAAAATGGTACTGTTTTTAAAAAATTAGTTAGTTTAGGAAAATTAAAACTCCCAAGTGATGAAGAAGCTTTTAGAAACAGTGAATCAACCCATTTAATTTTAAAAAACTCAGGTTATTCAAGATATGAAATCTCAAACTATTGCCTTCCGCGACATCAATCGAGACATAATAGAGTTTATTGGAGTGGTTTAGGCTGGTGGAGTTTTGGTCAAGGTTCAACTAGTTCGCCTTGGGGGGAAAAGTTTACTAGGCCAAGAGTTAGCACAGAATATAAAGAATGGGTAATTAGACAATATGAACTTAATTTAGATTCATCCCTAACTAATAAAGAGTTTGTCTATAAAGAACTTGACGAAAAAATAATGTTGGGATTAAGACTCAAAGAGGGTGTAGACCTCAAGGAGGTGTTTAAAGAACAAAACTGGGAAAACAAAAAATTTGAAAGCAATTTCAGTAAATTAATTGAAATATGGGAAAGATTTCTTGAAAGTGGACTATTAGTAAGAAAGGGGAATAGATTCTTTTTAAGTGAGCCTAATGGTATGGAACTGAGCAATCAGGTTCTTGTTTCTATGTTTAGGTGGTGGGATGAGATTAATTAAGTCTTTCAGAGTCTACCCATTCTTTTAATTTATCCTCAAATAATTTCTTTCCTTGAATAATAGGTTGGCAAAATGGTGGTTGATCATTATTGAGGCCTAACAAATCTGCAGTAACTCTTACTTGCCCATCGCAATAATTACCTGCACCGATACCTATTATGGGAATTGTTAGAGAATTTTGTATTTCTTTAGCAAGCAAATCAGGAATATGTTCAAGAACTATTGAAAAACATCCTAATTCTTCAAGAATCGAAGCCTCTCTCTTGATTTTTTCTTGGCTTGCTAAGCTTTCTCCTTGTTTTTTAAATCCAATATTTAGATAGCTTTGTGGTGTAAGACCTATATGACCCATAACAGGGATTCCCATTCTTATTAATCTAGAAATAACTTTTTGTATTTCTGGTTCAGCTCCTTCTACTTTTACAGCTTTTGCATAAGTGCTCTGAATGATTTTTCCTGCATACTCAACAGCTTTATCCTCACCACATTGGTAAGTCAGAAAAGGCATATCTGAAACGACTAAAGGCTGTTCCTCAATTTTCTTCTTAAATCCCCTTGAAACAGCATTAGTATGATAAATTATGTTTTCTAAAGTTAATGGTAATGTCGATTTGTATCCTAAGCAGACCATTGCTAGTGAATCTCCTACTAAAACGAGATCAACATTTGCTTGTTCTGCAATAGATCCTGATATTGAGTCCCATGCAGTCAGCGCAATGATTTTGCGAGATTCTTTTTTATAATTCACTAGGTCTGAAGGTAACATAATAAATTTATGTATCTTTTTTAATCGAGAATTGCTAGTATGTTTTTGACTCGGCCTTTCGCGGTTTTAACGCCTAAACCTGGTCAGGACCGGAAGGTAGCAGCCACAAGGGATGCTTGAGGCAGGCGAGATAACCGAGTCACTCTATTTTACCGTTTAACCTATATCTTTTTTGTTTTGCCTTAATCTTAAAAACTCAGGAATACTGGCTCCTGATTCTTTATTGTCGGAATAATTATATAAGGGTTGATTAGATAATCTGTTTTTTATTCTTTGCTGGTTTAATGGTTGGGTTGTTTCAAATCCTGTAGCAATTACAGTAACTTGTATTTCCCCTTCCATTGCCTCATCGACCACTGCACCAACA
>CACHDC010000064.1 GCA_902578445.1 uncultured Synechococcaceae cyanobacterium
ATTATTCATCCAGTAAAATAGTAACAATGGGATAACCAATAAATAGGTAGAAATAATTCCAATATAAGCAATTACAGTCGCGAATGAATTATTGAAAAAACTTTCCATTTTAATTTATGGTTGCTTAGTTAAAACATAACAACTATTGGAAGTTATCGTCAGAACTAAAAATAAATAATTAAATAATGGGAGTGGGGGGACTTGAACCCCCACGAGCTAAATCGCTCGACGGATTTTAAGTCCGGCGCGTCTACCAATTCCGCCACACTCCCAAAGGAATTTGCGCTTTCTAATCGTAGCTGAAAGTAACCCATTTAACCAAGAAAAATTGGAATATTTACACTTTTAATTGTCAGATTAAATCTAATTTTTTAATTTACTATTCCTTCTACTTGCCATTGTAAAGTTTCACCTGCATGAAATGGTTTTATTTGTCCGACAATATTTTTTTCTTCAACAACATCAATATATTCTTTAATTTTGTTAGGTCTAGAAACTAATTTTAATTTTTCTTTATTTGGTGGGACATTATAAAAATTAGGGCCATTCAAACTTGCAAACTTTTCAAAATTATCTAGAGCATCCTCCTCTTCGAAAACTGTTAAGTAGCTTTCTATTGCTACTGGCGAATTAAAAATGCCTGCACATCCACAAAAAGCCTTCCACTTCCTAAGGTGTGGAGCAGAGTCAGTCCCCAAGAAAAAACATTTTTTCCCACTTGTTGCCGCTCTCCTTAAAGCGAGTCTATTATTTTCCCTCTTAGCAACTGGTAAGCAATAAAAATCACTATTTAAGCCTCCAAAAAACATTGCATTTCTATTTATATGCAAATGATGCGGAGTAATAGTAGCCCCAATATTATTTTCTTGCACAAAATCCACTGCGTAAGAGGTGGTTATATGTTCTAGAACGATCTTTAATTTTGGAAATCTTTTGGTTATTTGAGAAAGTTCTTTATCTATAAAAACTTCTTCTCTATCGAATACATCTACTTCAGAATCAGTCACTTCCCCATGAATTAAAAGAGGCATTCCAGAATCTTGCATTAATTCAAAGATCTTATATAGATTTTCTATTTTCCTGACTCCATGACTGGAATTTGTTGTGGCATTTGCAGGATATAATTTTGCTGCAAAAAAAACATTATTTTTAAAACCATTAATTAGTTCCCCTTTATCAGTATCATCTGTAAGGTAAATTGTCATTAATGGTTCAAACTTAGAACTTTCTGGTAGCGCTTCAACAATAGATTTCCTATAAGAAATAGCGCTATTGATAGATGTTATAGGACTTTTAGTATTTGGCATAACAATGGCTCTTCCAAAATATTCCGAAGTAAACTGAATGATATTTTTTAATACAAGACCTTCTCTTAAATGTAGATGCCAATCATCAGGTTTTATTATGTTTAAAGTCTTCAAAATTTTTTCTATTTAATCAATTTTAACAGCAAATTAAAATTGACAATAAATTATAGATATTCGAGGATAGTTATTAACCAATTATGAAAATTTTATTATCTATATTAAATACTAAATATGAGTGATTTTTTATTTCCAATAATAGAAATATTTTTAGGAGTAGTTCTACTTTTTGCTGGAGGAGAGTTCTTTATTCAAGGAGCCATTTTTTTATCTTTAATTTTAGGAATACCTCAAATAGTAATTGGTTTGACAGTTGTTTCTCTTGGAACAAGCTCTCCTGAGTTGTTGGTAAGTTTGAGTTCAATTTTAAAAGGCAGTGATTCGCTTGCTGCAAGCAATGTAATTGGAAGCAATATTTTTAATGTACTCGTCGTTTTGGGCATAAGCTCATTGATAACACCTCTTAAAGTAAAAAGCAGAATAGTCAGAAGAGATGTACCTCTTTTAATGGCAATTTCTTGTGCAGTTTGGGCTATGTCATCAACAGGCTTATTAACATTGCAAGCAGGGGTATTTCTAATATTTTGTTTAATCTTAAATACAATATGGGAAATCAATACCATCAATGAAAAAGGAGAGGAGACAAAAGATGCTGAACCAGAGATAGAAGAATTTAACGCTAACTATAAAGGGAAAATGAATATTTTACTAAAGTTAATATTAGGAATATTTCTTTTAAGCTTTGGTTCAAATATTTTAGTAAATGGTTCTCAAACGCTCGCTACTCTTTTAGGTGTAAATGAAATTGTTATTGGTTTAACTATCGTCGCGACTGGGACATCTTTACCAGAATTAGTAACTTCAATAATTGCTGCATTTAAAGGCAAAACAGATCTTGCGATTGGGAATGTAATAGGAAGTAATTTACTCAATCAACTTTTAATCCTTGGAAGTTGCAGTATTTTTTCAGGATTTAAAGGTTTAGTAATTGAACAGAGTCTGATAAAAGTTGACTTACCTTTTATGGTTTTAACTACCTTTGCATGCTTACCAATTTTCTGGAGCAAAGGGAAAATCACAAGAATTGAAGGATTTATTTTGCTTAATCTTTATATTTTTTACATTCTTGATAAGATACTTTTCCTGAATAAATTTAACTTCCTTTCTGAATTAAGGATAGGTTTATTTATTTACTTTGCATTACTTATAGTATTTCTGATTGTTCAAGAAAAATTAAAATTTTCTAATTCATAATTTTATCCATACATAGTCAC
>CACHDC010000065.1 GCA_902578445.1 uncultured Synechococcaceae cyanobacterium
ACTTGAATGTTTTTGGTTCAATTTATAGAGTACTTCTTGAAATGAAATCGAAAGGTTATCAAATAGATGAACTTCCAAGTAATTCAAAAGAATTAATGGAAAAAGTAATTAACAACCCTGAGGCAATGGATGGCTCTCCAGAGTTAAATATTGCTCATAAGATGTCAGTAAAAGAATACGAAGAGTTCACACCATATTCACAAAGACTTGAAGAAAATTGGGGTAAACCTCCTGGAAACCTTAATAGTGACGGACAAAACCTTCTTATCTATGGAAAACATTTTGGAAATGTTTTTATAGGAGTTCAACCTACATTCGGTTATGAAGGTGATCCCATGAGATTGCTTTATTCAAGAAGTGCTAGTCCTCATCATGGTTTTGCTGCTTATTACACGTATGTAGAAAAAATCTGGGGGGCTGATGCTGTTCTTCATTTTGGGACTCACGGCTCACTTGAATTTATGCCTGGGAAGCAGATGGGCATGAGTGAAACTTGCTATCCCGATTCTCTCATTGGATCATTGCCTAATTTGTATTATTATGCCGCCAATAATCCATCTGAAGCAACAATTGCTAAGAGAAGAGGATATGCTTCAACTATTAGTTATCTGACTCCTCCAGCGGAAAATGCTGGACTCTACAAAGGACTTAAAGAATTAAGTGAACTCGTTGGTTCTTATCAACAATTAAGAGAAAATAGCAGGGGTATCCAAATTGTTAATGCAATAGTTGAGACTTCTAAACAATGTAACCTTGATAAAGATGTAGAGCTTCCTTCAAAAGACGTAGAAGAACTTTCAATAGATGAAAGAGATTTATTTGTTGGTAATGTCTATAAACAGTTGATGGAAATTGAAAGTAGATTGTTACCTTGCGGTCTTCATACTATTGGAGAAGCTCCAACAGCAGAAGAAGCTGTTGCAACACTAGTAAATATTGCTTCTTTAGAAAGAGAACAAGAAGGATTAAGATCTCTTCCTGGATTATTAGCAGAATCCATCGGTTTAACTATTGAACAAATTTATGATGGTAATAATAAAGGTGAACTTAAATTTGTAGAGTTAAATGAAAAAATAATAAAGACAGCAAGAGAGTCAATTTTTGCGATGGTCAACTCTTTAAAAATTGTTGATGGTAGAGTTTATTTAGAAAAATCACTTCTTTCCAAACTTTTCGATTTACTTAAAGTTTTTGGTCTAAATCTTCCTACCCCTTGGCTAAGAGTCTGCAGATTAAATGGATTTAATGAAATTAATCAGAAGGAATTAAATAAATTATTTGATTACTTACTTTTCTGTCTAGAACAGGTCTGCGCAGACAAAGAAATGGATAGTCTCATTAAAGCATTAGATGGTAATTATGTTTTACCTGGACCAGGTGGAGATCCCATAAGAAATCCAGGTGTTTTGCCTAGTGGTAAAAATATCCATGCACTTGATCCTCAATCAATCCCAACTACAGCAGCAGTAGCTGCAGCGAAGTCTGTTGTTGACAAATTAATTGAAAGACAAAAAGAAGAGCAAGGAACTTGGCCTGAAACAATAGCTTGTGTTTTATGGGGTACTGATAACATCAAAACTTACGGAGAATCACTTGCACAAATCTTATGGTTTGTTGGGGTAAAACCAAAACCAGATTCTGTGGGAAGAATTAATAAACTAGAATTAATTCCTTTACAAGAATTGGGTAGGCCAAGAATAGATGTAGTAGTTAACTGTTCAGGAGTATTTAGAGATCTATTTATCAATCAAATGGCATTAATAGATCAGGCAGTCAAATTAGCAGCTGAAGCTGATGAACCATTGGAATCTAATTTTGTAAGGAAACATTCACTAGAACAAGCAGAAAAAGAAGGCACTTCTATCAGAGAAGCTTCAGCGAGAGTATTCTCTAATGCAAGTGGAAGTTACAGTTCAAATGTTAATTTAGCCGTAGAAAATTCAACATGGGAGGAAGAAAATGAATTACAAGAAATGTATTTATCTCGCAAAACATATGCTTTTAATGCCGATAATCCAGGCGAGATGAATCAAAAAAGAGAAGTATTTGAGTCAGTAATGAAAACAGCAGATGTTACATTTCAAAACCTTGATTCTTCAGAGATTTCATTAACAGATGTAAGTCATTATTTTGATTCAGATCCAACAAAATTGATTAAGACATTAAGAGATGACGGAAAAGAACCAAGTAGCTACATAGCGGATACAACCACTTCTAATGCTCAAGTTAGAACACTTGGAGAAACTATCAGATTAGACTCAAGAACAAAACTTTTAAATCCTAAGTGGTATGAAGGTATGCTCAAATCTGGCTACGAAGGAGTTAGAGAACTTTCTAACAGACTTAATTACACTCTTGGCTGGAGTGCGACAAGTGGTCAAGTAGATAATTTTGTATATGAAGAAACTAATGAAACATTTATAAATGACGAAGAGA
>CACHDC010000066.1 GCA_902578445.1 uncultured Synechococcaceae cyanobacterium
AAGTTTATCTAAGTACTCAACACAATAGCTAAACGTTTCTCTATCTCTTATTACTGACTCAGTAATTTGTGCTGCTGCTTGTTTAGGAGAGACTTTGAAAATTCCTCCTTTTTGCTTTTTGATATATGTATATGCTGCGTCCCAACTACTTTCATGATCATTACCTCCATCTCTCATAGTGCAAAAAATTTCTGCTCCAAATGAGCCCGCATTAACTTTTGATGTTAGAAATAATAGAGGAGTAGTTACTCCAAGTATTAAAAATATAAAATTTTTTTTTAATCTTTCCATTTGATTTTTGCCCTCTATTAAAAATATCTTTTTTTGTTGATATGTCTATAGAAATTTAAGATTTAATTATTCCAAATAAGTTTAGGCCTTTTACAATTAAAGGAAGGATAAGAAGCACAGTAATCAACCTAACTGCGTGTAGGGTTGCTACTGCGGCTCCAACTCCATATTCTGAACCTACAAGACTCATTCCGCTAATCCCGCCTGGTGCAGCCCCTAGAATTGTCGTAATTACGTCTATATTAAGCAACCTGCTTGTCCATAATCCAATTGCTAATCCAGTCATAACTAAAGTAAAAGTTATTAAGATGGCAGGCCTCCATAAGCTTTGAATATCAACTAATGAGTCTTTGGTTAATGATGTACCAATGACTGTTCCAATACCGATTTCTAAAATTGTTCTTGTACCGATTGGCCACTCTGCTATATCAACTTTGCCGCTTATGCTAAGTATGCTTGCACCTATTAAAGCGCCTGCAAGAGGAGCAGCAGGAATACCTGTTTTTAGAGCTAAAGCTCCAAAAATACTACCAGCAATCAGATAATAAATTAGGTTTATGTTCGGCATAAATTTGAGAGTTGTTTGAACATAATATTAGAAAAGAATTTTTTTGTTTAAGTTTATAGTCAAATAATATTTTTTGGTTTTCTCTCAAAATGTCGCCTTTTCTTGGCATAATATTTACTAAAGCATGAATTTTTATGTCTTCACAAATTTCATACAAAGATAATAAAAACCGTATAAAGAAAAAATTATCTTTTTTTGAGGGTGGTCATCAGCTTGAAAAATTAGAGTTTGCCCTCGCAATAGCACAAACAAATGGTGATGAAACAAAATCAATAGTTCTTAGAAAAAAGATTATTGAATTAGGCGGAAATGTTGAAGAGCCAGGAACTTAAGTCAATTTCCCTCAAGATATTTAGATACTACAACTAATGCTTCCCCCGCTTCTTGGGCTGTAATTTTACCAAGCTCGAGAAGTGTAATACTTATAGCAGAAACTACTGTCGTAATATCTCTATCATTAACATAACCTAAATGCCCGACTCTAAATATTTTCCCCTTCAAATGATCTTGTCCACCTGCAAGTAAAATATCAAATTTATTTTTTATAGTCTTTCTAAATTCTTCAGCATCTATTTCTCCAGTTTTGATTGCAGTAATTGAAGGACTTAAATGTTTTTCATCTGCAAATAATTCAAGATTTAAAGCTTTTGCAGCATTGCTCATTGCTAATTTATGTTTATTGTGTCTGAGGAAAATGTTATCTAATCCTTCTTCTCTCATAATTTTTAAAGCTTGATCTAAAGCAAAAACCAAATTAACTGCTGGAGTATATGGATTACTGTTATTTAAAAGACTTTTTCTGTAGGATTTCAAATTTAAATAAAATTTTGGCAAATTTGATTTTTCTGAGGCCTCCCATGCTTTTTGGCTCATTGATATAAAACTTAGGCCTGGCGGTATCATATAACCTTTTTGCGATCCTGAAGCAACGATATCTAATTCCCATTCATCTACTGGTACATTGCAAGCTCCAAGACTCGTAACGCAGTCAACAATTGATAAAGCTGTTTTGTGTGCGCGAATATATGAACTTATAGTTTCTAGATCATTAATCACACCTGTTGAGGTTTCAGAATGAGTCAAAATAACCGCTTTTATTTCTTTTTGTTTATCTTCCTCCAATACTTTTTTGAATTCTTCTGGATCAAGTGGAGTGCCCCATTCGGAATCAATTTTTATTACTTCTAGACCAAATTCTTTAGCAACTTTTACCCATCTTTCGCCAAATTTTCCATTTTCTCCACAAATTACTTTGTCTCCTCTACTTAATGTATTTATTATTCCAGCCTCCATTGCAGCAGTCCCACTACCAGTGATTGTTAGAACATCATTTTGAGTTTGATGAAGCCACTTTAAATTTTTAGTAGTACTCTCTACGAGATTTTGGAATTCTTTACTGCGATGGCCTATGGGATGTTTACTTAATGCTTGTAAAACTTTTTCTGGAACTGGTGTTGGTCCAGGAATCATCAATGATAATTTTTGTTCTATGGCCACTTTTTGTTAAATAGGTCATTCTTAGATTAGTTCTCATTAAATATTTTTCAATTACTTGATTTGA
>CACHDC010000067.1 GCA_902578445.1 uncultured Synechococcaceae cyanobacterium
TTTGAATCAAAAAACTTATTTTCAAACAATTTTTCAATACTGCTTGTTTTTTCATCAATTTCTATAGATGCATTAAACGAGAACCAACTATCCAAAACGACGCTATTATTTTTCCATTTATTGAAGAATATATTTGAAATTATTTTTCTTTCAGGACAATTAATTCTACTGAATGAATTCATTGCAGCTTTAGCTAGCGTCATCGAATTACTATCGACATAATTAATTATTTTGCCTTTAATTTCCCTATCATCACTATTCAAGAGTAGTTTCCAAATAGTTTCGATTAGTTTTCTTTCATTTTTACCTTCTGGCCAAACTTTATCTAGATTTTTCTCTATTTCTTGGAGCTTAAAATATAATTCTTTTTTTAATTTGGTACCGAATAAATGATTTAATTCGTCAATAGTTTTATATATCTTTAAAGGGTCTATATTTTCTATCTCCGTTTCAATTTCAGCAAATGTCGGAATACTTAGTAATTCTGATAAAAGGGATAAATTAATATCTTTATTTTTTATAAATGATATTAAGATGCTTATTAATTTATTTTCAATTTTATGATCTGGTTTTTCATCTAATCTGCATAAAATAATTTTTTTATAAAATACTTTTACAGTATTAGATAGCGTAAAAAAATCTTTTTCATATTTTAAGATTAAGAATTTTTCATCCAAGGTAGTGTCTGATTCCCACTCAACAGGTGAAGAGAATTCGCGAAAATAAGTTACTAAAGGAATTTGGATGTGAGATCTTACATCCTTAAAAATGAATTCTTGTTTTTTTGTTTTTAAAACAACTGTTTTTTCTATCATTTTATTATCTCCGCAAAATATAGCTAGATTTATAGGAATTATTAGTGGTAAATCATTATATGGGTTCTTCTTTATTGGATTACTTTGTGAGGCTTTAATTGTAAGTTTTTCGCC
This sequence comes from uncultured Synechococcaceae cyanobacterium, assembly GCA_902578445.1. Classification (GTDB taxonomy): domain Bacteria; phylum Cyanobacteriota; class Cyanobacteriia; order PCC-6307; family Cyanobiaceae; genus Prochlorococcus_A. The sequence continues at coordinate 930 of CACHDC010000067.1, forward strand.
TGTTTGATCCCAGATTCTCTTGAATTTGATTTTTGGGGTCCCATTTTGCTTGTACCAGATTTTAAACTTTTCAGGATCGATTCCCTTGTTGAACTCTAAAATTTTATCGACAAATTGGTCTATTGTTGCTGCCTTTCCATCATATGTTGAGATGTAATTACTAAATCCTCTATAGAAATTTTCATCTTTTACAAGCTTATTTAGCATTCTAATTATTTCTGCTCCTTTCTCGTAAATCGTGGTCGTATAGAAATTGTCTATTTCTTGGTATCTCTCTGGCATTACAGGATGTGATGTTGGACCAGAATCCTCTCTAAATTGATTTTTCCTAAGAAATTTCGCATCATCAAGTCTCTTGATTTCACGATTATGAACGTCTGCAGTGAATTGTTGATCTCTGAATACTGTTAAGCCCTCTTTTAGAGATAGTTGAAACCAATCCCTACAAGTCACTCTATTCCCCGTCCAATTATGGAAGTATTCATGGGCGATCACGCCCTCTATTCTTTCTAATTCTTCATCAGTTGTTGTTTCAGAATTAGCGAGTATTAGTTTTGAGTTGAAAATATTGAGACTTTTATTTTCCATTGCTCCCATATTAAAGTGCCTTACTGCAACAATATTGAACAATGACAAATCATATTCAAGGTTATATTTATCCTCGTCCCACTTCATAGATTTCTGTAATGAACTTATTGCATGTTGAACATATTTTTCATCGCCATACTCAACATAAATATTTATTTTTACTTTTTTATTCGATTTTGTTATGAAATTGTCTTTTACACAATTAAGTTTTCCTGCTACCAATGCAAATAGATATGAGGGTTTTGGATATGGGTCTTCCCAAATTATTTCATGTCGATTATTTGCAAGATTATTTTCTTTTACGACGTTACCATTTGAAAGTAAGACAGGGTAATCATTCTTGTCTGCCTCAATTCTCACGGTGTATTTGCTTAGAATATCAGGCCTATCAGAGTGAAAACTTATCCTTCTAAATCCCTCCGCTTCACATTGAGTAGTTATAATTCCATTGCTCTCATACATTCCTAAAAGGGATGTATTTTCCTTCGGTTTGATTATTCCTTCTATTTTTAATAAAAAGTTATCTTTGTTTATATTTTCAATTTTTAAGTTATTTTTTTGCAGTTTGTAGTATTCCTTTCCCAGTAGTGAGTCATCTATAAATATTTTTTTTATAAATATATCCGTACCATCAAGAATTAGATTTCTGGTATTCTTATTTTTTTTTACCAATTTTAATTTGGTCGTAACATTTACAGCATTTTT
>CACHDC010000068.1 GCA_902578445.1 uncultured Synechococcaceae cyanobacterium
ACTTATTGAACTAAAATCCAAAATTTACATTTTTATCCAACCTTTCAAAATCTTATTAGGATCATCTAAAAATTTATTAGAAGCTAATTCAACCCTAACCCAAGTTTCATTTTTGCTGACTTTCCAATTATGTAGTACTGATAAAGTTGTACCTACATCAAGAACTAATAATTCCTTGGCATAAACTTCAGGATAAGAAAAAAGAGAAGTAGTGGAACTCAATATAATTTCATTTGTATTATCAGAGAAATTATTTTGATTTAAACTTTTTTGGATACCACCAGCAGGTAATGTAATTGGAGCAATTAATGCAAAAGTAATTAAACAAAAATTCTTGAGAAGAGTATTAATCATATATCTAGAGTTGCCATATCTAAGTTGCTACTATGAGTTTCAATAAATTCTCTTCTTGGTGCAACCTTATCTCCCATTAATATATTGAATATTCTGTCAGCCTCAAGTGCATCTTCAATTTCAACCCTTTTCATCATCCTCGTTTGAGGATTCATAGTTGTATCCCATAATTGTTTTGGCATCATCTCCCCTAATCCCTTAAATCTTTGGATATTATAATTTGCATTTTCTCCAAAACCTTTAATTGTTTCCTTTAATTGATTCTCGTTATAACAGTAATTATGATTCTTACCTCTTTCAACTTTATATAAAGGAGGACAAGCAATGTATATAAAACCTTTCTCAACAAGTTCTCTTTGGTATCTATAGAAAAATGTCAATAATAAAGTTCTTATGTGAGCACCGTCAACATCAGCATCAGTCATAATTACAACCCTGTGATATCTCAAAGAGTTTTCATCAAACTCCTCTCCTTTTATTCCTAATCCAAGAGCTGTTATTAATGCCTGTATTTCTGTATTTTTATAAATTTTAGTATCATCAGTTTTTTCAATGTTAAGAATTTTACCCCTAAGAGGCAAAATAGCCTGAAAATTTCTATCTCGTCCTTGTTTCGCGGAACCTCCAGCTGAATCTCCTTCAACTATATATATTTCTGATTCTGAGGGATCTCTAGAACTACAATCTGCTAATTTACCCGGTAGTGTAGAACTTTCTAGAACACTTTTTCTCCTTACTAATTCTCTAGCCCTTCTCGCAGCTTCTGCTGCATTAAATGATTGAATTGCTTTTTCAAGAATCAAGTCCAAAATTCCAGGATTGAATTCCATATATTTTGTGAGAGCCTCCCCAATGAGAGAATCCACAATCCCTCTTACTTCAGTATTTCCTAGTTTTGTTTTTGTTTGCCCTTCAAATTCGGGATCTGGAACTTTTACAGATAAAACAACAGTCAAGCCCTCTCTAATATTTTCGCCAGCTAAATTTTTTTCAATATCTTTTCTTTTACCTCTCTTTTTTGCAAGATTATTGAAAGTTCTTGTCAAAACTGTTTTTAGACCTTCTATATGAGTTCCTCCATCAACAGTTCTAATATTATTCGCAAAGCCTAAAATGTTATCTGAATATACATCTGAACACCATTGCATAGCTGCTTCTACATATACATTTTCTTTCTGTGAGTCAACATAAATAATTTCAGGATGAATAGAATCTTTTTCAGCATTCATGTATTCAACATATTCTTTAATACCTCCTTGATACAGGTAAATTTCCTCTTTAAAAGAGCCATCCGATAATTGATTTCTTTCATCTCTAAAAACAATTTTTACTCCCCCGTTAAGATAAGCTAGTTCTCTTAATCTTGATGAAAGAAGAGTATATTCGAATTCAATTCCTCCAGAAAAAATCGTTTTGTCGGGTTTAAAGCAGATAGTTGTTCCTTTCTTGAATGGTTTACCAGTCTGCTTTTTAGTTTGCAATTCACCCTTTGATACACCTTTTTCAAATCTTTGATTAAATTCGCTTCCATCCCTATAAACAGTCACTTGAACCCATTCGCTAAGAGCATTAACTACAGATATTCCTACTCCATGCAAACCCCCAGAGACTTTATAACCACCACTTCCAAATTTACCTCCTGCATGAAGAACAGTTAGTACGGTTTCTAAGGCACTTTTCCCTGTCCTTGGATGAATATCTGTTGGAATACCTCTTCCATTATCAGAAATTAAAGCAGAACCATCTGCCTGAAGAATTATTTCTATGTGATCACAATGTCCTGCAAGTGCTTCGTCAACTGAGTTATCAACTACCTCATATACTAAATGATGTAATCCTCTAGGCCCTGTAGAACCTATAT
>CACHDC010000069.1 GCA_902578445.1 uncultured Synechococcaceae cyanobacterium
TAAGGATTCAACAGGTTTGGGTAAGTTTCCATATCTATTCACCCAGTCTGTAGCTAATTCAGTTAATTCATAATTATTTGAACATTCAGTAGCAGATTTGTAAGCCTCAAGCTTCTCTTCCCTGTTTAATATCCATGTTGCAGGTATAAATGCATTTATTGGTAGGTCAATTTGAGTGTCGTTAACTTCAGGTATTTCTTGCCCACTGATTTCTGAAATAGCCTCATGGAGCATTTCTATATATAAATCATATCCAATAGCATTAACCTTTCCACTTTGTTCTTCTCCTAGTAAACTACCAACACCTCTTATTTCCATATCTTTCATTGCAAGTTGGTATCCACTTCCTAGTTCTGAAAAGTCTTTTATCGCTTTCAATCTTTGTTTTGCAGCGTCATTAATTTTATTTATATTTGGATAAAATAACCAAGCATGTGCTTGTATACCGCTTCTTCCAACTCTTCCTCTAAGTTGATAAAGTTGTGAAAGGCCAAATTTATGAGAATCTTCAATAATTATTGTATTTACTTTAGGGATGTCTAATCCACTTTCAATTATTGTTGTGCATATCATTAGATCTACTTCTCCATTATTAAAAGCAATCATTGCATTTTCTAGCTCTGTTTCGTTCATTTGCCCATGAGCAACAATAAATTTTAGGCTGGGAAACATATTTTTTAATTTATTTATAGCTTGATCAATATCAGAAATTCTTGGAAGAACATAAAAAATTTGACCTCCCCTATCAAGTTCTTGATTAATTGCAGTTCTTATAACATCCATATCTATTTCAGATAAATATGTTTTTATTGATCTTCTTGATGGAGGAGGAGTATTTAATAAGCTCATTTGTCTTAGTCCAGATAAGCTCATATAGAGAGTTCTTGGAATTGGAGTTGCCGAGAGAGTTAAAACATCTATGTTGGTTTTGATTTTTTTAATTTTCTCCTTTTGTCTTACTCCAAATCTTTGTTCTTCATCAATAACAAGTAGTCCTAAGTTTTTAATTTCTATTTCTTTTCCTAAAATTTGGTGCGTTGCTACAACTAAATCAATTTTGTTATTTTTCAAACCTGCAAAGATTTCCTTTTTTTCATTAACGGTTTTGAATCTATTGAGTAATGATACTTTTATTGGGTACGGTGAAAATCTATTATTTATGGTTCTCCAATGTTGTTGAGCTAGTATTGTTGTGGGTGCTAGTAATATTACCTGTTTACCTGATGTAATAGCTTTAAAAATAGCCCGAACAGCGACTTCTGTTTTGCCAAATCCTACATCTCCACAAACTAGCCTGTCCATTGGCTTATCGCTTTCCATATCAGATTTTATTTCTTCTACAGCAGTAATTTGATCAGGTGTTGGTTGATAAGGGAATGATTCCTCTAATTCATCTTGCCAAGGACCATCTTCTGGGTAAATATATCCCTTTAATTTTTCTCTCTTTGCATAAAGTTTTAAAATATCGACAGCAACTTTTTTGATTTGTTTCTTATTTTTCTCTTTTATTCTTTCCCATTCTGTCCCTCCTAATTTATTTATTTTTGGCTTTATCTTTCCGCTTGATCTATATCTGTTAACACTACCAAGTTGATCAGCGGCAACACTTATCTTCCCATCCTGATACTGAATCACTAAATAATCTCTTGAATCTCCTGTTATATTTATTTTTTCTATTTTTAAAAATTTTCCTATTCCATGATTTTTATGAACTATATAATCACCGGGACTAATCTTATTTACATTTATATTTGAATTCACACTTCTTTTTTTTCTTCTTATGAATACATTATTAAAAAGAGATTGTTGTGAAAATAATTCTTTATCTGTTATCAGGACAACCTTCCATATCGGAAGATAAAAACCCTCGATTTCATAATTGTTTTTATTTTTTAGAATTAAAGGAATTGAATTGTTAATTGAATTAAATGCTGAATCAATATCATTAGGATTGTTTAAAAAGTTTGCATTACAATCGTGCTCAAAAAGTAAAGTCCTAGTTCTCAATGGCTGTGCTGATAATATCCATACTTTTTCATTATTTTTTATATTTTTATTAATATCAGTGGATAATTTTCCTATATTTTTAGAGTATGAATTTAATCTTTTGTCGTTTAACAAAAACCTATTATCAATATTGACTTT
>CACHDC010000070.1 GCA_902578445.1 uncultured Synechococcaceae cyanobacterium
TGCTGGAGCGATATTTTTAGGAAAATGGACCCCAGAAGCTGTTGGAGATTATCTTGCTGGACCAAATCATACTTTACCTACATCAGGAAATTCTAGATTTAGCGGTTCTTTGGGGGTTGAAACTTTTATGAAAAATACTTCAATAATAGAATTTAATGAAGAAAGTTTAAAAGTTAATAGCCTTGATATTATAAATCTTGCTCAAAGTGAGGGCTTACATAGCCACGCTAACTCAGTTCAAATAAGATTTGAAGATTAGCTAACTCTTGAGGGTGAGTAAACCACTGGAGTGTTGTTTTCAATTTTGCCAACTAAAACTTTGTCTGTAAGATCAACGAATAATCCATTTTCTAGTACTCCTGGAATATTATTAATCTTCATTTCAATGTCTTTTGGATTCTTAATACCATCATTAAATAATACATCTAGTATGAGGTTGCCTTGGTCAGTAACAACTGGGCCAGCTTTTTTAGTAGCCATTCTTAAAGAGGAACTGCCATTCATTCCTGAAATGACTTCCTGAACTTGCTTCCAAGCATTTGGAAGAACTTCTACAGGCAAAGGGAAAGATTGATTTAGATTTTGTACAAGTTTAGTTTCATCAACAACAATCAATAATTGATCAGCTTTAGATGCCACTAACTTTTCTCTAACATGGCATGCTCCTCCTCCTTTTATTAATTGATATCCTGGATCAACTTCATCTGCTCCATCAATGGCCAAATCAATTTGAGTCACAGAGGCTAAATCGATAAGCGGGATATTCAGTTCAAGCGCTAAAACTTCTGATTGAAAAGAAGTTGCTACACCTCTTATATTTTGAAGTTTTCCAAGACGAATTTCATTGGCGAGGCTTTTTATCATTAACGCAGCTGTAGATCCAGATCCTAATCCGAGAATCATGTCACTCTTTACTTCCCTAATTGCTGCATCAGCAACTACTTGTTTCATTTGAGTTTGTGAATCCAAAATTTTTTTATCTAATGGTCATAAATTATTAAATTTCAATGGGTGATTTATGTCAAACCAGGGAGAGGTTCTGGTTTGATAAATATCTCAATCTCTTTATTATCTCTCAAAATATTCAAAAGGAATACTTTACCTATTTGAGCTTTTTCTACTTCATCCAGTAAAGCTTTAGGTTCTTTTATAGAAATATTTTCGGCTGCTATTACTAAATCGCCTCTCCTTAAACCAGCTTTTTGAGCGGGGCTATTAGGTATTACTGATTGAATTAGAGCACCATTTCTTTCAGGTAATTGAACTAGCGAATTAGGATCTTGGTTATGTTCTTTGGCAATTCTAGGATTTAAAGAAATCAATTGCACCCCTAAGTATGGATGAATAACTTCTCCATTTTCAAGCAGCTGATCAGAAACATTTTTAGCTAGATTAATAGGGATCGCAAAACCTAAACCAGCTCCTGGGCCACTTCTTACTAATGTATTAATTCCTATAACTTCGCCATTGGAATTTATGAGTGGTCCCCCAGAATTTCCTGGATTTATTGCCGCATCAGTCTGAATAAGATCCAGTCTCTTATCTGAAAATCCTAAACTATTAATATCTCTATGTAAGCTGCTTACAATCCCTAATGTAACTGTTTTTTCAAGACCATAGGGAGTACCAAGAGCTATTGCCCAATCCCCAACTTCAAGATCTTCAGAATTTCCTAGTGGAGCAAAACCAGAGTAAGTATCTTCATCAATTTTTACAATAGCTAGATCAGTTACTACATCTGTACCCAAAACTCGACCATCACAAATAGATCCATCTGCCAAAGTAACTGAAACATCATCGACTCTTTCTACTACATGAGCATTTGTAAGGATTAAACCATTCTCATTAATGATCACTCCAGAGCCTTGTCCTCTCTCTCTTTCAGGCGTAATTCCTTGCTCACCAAGTAAATCCCTCAATAAAGGGTCGAGTAAAGTAGGATCAAATTGTTGCCTCTCTACCAATCGTTCAGTATCAATTTTTACAACTGCAGGTCCAACATTTTTCACTGCAGATGATACGAAATTATGACTTTCTAAAGAACTCAAAGCTAATACTTCAGTATTATGATAGAAATTTGCTAAACAAAAACAAATAATAATGAATATTTGGATTAAATTAATAAA